>CALHXU010000253.1 GCA_938040365.1 uncultured Acidimicrobiales bacterium
AATCGCCAGAGTCCTGTGGATTCGATCCATGTTTTGGTCCAGGCGAGTGCGTCGTCGAGGCTGCGGAACGTTCGGCCGTTGGCTGCTGTGCGGATTGCTTGTCGTGCGGGTGCGATAATTTGGCCGAGTCCAGGGATGAGTGCGATCGATGAGAGTGCGGCGTCGAGGTATTGGCCTTCGGCTGCGTACCAGGCTGCGTTGATGCCGTCGGCTGCGTTGCCGACGATGGGGACCATGCCGAATACGTCGAGGGTGAGGTGGGCAACGTCAGTGAAGGTCCAGCCTTCGTGTGATTGGGTGATGCCGAGGTGGTGGCGTGCTTCGGGTGACGAGTTCGCCATTGCCAAAACGTTTTGGGCGTGTGCGATTTGGGTTGTCGTGTAGTAGCCGTGTTCGTTGGCGATGACGGTTTCGAGGTCTTCGGTCGACCAGATGCCGTCGGCGACGGTTGCGCCGACACCGCGACCTCGGTCGTGTTTAGCGGTATCGAGGATGGTTGAGATTTGGGTGAGTGAATGCTCAGCTGTTTCGAGGGGTGTCCAGCGTGGACTTGCCCATGATTTGGCTTCTTGCCGGCGGAACGCTGCGTACTGCGAGTCGATCTCGCGGTCGCGTTCGGCGATTCGTGTTTCGACTTCGCGTCGTTCGGCGAGCAGTAGGTCGAGGATCGGGTCGTTGTCTGAACCTGACCAGTCATCGATCCGAGCATTGAGTTCGGTAAGGCGTAGCCGGTCGAGTGTTGTGTCGAGGTTGGACGACTTGGCGGCTTGGGTGGCGTGCGCGAATTGGACGCCATTCCGCACCATGTCTTCGGCGAGTTCCACCTGGTCTTTGGTGAGCCCTGCTCGTTCGAACGATGAACCAAGATCGTCCGGTGCGAACGCCATGACGCGTCCGGTGACGCCCAACGGCTGCGCGTCGGTCGATCGCAACAGGTCGACTCGCCACGAAAGATCGGCTCCATCTTCGTCGAGACCATTCGCTGTTTCGGTCAGTGCGGGCGTTGGGCCATGGACCGGGTTCTGGCCGGGCATATCCAATAGCGCCAACGCTTCGGTCATCAACGGCGAGAGTTTGGCCATCGCATCGTGCACTTGGTCGGCTGCGCGTCCGTAGCTCTCGGCTAACGCTTCTGCGCTTCCCATGTGCATGCGAACAACAGACATAACATGAAAGGTAACGAAAAGCATTCAAGGCGTCAAAAGACGATATTCACTTATGAATCTGTGGTCACACAGCAGCACCAAATGCCGCTCACAGACCACAGATCTCGTAGCTGACTGAATGATTCCTGGGGTCTGACCCCATCCGTCCTGTCACCGGCCCATCGGGGTCTGACCCTCTTCGTCCTGTCGCCACCTGAACCCACCCTGACCACGGAGAGCCGTTGCTGACTAGAGCGCAGATCTATTCCAGAACTTCTTCGATTTCGCCGTCAGCGGTAAAGATGACTTCTCTAAGGGATGGAGAATTTTCCCTGACGAGTTGTTCGAAACCGATTGCGGTCGGGCCCGCTTCGGTGATCTCAATTCTGATTGGCACGTTTCCCGCCAAGCTCTTGCCAATGTCGCCTGCAAGTGAAGCACGGGTCTGGTAGCTGGCTTCCCAATGGCTTTCATATTCGATCAATGCAGCGACGACTATTTCATCGCCGCTTTGAATAAGCGGTTGCACGTGCTGAGCGATGAACGCTTGAGCAGTTTGCAACAATCGTGGAGGGAGAATGTTTGAATGGTCCATCGGTTGGTCCTTGACAGGCCTCCGCCGAGGTCGGATAGGCATGGTCGGAACCAGACCGCGCTAGTCCCTCAACCACCGAAGCGCGGTGACGACATCAATAGCATCGCGAAACCACAAGAAGACCGCGAGCTGAACCAAAACGACAACGGCCATTGCTATGCGGCCGGACGATGTGGCGCGTGGGGCGATAAACAGCAAGCTAGCGAGGTACGTGACGAGGCCGCCGAAGATCAGAAATGGCAGTGAGAAAAGGCTGGCAGCTACAACCTCGGGGTCCATCCTTGGCGTGACGCTTGAACCTAGCCATGCGTCGTAGTGCCATTCGCTCCCAGTGAAATCGCGGCCTGCGACGCTCTCGGTCGCTTTTGCGAGACGTTCGACCGGGAGCATCAACCGAACGAAGTTGAGCGTATAAAGTGCGACGATCAGGCTCCACGCCATGGCGGGACGAGAAAAGTGTGTTGGCGCGACTTCGGGTTCTTCGACACCAGTGTGTTCGAGAACCCTCTCCATATGTGCCTAGGGTACGGCTAAGTGGTTGAGAAGTCCACCAAAACGGGTTTTCGGGACGTGTGTCGCTCGGCGACAATCGTCGGGAAATGTATGGCCGCCAATCCAACCGCTAGCGAAGGTCGAAGGTGAGTTCGTAGTTCGTTACCGATCGTGCAAACACGTTCGCCTCGACCTTCGGCGGTGCGATCGGAGTGAGTTTCGTGACTCGCGCCGCCAGATAGCTGAGCGCACTAGCGAGCTCGGTGCGCGCAGTGTTGGCGCCGATGCAGTGGTGGGTGCCATGGCCGAATCCGAGGTGGCGGTTCGGGTTGCGGCTGATGTCGAAGCGATCTGGGTCATCGAAGACTGAAGCGTCTCGGTTCGCCGATGGGTAGAGCAGCATGATCCTGTCGCCTCGACCAATGTGAGTGTCGCCGATCGTGGTGTCCGCCAGCGCGGTACGGAACATGTTGTTGAGTGGCGTCACCCACCGGACGACTTCTTCAACCGCAGACGTGATGAGCTCGGGATTCGAGTGCAGAAGCTCCCATTGGTCGGGGTTCTCGGCGAACGCGTGCAACCCATGGACGAGAGCAGTGCGGGTCGTTTCGGCGCCGCCGACAATGAACAGCAGCGTCTCCCACGAGACCGTGTCGTAGCTGAGTTGGCGCCCGTCGATCTCGGCGGTGGCCCAGGTCGGGATCAACGCGTCTATCGGGCAACCGCTTTGTGCTGGGGTGCTGAACAGGTCGCTCAACAAGACGTCGACCGCTGCGCCGAACTCTTGCACCGCCGCGCCTGCCGCCATGTCGCGCTCGCCGCCCGGTTCGAGCGCGTCGTGGAACGCCATACGTTCGGACCACGACATGACGTCGGGCCATCGAGCGGCCCCGAACCCGAGCGCCTCGGAGATCCACATGGCAGGCAGCGGGCCCGCGAGTTCGCTCACGACTTCCATGCGTCCTTGTTCGAGGGGTTGAGCACAAAGTTCGACGACGAGCTCGTCGATCCATGCGCGTTGTGAGCGAGCTGCGGTCGGGGTGAACCGCTTGGCGACGAGCGCCCGCTGTGCGCGATGTCGTGGTTCATCGAGGGCGATGATGTTGTCTTCTCCAACGACCTCGCTCGATCGATATCCGTGAGCCGAGCTGAAGATTTCGTTGCGGTGTTCAACGTCGAGAATGTCGTGGTGTCGAGCAAGACCCCACAGCTGGTTCGTCTCGTCCCAGAAGATCGGGTCGTGCTCGCGCATCCATTCGTAGGCATCCCACGGGTCGATGTGGAAGCTGGGGGAGAGCAGAGCGATGGGCGGTTGCATCACTGGCGACATTAACAACCCGATCATGGTCGAGGTGACTGGGGTCTGACCCCATCCGTTCTGTCACCGGCCCATCGGGGTCTGACCCTCTTCGTCCTGTCACCGGCCGGTTGGGGTCAGCACCGCGGTTACCGTTAGTTTGCGAGGAGGGCTTGGACGTCTTCGCGGAGCGAGCCGTATCCAGTGACGGTTACGTTTCCTGCGTCGTCGATGTAGACGTAGGTGCGTTGCCTCGTCACGCCGAATCGGTTCCACAATGCTTGCGTTTGATCATCGACGTGTTGGATCGAACCCGATCTGGTTTGCTCGACGAAACCTCGGTGGGAACTAGCGTCGCTCAACCCCGGAACCCCGAGGAAGTTCACCTGATCGCCGAATTCTGCCTGTACCTCTACGACCGTAGGGGCTTCTGCACGTCAAAACGGTCACCAGGGTGCCCAGAACCATAAAACGGTGTCTTGCCCTTCGAAGGAGGCAAAGTCGATCGACTCGCCGTTGAGGTCGACAAAGTTGCCTTCGAACAACGGTGAGACCGCAGGCGGTGGATCGGTCGTGGTGGGTGCCTCGGTCGTCGTCTCTGGAACGGTGGTTGTCGCAACAGGTTCGTCGAGCGTTTCTGCATCTTCCTCCACCGGTTGATCTTCGACGTCGTCTTCTTGAGCAGCGTCATCGGTGGCAGGGGCTTCGGATTGGGTCGTTGTCGCTGGCGCGAGCGTGCTCGTTGGTTGCTCATCTACCTGAGCTGCTGCGTCCTCTTCATTTGGTGCTTCAGTTGTCGCCTCAACTTGCGCGGACGCGGTTGTCTCGGGTGCGGCAGAAAACTCGGTTTCTGCCGCACCCGAGCACGCGATTGCCGCCAATCCGAACAACACGAGGACAGCAACATGTCGGACCGAACTGGTGGTCGCCTTCATAGCTGGCTTATTGGGCGATGAGTGCTTCGACGTCTTCTCGAAGCGAGCCGTATCCAGTAACGGTTACGTTTCCGGCGTCGTCGATGTAGACGTAGGTGCGCTGTCGAGTAACACCGAAACGATTCCAAATTTCTTGGGAGGGATCGTCGATGTGTTGGAACGCTCCAACGCCTTGAGCATTAACGAATGCACGGTGGGAATCAGCGTCGCTGAGTCCTGGGACTCCAACGAAGTTGACCTGATCGCCAAATTCTGCCTGTACCTCTACGACCGTAGGGGACTCTGCACGTCAAAACGGTCACCAGGGTGCCCAGAACCATAAGACGGTGTCTTGCCCTTCGAAGGAGGCAAAGTCGATCGACTCACCGTTGAGGTCGACAAAATCGCCCCCAAACAATCCGGGGTCGGGCGCTTCTGCGGTTTCAGCGGCTGCACCGTCTTCCGAAGGCGCTGCTGGTTCTGCAACCGTTTGGGTTCCGCCGCCGCAGGCAAGAGCCGTAAGCCCGAACAGCAAAAAGACTGCTAACGAGCGCAAGCGGGGAGTGCGTTTTGTCGCCATTAGGTAAAACCATAGGCAACTAGCAGCCAGATGTGAGCGCATCGCTAGTTTCTTCACTTTCTCTTCATCTCGATAGCAGCCGAAACAGCGTGCTTCGGTGCGTTCGTGGCAGGATTTCACCATGTCCCTCACCGCCACTGAAGCAATCACGACTCGCCGTTCCATCCGGGCGTTCACCAACGAGCCGGTTCCCCAAGACGTGATCGAGAAGATCCTCACCGACGCGGCTCGGGCGCCATCGGGAACCAACATCCAACCGTGGCATGTAATCGTGCTGCAGGGCGATGCAAAGAACGACCTCGTCGATGCCGTGCAGGCCGCGTTTGACTCGGGCGATTCGAAGAGCCAGGACGAGTACTATCCGTCCGAATTCGTCGAGCCCTATCTCGCCCGCCGTCGCAAGATTGGGTGGGACATGTATGGCCTTCTCGGAATTGAGCGTGGCGAGTACGACAAGATGGCCGCACAAGCGCGGAAGAACTACGAGTTCTTCGGAGCGCCGGTCGGCATGATCTTCACCCTCCACGAAACCATGCGGTCGGGTGGCTGGATGGATCTTGGTCTCTTCCTCGGCAACATCATGACCCTCGCCCGAGAGCATGGATTGCACACCTGCCCGCAGGCTGCATGGCAAGAATTTGGTCATATTGTGCACGAACATCTGGATCTGCCCGCCGAGCAGGCGATGATTGTAGGGTTGGCGCTCGGTTACGAAGACACCGATGCCATCGTTAACACGCTCACGACCGAGCGTGCACCCCTTTCAGAGTTCGTTGAATTCCGGAGCTAGAGACCAATGACCAAACCCCCCAAAGCTGCCGCCGAAAACGGCCGGTCGGAACCGTGGAAGTTCGCCCGCACCGCCGCCGTTGCCGCGGCGCTGTTTCTCGGCGCCTGTGCTGGTGGCGGTACCGAGGTCGCAGCTACCGGACCTCAAGCCGACGCTGCAGCTGCTGCAGCAGTGAACATTCCAACGCTCAACTCGACCGCCGCAACCGTGTTCGACATCGAAGTGCTCGATGTTGCCGACGGTGGTGTCACGACACTCAACGAAGTCGTCGACGGCGACAGACCGGTGCTGCTCTGGTTCTGGTCACCTCATTGACCGACCTGTCAGGCAGAATCGCCTGAGATCGAGCAGTTTGCTCGAGAGAACGAAGACATCATCCAGGTTGTTGGTCTTGGAACACAAGATGACTTCCCATTCGCACAACGCTTCCGCGAACAGGGCGAGCACGAATCGACGACCCTCCTGTGGGATCCGTCGTTCAACACGTGGTCGGTCTTTGGAGTTCGAGCGAACAGCCAATTCGCCGTACTCTCAGCCGACCTGCAAACCGGCAGCGAGCTCGCCTTCGGTTTCAGCGAAGACATCCAACAGCAGATCGTCGCACTCGCCGAAGCAAGCTAGGTCAACCGCATCTCGCCATAGTTCGCTGGTGCCTTTGGGCTACCGGGTTGCGACTCTAGTGAGCCAGAGTTCGCCGACTCGAATGCGGGTCGTCTCACGGCATTGGCGGACGAATGCCATCTGTAGATGCTCGGCTGACCTCTGCGGTCGAAGGGCCGTGCTGCGGGGTGGCTCGCACTGCAACCGAGAGTGCCCGACGAAGGGTTTGTAGGGTCCATCGCGTCGACGACGCGATCGGCGCAACGAGTGTTTCGCCTTCTATTGCGCACCACACGTCGCCCTTCGTCTCTACGTACGGGGTCGCGCATTGTGCGACAGGGGAGACTGCGCAGGCTGGTTGTTGGATGTTCGTGAAGTTCGTCATGAAGTCATTGTCACGACAACACCATCTATACGCAAGCGACATGTTTGCATACTTTTTATTCCAATATGTCATGTTCATCCGAAGTACGCTTGTGGCATGCAGCTCGACGTCGAATCACTCCGTGTCCTCCTTTCCGTACTTGAAACCGGCGGCATGACCAGCGCTGCACGCCAACTCCACATGAGTCAGTCGGCGGTGAGCCGAAAGGTCAGCCGGCTCGAGGCCAAGGCCGGCCAACCGCTACTGGTACGCGAAGGCCATTCGCTTCGCCCGACGCGGGCTGGTCGAGAGCTACTTCCCGACGCTCAGGCAATCGTCGATCGACACGATGCTGCTGTTGCACGCTTGGAATGCTCCGACCTCGAAGGAAAAATCACGATGGGTTCGAATGGCGAAGTCGACATGTCAAAGATCGCGTCGATCCTCGGCGCCTTCCGACGCCGCCACCCGTCGATCGAAGTCGAGTTCTCGCTCGATCCGTCGCCCTCGCTTTCAGAACGAGTTCAATCGGGAGAAGTCGACGTGGCCCTGTTCCAAGTCAGCGACCAATCGTTGGAGAAGACCGACGTGGTGCTGTGGTCTGACGACCTTGTGTTCGTTACCTCGGCATCTGATGACTTCTCTAATCAACCCGTCCCGTTCCTCGACTTCGACTGCTGCTTCTATAACGAGTACACCCACGCTGCAATGGAAGAGGCGGGAATCGAGTTCAAAACGGTGTTCACCGCTGCGACCTCGGCGAACGTCCGCGAGGCGGTTAGGGCTGGCATCGGGGTTGCTGCAATGAACGCGCGATACCTCGGCGATGACGTGGTGGAGTGGACTCCCCCCACCGAACTGTGTGGGTTGCCCCGCGTGCATCAAGTGCTTCGAACAGCTCCAGGTGAACACTCCGAAGTAGTCGCAGCGCTCGTCGATACAATTCGCGACAGCTTCGGTGTGGGAACCGCTCGCTAGCGGAGCAGCCCGAGGTCGGGAAGTTGATTGCCGAGCGTTGGGAACGAACCGGACACGCCAACTCGGCCACGAACGACTTCGTCGAAGGCTTTGCGGTAGTCGGTGAGGACGGGCAGTGCACGCCGATTGTCGTCGCTGTCGGCAATCACATCGGGGTAGTCATAGCCGAACACTCCGCCCTGGATCCCGCCGCCGATCACGAACGATGTACCACCTCGTCCGTGATCGGTGCCCTGGTCGCCGTTCTCATCAATCGTTCGACCAAACTCGGTCATGATGACGATGGTGGTCTCGTTCATGCCCGCTGGCCCAAGGTCGGATATGAAGGCGACGAGGCCATCGTTCAGCTCGGTCGTCAACCGATTGAATTCGCCTGCGAGCGTGCCTTGGCCCGAGTGATGGTCCCACCCACTTAAGTTGACCGTTGCGGTGATGAGGCCCACGTTGGACCGAAGCAAGTTCGCGACGTCTCGCATGTCGTCGCCAAAGCGAGTGTCGGGGTAACCGGACCCGCCGCTTGCATCGACCGAGCGAAGCGCGTCAGCTGCGGTGAGTGTTGCCCGGCCGACCTGGTTCAGCTGGCCGGGTCCTCGGTGGAGAAGATTAAGCGCTTCGAAGGCATCGCTGCGGTTTGGAAAGCCGCTGACACCGAAGTTATTGAGTCGTGGTACCGACAGTGCATCGAGGCTGCCGCGGTAAAGCGCCGGGCTATCGGACATAGTCGCGGCTCCGGGCACAACACCACTGGCATCTTGAGCGTTATTGAGGCGGGTGAGCCAGCCGGTGCGGACATCGGTCGATGCCGTGCCGATCTCCATGTTGTATTGCGCGAGGAAGTGGCTTCGGCTCCTCGATTCGGCGTCGGGCATTCCCGAGGCGGGCAGGACCGCCATGTTCCCGCTCCTCCACACCGTGTCGTAGAGTCCGCGCAACGCTGGGTGGAGGCCGACAACACCGCTCAAACCCTGCGGGAACGCCGCATTGGTGTTCGAGCTGTCGAGCGGTAGCGCCTGATCGGGGCGGATGTGGATGGTTGGGCGCAGGCTGCGGTAGCTGTCGAAGGCAGCACCGATCGGCGGCGCGTGTGACAAGCCATCGGCACCGAAGCGCAGGAACACCACGATCATCGCATCGCCAGTGCTTGGGTTCTGCGGCGTTGCGAAAGCGAGCTGGGTCGTCGTCGAACTTGCGGCGATGGTCGCGGCAGCGGCTACTCCGGTTCCGGCGAGGAAGCGGCGACGTGTCGTTGGTTTCTCAAGAACGTTCATGGTGGGTCCTTCGCTATCGGAGTTGAAAGAGTGGGTGGCCGGTGAGGTAGGCAATGAGGTCGCGGGTGGTGTCGTCATCGATCTGGGCCAATGGCGTGTCAGCGGTCAGGTCCAAGATTGCGAGAATTCCGTCCGCTGTGGCCGCAGTCTGCTGGCCGATGTTGAGGCGGTCAGCAATGCGGTCGAACAGCTCTCCGGCAGTCGTCACTTCACCACGGAGCGGCGAGATGTCGTAGATCATCTCTCCGTTGTTCGCCCATGAATTCGATGCGACTCGTGCGTTCCCTTCCCAACGGCCGATCATCGTGTTCGAGCTAAGCCACGACTCGGCAATGTCGGGATACCCATCGGGTGGGCTGTGTCGCCACGGCCCGTGAGCAATGTCGATCAAGTGATTTCGAAGCTTGTCGGCAGCATCGGAAAGCGGGTCGGACGAGAGCTGCACATTGAGCGCTCGCATGACCGCCACAATCTGTTCGAACGGGCGACGCACCTTCTGCCCAGCCGAGTTCGCAAACTCGACGCTTCCAAAGATGTGGCGCAGGACGGGCACAACGTTGGTGTCGTTTGCGAGGTACACCGCTGCCGAAGAAGCGATAAGTGATTCTGGTGGCGTGTCGGTGACGAACCGCCGGATCAGCTTCCGACTGATGTGGCGCGCCGTCGATGGGTGATGGGACAAGAAGGCCAGCATCGAGTCACCGGCGGCCTTTCCCGACAATCCTGCGTTCGACCATTGGCCGCCGAGAAGCGTTACGGCTTCGTCGGTGTGTAAGTAGTCGCGGTAGGCAAACTGGTAGGTGTTCCAGTCGAAGGACCAACCGGTCATGACCTTCGAGGCAGCCACCACGTCGTCCTCGGTGTAGACCTGATTTCCTTCGTCGTCGATCCCGAGGGTGTGTAGTTCGAGCAGTTCGCGGCCGTAGTTCTCGTTTACGACACCGGAGTTTCCGCTCTCGGAGTTATCGAGGTACAGCATCATCTGGCCCGAGTTCGCGGTGGCGACGAGCAAGTCGTGGAAGCTGCCCATGCCGTTGGGTCGCAGGACGTGATCGTTGTAGTGGGCGTGCCAGAAGTACTGGTCGTCGAAGTTCACGTTGAAGTGATCGACCCACAGACGCTGAAGTACCTCATAAAGCTGGTTCTGGCTGTAGGTGGCTCGGAGTAGCGCAGCATGAACGACCTCGCGTTGCATCGTCCAGTTGTCGAGATTGCGCATCGCGAAGAGAGACGGGTTGGACGATAGGTAGCCAGAGACGAGTGTCTCGATATTCGGATCGGGGCTCGTACGGGCGAGTTGGTCGTCGATGAACCCTTCGAGCCCAAGTTCGAGGATCTGTTGGTCGACCTCGGGAGTTGGGGCGAAGGTCAACCTTCCCGCAAGCAGCCGAGCAGAAGCGAGTGGCAGGTTGGTTGGCGGTTGGGTGGTCGTCGTGGTTGGTGCTTCGGTGGTGGTAGTTGGCGCTGCCGTCGTTGTTGTTGGAGCGACGGTCGTGGTCGGAGCAACAGTGGTAACTGGAGCAACAGTGGTAGCTGGAGCGGCGGTTGTCGTGGTTGGCGGCTTGGTGGTCGTGGTGGTTGGGGCGAGCGTTGTTACGGCGGCGATCGTCGTCGTGGTCGCAAGCGTCTCGGTTGTGGTTGGTGTCGATGTAGTAGGTGTCGTTGTGCTCGTTGTCGTCGGGGTGCTCGTTGTGGCCGGGACTGCAGCTGTCGTCGTGCTCGTTGTCGCCGGGGCTGCAGCTGTCGTTGTCCTCGGGGCAGCGGTGCTCGTCGTGGTCGGAGCTGCAGTCGTCGTAGTTGTCGGCGCCGCAGTGGTGGTTGTCGGCGCGGCGGTCGTGGTCGTCGGCGCCGTGGTCGTGCTTGGCGTGGTGGTCGGAGCTACTTCAGGCTCGCTGTCACCGGTAGCTTCAGATCCCTCGGTCGGTTGTGGTGGTAGTGGCGCGAGCGGGCCGGTAATTACCGGGCCAGCGGTTCCCCGGTCGTTGGTGGCAAGCGGCATCGAGTCCTCGATTGCCGGGGTGTTTAATGTGGCGTCCACAACGGCCACGGGCGCATCAGGTGCATCGGGCCCAGTCGGCGTTTCGGTGGCGACTGGCGGAAGTGGTGCTGGGATTGGTTCTAGAACTCTGCTCTCTGGGGAGTCGTTCTCTTCAGGAATGAATGGCGGAACGACTTCTTCGGGTGCGAATGCGAGCGCTGGGGGTATCAGTTGATCGACGACTCCTTCGGCGTCGCCTCGACGCCCCGAGCCGTTTCGAACAGCTCGCGCTATCCGGGAGCGGTCTCGCCGGTTGCACGACGTAGCAATCAACGCTGTCCCGGCAGCGAGTAACGCGATTCGGCGTCCCACGGGGCTGCCGTCTTTGTCTGCATTGCCCGTCTCTACGACCTCTACTTGGTCCACTAAAGGATCGTCGATAACAACCTGGTCCATGCCCGCTCCTTTGGATGCCGCTAGGGGGTGCGGCCAAATCCGTTGTGTAGGAACATCGCCAAGAAGCGAAAAAAGCTTGAGTCATTCGGCCTACGCAGGCGCGAATCTACACCTCGCAATGCCCGGCATTTCAACGACTGAAGCTGAAGGTAAGAAGTTTCGTGGCTCAGCCAGCAGCGACGCGTCCTGCGCCGTCGTCATCTTGTTCGACGGTGAGCACCAGCTCGGTTCGAAACGTCTCATCAATCGACGTGGCGCCGGTGGAAAGCCGATGGATGTTAGTCACCCGGAACAGCTGAAGCTGTTGCAACGGCTCCTGGAAGGAAAATCTCGGCCCAGGACTTTGCGTCAGGAAGTGGGCGGGTGGGTCGATAGCGCGCAGCAATGAACCGTCACCGCTATTGGCGTAGTCGAAGAAGGAAATGATGAAGTCTTGTGAGACTTCGGTGAGCTCGTTGATTGGTTGCTGGGCTTCGATCACCGCCAACTCGTCGAAGTCGTCGACCGCTTCGAACGTTTGAAGGTCGGCGACGGTGGCGAGCGATCCGTATGCGCCCACCGCTGGTTGTCGTTCGGTGACCTGGACGTTCAAAAACGAGACGTCGGTGTCGAGCGGAGAGAAGAGTGCGATCGGTACCTCGTAGCTCTCACCACTTTCACCGATGGCTTGGACTCGGTAGCCGTAGGAGACCGGCGAGTCCAGCCACGTAAGTCCTGGTGGGTGGAACAAGATCGGTGCTACGAACACGGCGGCAACGGCGAGAAGGCCACGGCCGAGCGTTACGTTCTCGTCCACCCACGAACGCAACGAGCCGGAAAGCAAGATCACGAGGAGGCCAAGTTCGAGCAGGATCCAGCCGACGAAGACAAACCCTGTCGCGGCGAAGATCGAGATATGCAGAAAGATCCACATCACGATCCACAAGGCCGAAAGACGGCGGGTGAGGATAGCGAGGATCGAACCGAGCTCGACGACCAGCGTGAACAACTTGATTGCAGGGTTGGCGCTGTCGAGAAGGTTGGCCAGCGAGCGAAGTGCGCTTCCGTCGGTATTCGCAAGCCAGCCGGCGGTGTAGGACGACAGCGCGAGGTTTCCGGTGTTGTTGTTCTCCAACCAATCGAGGTTCAGCTTTCCGCGACCCGGAAGGTAGAAGTGTGCCGCCACCAATGCCAAGAGTCCGAGGAGGATCGGTGACGTTTCGCGCCTCGCCGTCGCTACATACCAGAGGTGACCAGCGGCGATGATCAACAATGCAAATGCGGGGAGGTCGTCGACGTTTTGCACCGCCGGGTTCGAGAAGGGGAACAGCGTTTGCTCGGCCAGGACTCGGGTGACGACCACGAAGGGCACGAGCGCAACGGGCCGCCAAAGAACGAGGAGCGCCAATGCGATCATCAGTCCTCGATCGAAGAGGTAGAGCTGGTTCGAGAAGAAGTTGAACGAGCCGAGTGCGCCGACCCATGTCGAGTAGGCGATGAGTGGGACCGACAGCCAGCGCAGCACCGATCCGTGTTCGAGTGCCTGCCACGGTTCGAGGAGTCTGTTGGTTCCGTCTCCCGACATGGCAAGAACGACTCCACCGAAAACCACTGCGGTGATGGCGACAACCCAAAGGATCAGGTTGCGCTCAATGCTCGCAATGAGCAGTGACGTGTTGAAGACATCGTCGCCTGCGAGATCGACGACTGCACGTGTGGCCCGATCGAGTACAAAGACTGCGATGAGGAGGGCGAGGAAAGGGATTGCATTTCGAGCCGCATCGGAGAATCGTGCACCGTTGCGAGCGTTGGCCATTGTCGAGTATGACATGGCTTCGATTCGGGTAGTTCAGCAACTGTGGGATTGTTGTCGTTGCGGTGATGTTGCAACCAAACGAGTCGACATCAGCACCTTCGTCTGCTGCTTCGCTGAACGAGCCGATGTTCTATGGTGGCTTCGGTGGGGAAGTCAGCAGCGAATCGCCGAACGCGCCTCGATGAAATTCTCGAGCGGGATGAACCCACGTGTGTGTGGTGTCGCCGGCCGATCGCAGTGCATTTGGTCGAGGCAACGACCGAACACGTCGTACCGAAGCTCAAGGGTGGGCCCAGCTGGATCGAGAACGAGGTCGCTGCCTGCCGTCGATGTAACTCACGGCGAGGTCACAAGAACCTCACCGAATGGGCCGATGAATGCGAACAAAACGGCTGGGAACCAGATCGAGCTCGGTTGATCCGAACGCTCGAATCCCTCCAGGCGCGGATCGCAAAAGACGGTGGACAACGTAAGGCCCGCCCCTACATCAAGACCCAACTTCGCCGGCTGGGTAGCTAGGCCGACTCAAAACGTAGTGCTTTACATCGTCGAGTCACTGAGGGACAGTGGATGTATGAGCAACGTGTTGGATCCCGAATTCTCATTGGTGGTCGAGGAGCCATCCTCGAAGTCGGGGCGGTCGCTTTCGACGATGCTGGCAGCCGTGTGGACGGCGACGCTTTCGCTTTGGGTGGCGCTTGGGTTTGTGCAATTGCCAGCCGCAGCTGCGTTGATCGAGCTCGAAGGCCTAAAGCGAGGAAGGCCCGTCACTGCCGACGACCACTTCAGCAATCTTCCCGAGCTCCAAGCAGCATTCGACACGGCCAACCTTTCATTCCAACACCCGTTCTTGTGGATCATCCTGATGCCGGCATTTGCTATCAGCGGGCTGCTGATTGGGGCAGGCTTGTTCCGCACACGGGCGATTTACGCGTCTCGGATCCTGCTGGCGATGTCTGCGATCTGGGGTCTCGGCATTCTTCTCGCCGTTTCACATCGAGAGACGCTCGATCTCGTGATGTGGCTCACGAACTAACAGACGGGCAGGACGGTAAGAGAGGGTCTGACCCCGCCGTGACACACGGTCACCGAGAGGGCATTCTCAGCCCCGTAACGAATTTCGCTGACGCTGGTGTTGCTATTGCAGAACCATTTCACATCTATGGCACGGTGCGGTTCGGCACGGTTCTGGATCCGTTCGAAATCGGAGCGATCAGAAACATTGAGTTCTAAGGCTGTCTTGGACGCTGCCGTCGATGACGGCACCGTCCGCGAAGCGCTTAGAACCTCGTGTAGCCGCCATCGAGGACGATCTCGTCGCCGGTGTGAAAGACTTGGGTGGGGTCTGCAAGAAATGCGCCGACGGCCCGGAAGTCGTCTGGCGTTCCCCATCGCCGAATCGGGGTTCGCCTGATGGTGCTCGACAGGAACTTTTCGTTCTCCTTGGCGCCCTCGGTCATGTCGGTTTCGGTCCAGCCCGGAATGACAGAGTTTGCTCGAATGCCGTATCGAGCGAACTCGACGGCAAGGCCTCGCACCATGGCCAACATTGCGGCCTTCGAGGCTGCATAGGGCTGGGCGCCCGGAGCGCCGTGGATCGCCGACGTCGACGAGACACCGACGAGGGAACCGCCCTCTCCTCGTTCAACCATGTGCCGAGCTGCTTCACGGAACGTAAAGAATGCGCCATCGAGGTTTACGGCCATGCACTCGCGCCACGTCTGCGCTGTCTGCTCGAGGAATGGAGCGTCGTTGGCCACACCAGCGTTGGCGAACGCCGCGTCGATCCGACCGAAGTGTTCGACCGCAGCAGCCATCGACGTGACGACTTGCTCTTCATCGCTGACATCGACACGAGCCGCAAGGACCTCCGCGCCGAGATCACGCAACTTGGCTTCTGCGCTGTCGAGCTTGGTCGGGTTGGTACCCCAAATGACAACGGAGGCCCCGGCCATGGCGCACCCTTCGGCCATCCCGAGTCCGATGCCGCCGTTGCCGCCGGTCACCAACACCACTCGTCGTTGAAGGTCGATCATCGATTCAGCATGGCACTAGCTCTCGTCGGGAGACGAAACGGATGACTTTGACCTGCCGAATGGAGCGAAGGGGCAGTAGTCGCTTCGTCCGTCACTCGATGAGAGGTAGACGGATGCCGTGCGGGTCGTTGCGTAGCGCGTTGCGACGCTTTTCGTGGAGGTACGGCTTTGTGCGCGATTCGGGCTCGGGGTGTTTGCGATTCTTTGGGGCGTCGGGAGGAATTTCTTGCCATGTCGCTGGGCGGGTTTTCCAGCTTCTCGATTTTCGATCGTAGTAGAGGGTGCGTTTGCGCTTGTGAAGATCGATGTGGCACGGCTTGCATAACAAGGCGAGGCGATCGATGTTGGTTTCGCCCTGCATCGGCGCTTCCCATGGGTCGCAGTGGTGGGCTTCGCACCGGTCGTAATGTGCCAAGCAAAGAACGCATCCGCCGTCACGGGCGATGAGCCCGGTGATTTGTGCGGCGGTCGCGTACCGGACACGCCGACCCTGCCAGAGAAGTTCGCCTTCGGCGGAGAACACCTGGCCGATCCAGTCGGCGCCCCACATGAGGTCTTCGACGACCGAGCGGGGGAGGGTCTTGCCATCGGCGGTGGTGAACACCGCGTTGGCTGGGTCTTTGAGATCGACAACGGTCGTGACGATGATGGTCGCTGCGGTTCGCCGCTCATCCCGAGGCTTTGGCTTCGGGTTC
Source organism: uncultured Acidimicrobiales bacterium (assembly GCA_938040365.1). Classification (GTDB taxonomy): domain Bacteria; phylum Actinomycetota; class Acidimicrobiia; order Acidimicrobiales; family SHLQ01; genus SHLQ01. The sequence goes on from CALHXU010000253.1 coordinate 15,984, forward strand.
GACTTGGGCTTCGGGTCCGAAGCAGGCTGCGGATCAAGGTGCGAATCAGGCTCCGGCACGGTTGTAGATACTGTCGGCTGTGCAGTCTCAGATGGTGACTCGGATGCAGGCTCAGAGATTTCGGCGCTGGAGGGAGCGATGTCTGTGTCTTCGCCGAAGATGATCTTTGCGGCGGCATCGAATCGGCGTTGATCGTTGGTGCGCGGATGCTCGTGCCGGGGGACATCGCGGCCACCATCGAGCTGATATTCAATGTCGGCGCCACGATTGAACTTGCGTTCCATTCGATCGATCGTCGCCTCATCGGCTTTGAGCGCAATGGCGTGGCCGCCATCGCTCGTGCGGAAGCGGTAAACGGATCGGTTGATGTGTTGAAGATCGTGCTCTTTCTGAATTTCCGCGCCCGACTTGCGCTCGTTCACATACTCTCGGGCCTTCTTCTTGGCCTGTTCTGGGGTTGTTCCCGCAACGTCGTCGATCAGCTCGGTATCGCATGCAGCCGCGCCATCGGTGTCGGCTGCGGCTGCAGCGATCACATCGGCCTGTTCGGTCGAGAGTGAGCCTTCGTCCATACGGTCGGCGAGCGCTGGGTTGGCGTTCGTTGCTTTTGCCAATTTCGCTCGCCGTTGCGCTTCGGCTTTAGAGGTGTTGTTCTCGGTGCGGATCATGTCTTCGACATCTCTGTCGGATGCGCCCGCCTCGAAACGGTCGGCCAATACGCGCGCTTCGGTGGCGTCGATACGGCGGCGAGAGAACTCGAGAAGTTGCAGAGCCACCTTCGGAGGAAGCTCGGAGACCACGTAGTCGATAGCGCTGAGGGCGGCGGTCACTACCGATGTCGGGTCGGCATTTGGATCAACGATGAATCGTTGATCTGCGTCGGTGTTGGCGGTGACCATGAAAACCATAGTATCGAACGTACGTTCGATACGCAACGTGAAGTGAGAAAATAGTTGGGCAGACCGGCCAGCGCGTGCCAAAACCGCGTTCTACCATCGTGAGATGGGCAAAATTCTTACAGCACTGGCTTCGATAGCGCTCGTGGCATCGGCGTGCGGTGGCGGCGAAACGAACACCGCATCACAAACCGAAGATGACAGCAGCACCGTCGAGGAGACTGCCGAGACCTCAGAAGAGGTAGCCGAAACAACCACGGCCGTCCCCGAGACCACCACGACCGCCGCGCCGACCACGACTACGACCACCACTACAACTCCACCCGACCCGACAATGACCCTCACCTTTGATGGCCTTGCCCCACTCGGCGACGGCGGCGACTACGAGCTGTGGTTCGTTGGCGGCGATGGAACTCCGGTGAGCGCAGGCGTGTTCGATGCCGACGCAGGCCCGGTCGAACTTCCCTTGCCCAACGGCATCCCCGGCGCGGTCGAGCTAAAGGTCAGTATCGAAACCGACGACGACCCCGCCCCATCGAACTCGATCGTGCTCGCTGGTGTCATCGACGGATCGGCAGGCGAGCGAAGCGCAGAGCTTTCCCCTGACTTCGCCGATTTCTCGTCTGCCAGCGGCCAGTACATCTTGGCCACGCCAACCGACGGAACCGGCACCCCCGAGAACGAACGCAGCGGCGTGTGGTGGACCGTGATCCCCCGGGCGCAATCGCTGTTCTTGCCCGAGCTTGCCGAGGGTTGGGAGTACGAGATGTGGCAGGTGATCGACGGACAGAACGTGACCGGCGGTAAGTTCACCGACCCCTTCGCCCCCGACCAGGCGGCGCCCTACAGCGGCCCCGATCCAGCACCGCCGCTCGTTGGCGAGGACTACCTGCTGAACGCTCCCGAAGGGCTGACCTTCCCAGTCGACCTGCGCGGCACCGAGGTCTTCATTAGCGTCGAGCCGCTGCCCGACCCAAGCATCGAGTCATCTGGCATCGTGCCGCTCTCGGGTATCGTTCCAGCCGACGCAATCGACCACACCGCCTACGCCGTCGACAACGTCAGCACCGATCGTTCGCCGAGCGCAACCCTCACCATCAACGAGGGCTAGGGCTACGCGGGTCTACGGCGCATTAAACAATATTCGGATTACGTCTTCTGCTTGGAAGATCCGGTTGTATTTTCCGCCGGTCACTTCGACGAGAACCCCTGCATCAACGAGCCGGTTGACGGCAGTGTTGGCTGCTGCGGTCGTCTTCCCCGAGGATGAAACGACACTCGTTACGTTCAGCGTTGGTTGCGAGACCAATCCTTCGACTATCTCGAGGATGAGGCCTTTGTGATTCGACGACCTCAGTGTTTCGATTGTCTTTGAGCGCCACGTGAGTAGAGCGTGGACTCGATCGATGGCCTCGCTTGCTTGCTCTGCCAAAGCTTCACAGAAGAACGTAACCCATCCATTCCAGTCGCCGGAGATGCTGACTTCGCGAAGGCGATACCTGTACTCATCTGACTTTCGTTCAAAGTGTGGAGAGAGATTCAGAATCGGCCCGGTCAGGACTCGGGCGTCGATGAGCTGAAGAATGGCAATCAATCGCCCGATTCTCCCGTTGCCGTCGGTGAACGGATGGAGCGCTTCGAATTGGTAGTGGGCGAGTGCGATACGAACGACGATGTGGAGTTCTGATTCCTCGTTCACCCACCTTTCCCAAGCACTCACACCATCCCGAAGCTCTTTCCCGGGAGGTGGTGGAACATATGTCGCATCTTTGACCGAGCAACCTTTGTACGGCCCGATAATGACCTGGGTCTTGCGAAGTTTCCCTCGCTGGTAGTCATCGCTTGCCGTGCCGCGAATCAGAATGTCTTGTAACTCCTTGGCCAACTTCGTGCCTATCGGCAGCTCAGTGATTCGTCGAACGCCGTGGTTTGTCGCATCGATGTAATTGAGTATTTCTTGGACTGCCGGTGTTCGAGGCAAGTGCACATCGAGTTCGCTTTTGAGGACTTCTTCGGCCGGCGCGAATGTGCCTTCGAGGGCTGAGGTGCTCACAGCTTCTCTTCTGACCGTTGGCTTCGACAACAAGACCGGGTCTATGTCTAGTTCTGCGGTAATTGCATCTAATCGCCCCATCATTTCGACTGCAGACATGGCTTGTGCCCATGTTGTTGGCGACAGATTTAGCGACGCGGGCAGTTCGTTCGGTACGAAGGCAGCGTGTTTGACCACCTCGCCGCGCTCCACGACCTCAATCGGTACTAGTGAGCCGGAGGGGGAAGTTTCGAAGGTTCCAAGATCCACAATTATAGTTTAGACGACCAATCAATAAATTACGGTTGTGGATTTCAAGCGCAGCATCGCCGGACAGGTACAAATATTGCGAATAGTCATCGACTATAATTTGCAGGGAGAAAATTGTGGCGAGTACGCCACGGCTAACCCCATCGTTCCAACTTCAGTGAGCGTTCAATCAGGCGGACAAGTTCAGTATCAGCGGTCGATCGTGTCAGAACAGTTCGTAGCCGTTGCCCCCGAACACCGCTGCCAACCTAGCCAGACTCAGTTGGGCAGTTGTTTGCTTCGCGTTGCTCTGCCGATAGCAGACCGAGCTCGCAGATCACCGGCAAGATTTGAGCACTGCTGACCCAAGCGAAACTCCAAGGGCTGATCTCTTCGTTCGGGTCTTCAGTGCAGCCGCTTGGAACATTGACGGCGACGATGTCTCCATCGGGAAAACCGTCGATAGCGAATACCTCAACCGGTTGCGAGAACGCTTGTCCCGATCCCAAAACGTTGTCGAGCACGACCGCCTCTTCGAGCACGCCCGTGCAACTTTGTGAGTAGGTGCGGCCATTGAGGATGAACTCTTCGGCACATGAAGCGTTTTCTGGGCATTGGACCCGCACTACTACCCCAGGGGGAGGTTCGGTTGTGCTGGGCAACGGCGGGGCTGTTTGTTCGACCTCTTCTTCCTCAACCGATTCCTCCTCCACCTGCGCTTGGGTCACCGGTGAGAGGTCGTCAGTGCCTTCAGTGGCGACCGATGTTTCGCCGCACGCGGCAAGAATCAGAAGCGTCCCCAAAGCTGCCGATTTCAGCCGTGTTCTCATCGTTTCCCCAGATGCCGCCACGCATTGCATGCTGCCATGTATCTGGTACGCCGCCAGGACACTTCTGGTTCCTTAGGTCGGCTGTTGGGTGAGGCGATTTGGCCCGCCTAACTCGGGAAGAGGAAAGCAACCAATATGTCAGGCCAGTGTTTCCGTCGGCTAGGAGAGGAAGGTGTAACTGTCTAAGTTAAGCGTTGTAGAGACGTCAATGCAGCTTTCGATACCAGTGGAGTTGTGAATGGCAGGACGTTCGTACAGGGCGTAGCAAGACAGGGGGGCGAAGAACTCTTCGTACACGATCACCGAACCGAGCAGCAGGACACTGAGGCCGATGAAAGAGAGGAGGAACAGGTTCGGTTTCTGAGCGGTAATGCGAGGAAGGCGATGAGTCGTAAAGATGTCTACGGCAATCAGCGGCTAAACCCTTAGCAAAGTAAAACGAACCGTGCCTTGTCGGTGATGAATGTTGGGGCAGGGTGATGGTCGCCCAAATTTGTGGCAGTGAGCATGTGGGACTGCAGTACTTAACCGGCTGAGCGTCGGTTGAGGTGTTGCCTACTAGTCCAGGACAAGGTGGCTCGCCGACAGGCAACGAACTCGAGGCATCCAGAACAACAGAAGCCTCATGGGGAAGCGCACTATGCATCGGGTGCGACATTCCCGACGACGTGCTTTGATGATCGGGAACTCACCGACCCTTCCGTGCGTATAGATCGAGAGAAGCGAAGCAACTTGGGGAGAATTCAAAGATGATCAGCAGATTCATAGCCAACGCAAAACTGCTCTTGGTGGGCGCGGCGATCTTTCTTGCGAGTTGCTCAGGATTGGATCAACCCGTGAATCAAATCAACATCGACGTCGGCGAGAGCCGCACGGCGACCATCTCGACACACTGTGGGTACGAATGGCTCGAAGTGGACATCAACGAGCAAACGTGGCGGACCACCGACCTACCGCTCGTCAATGAGAATCGAATAGAGCCAGATTGGCCAAACGGATTCGAGCAAACCGAGTTCGTATTCGTCCTCCGAGAGCCTGACGTTCTAGAGGTTCGAGCAACATCGTCGGATGTCGCGCACTCCTATAGTCCGGTAACCGACGCCCCGGGTTGCGCCTGATCAGCTTCGTTCCCGCCCTCTGCAGATCAGATGTCACCTATTTATGCGGCGGTCCCGTGTGCTACTCCGCTACCCATGGGAAGCATTCCAGGGAAAGCGCTACTTCTGGTTCGCCGTTCACGTCGGCGACCACGACGGAAACGCCGTTTGCTTCGAAGGTTCCGAACGGGCTTTCACCTGCACGTATGACACCTTCAACGGGTGAGAGTTCTTGCCAAGATCGTGGCACTGGTTCTGTGAGTGTCCATGTAGTCCCAAGTGCCATTGCCGAGCCGGTATTTCTGCAATCTTCGCTCGTGAGTTCTAGAACTGTTTCCTCGAC
>CALHXU010000254.1 GCA_938040365.1 uncultured Acidimicrobiales bacterium
AAGATCGCGTTGACGTGCTCGGCCTTGAGTGCATTCTTCACTAGGATCGGGCTCCCCGGTTGGTGTGTTGGTTGCACCCGCGAACCTAATCACGGGACAACAACCAACCGGGGAACTCACCACCTATCCGCGCGGCCTCCAGGCACCCTTACGAAATCTGGGGTGGCTGGGCGCCGCCGAGACGAGGGTCGGCCAAAACGCAGAACGACCCCGCCAACCGGGTGGTTGACGGGGTCGCTTAGGCCTGGCGGGTACCTGTATTAGATATCGAACCGATCTGCGTCCATCACGTGCGCGAACGCTGCGGCGAAGTCGTTGGCGAATTTCTCGCCAGCGTCATCGGCTGCGTACACGTCGGTGATTGCACGAAGGATCGAGTTCGAACCGAACACGAGGTCGTTGCGGGTGCCAGTCCACTTTGCTGCGCCAGAGGCGCGATCTGTTCCCTCGAAGACATCTTCTTGGCCTGAGGCTGGAGCCCATGCCGTGTTGTAGTCCATGAGGTTGACGAAGAAGTCGGTCGACAACGTTCCGACGTTCTCGGTGAGCACGCCATGACCGCCGTTCGACACGCCGAGGACACGAAGGCCTCCGACGAGTGCGGTCATCTGTGGTGCGCTCAGGCCAAGAAGCTGGGCCTTGTCGACGAGCAGGTGCTCGGCAACGTGGCTGGCGCCCTTGCCCAAGACATTGCGGAAGCCGTCCCACTTTGGCTCAAGCCATGCAAAGGACTCTTCGTCGGTCTGCTCTTGGGTAGCGTCGCCGCGACCGGTCGAGACCGGAACGCTGACGGTGTGGCCACCAGCAGCAGCTGCTGCTTCGACTGCGGCTGCGCCACCGAGGACGATCATGTCTGCCATCGACACCGAAACGCCGACGCTTCCCTGAACTTCTTCGAGCTTTGCGAGTACCGCGCTGAGCTGCTCTGGCTTGTTTGCTTCCCAGCTGTTCTGTGGTGACAGGCGGATGCGGCCACCGTTGGCGCCGCCCCGCTTGTCCGAACCGCGGAAGGTCGATGCCGAAGCCCAAGCGGTTTCGACAAGCTCGGTGATGGTGAGGCCCGAGTCCATGATTGCGGCCTTGACGGTCGCAACGTCGGCGTCGCTGAGCGCGGTGCCGGCTGGGACTGGGTCTTGCCAGATGAGTTCCTCAGAAGGTACCTCTGGGCCGAGGTAGAGGACCGATGGCCCCATGTCACGGTGGGTCAGCTTGTACCAGGCACGAGCGAACGCGTCGTCGAGCTGTTCTGGGTTGTCACGGAAGCGCTGGCTGATCTCGTTGTAGATCGGGTCCATCTTCATGGCCATGTCGGCGGTGGTCATCATCGGTGCGTGGAACACACCTTCTCGATGGGCGTCGGGCACGGTGCCGGCGAGCGCTGGTGCGTGCCATTGCTTGTGACCCGACGGGCTCTCGGTGAGTTCCCACTCGTTGTCCATGAGGGTCTCGAGGTAGTTGTTGTCCCACTTCGTTGGCGTGGAGTTCCAGGCACCTTCGAAACCAGAGCTGGTGGTGTGCTCGGCAACGCCGGACTCCCAGTCGTTCTTCCAACCAATGAGCTGCTGCTCCATTGGGGCGCCCTCTGGTTCGGCGTTGACCGCGTCTTCTGGACCGGCGCCGTGCGCCTTGCCAAATGCGTGGCCGCCGACGACGAGTGCAACGGTCTCTTCATCGTTCATTGCCATACGACGGAACGTTTCGCGGATGTCGCGGCCCGATGCCACCGGATCGGGGTTGGCGTTTGGTCCTTCTGGGTTCACGTAGATGAGACCCATCTGCACGGCACCGAGCGGTTCCATGAGCTCGCGGTCGCCGCTGTAACGCTCGTCTTCGAGCCAGACGTCTTCAGGTCCCCAGTAGATGTCTTCTTCGGGAGCCCACACGTCTTCGCGTCCACCGGCGAAGCCAAAGGTTTTAAAGCCCATGGATTCGAGAGCGACGTTGCCGGTGAGGATGAGAAGGTCGGCCCACGAAAGACTGCGGCCGTACTTCTTCTTGATTGGCTCGATGAGCAGGCGAGCCTTGTCGAGGTTGACGTTGTCTGGCCAGCTGTTGAGCGGAGCGAAGCGCTGGGTTCCGGTGACGCCGCCACCGCGACCGTCGTGGGTGCGGTAGGTGCCGGCTGCGTGCCATGCCATACGGATGAAGAACGGTCCGTAGTGTCCGTAGTCGGCTGGCCACCAATCCTTCGAGTCGGTCATGACCGCGGTGAGGTCTGCCTTGACCGCGTCGAGATCGAGCGACGCAAACGCCTCGGCGTAGTCGAAGTCGTCATCCATTGGGTTCGATCGCGCCGAGTGCTGGTCGAGGATGTTCAGGTTCAGTTGGTTCGGCCACCAAACTTTGTTGGCGGTGCTGCCAACGTAGTTCTGTGGTTGATGCTGAATGACTGGGCACTTGCCCTCTTGCTCGCTCATTGTGCTCCTTGGTCGGTGTTTCTGAGTTGGTTGGTTAGTGGTTGATTAGTTGGTTGTTTTGCTTGTGCTTAGCACGGCGTAGTGGCTTTCGAGAATTCGACTACTAGGGACTATTGACACGCCGTACAAAGTCCCCAGTAGACGACCTCTGCTTCGTCGATCACGAACCCGTGGTCATCGTGTGCGGTGAGGCACGGGGTGTAGTCGACCGCGCAATCCACGTCGAACATGACGTTGCATCCTCGACAGATCAGGTGATGGTGGTTGTCGCCCACGCGGTCCTCGTAGCGAGCAGCTGACCCATCGGGTTGGATTCGACGTATCAGGCTCTTGTCGACGAGCGTGCCGAGCGAGTCGTACACGGCTTGGCGCGACACCGAGCCGATGCTCGCTCGGGCAACGTCGGCAATTTCGTCGGCGGTGGCGTGGGGGTTGGCAGCGATTGCGTCCATGATGGCGAGCCGCTGCGCGGTAACTTGCACGCCGTGGCGTCGCAGAAGGTCCTTTGCCGACTCCGTCATGGCGGGAAGCCTACAGCGATTCTGGACAAAGTCAAGAATTAGGTTTTGTCCAAATCGCAGGAGTTCTGCTATCGGCAGCTTCGATGATTCTGGTCGCCTGCACTCAGCAGGAAAGGATCGCGCAGACTTCGTCGAGGCGTTCCTGGCGTAGTGAGAACCAGGCCCATTTCCCGCGCTGCTCGCGATCGAGAATACCGGCGTCGACCAGCTGGCGGAGGTGGTGGCTGACCGTCGGCTGTGATTTGCCAACCGCTGCTGGGAGGTTACATGCGCACTCCTCGCCCGATGAGGCGATCAGGCTGACCAATTGCAGTCGGACGGGGTCGGCTAGGGCCTTGAGAACCGACGCAAGCGTTTCTGCGTCAGCGGTCTGTAGTGGTCCGGTTGAGAGGGGAGGGCAGCATATGTCAGCGGTGGGTTCTGTGGTCGCCATGAGGTCATCGTATCAAACATATTGACATCTGTCGATATGACAGTATTATGATCATATCGAAGTACATCGATATGAAAGCCCGGTAGCCTAGAGACCGCAGGACGCGGCCAGAAACGAGAGAGCAATGCGAGTACAACTAGCCCTCAATGTTGAGAACCTCGACGAGTCGATCGACTTTTACGAGAAGATGTTCGACACCACTGTGGCAAAGCGTAGGGACGGCTACGCCAACTTCGAAGTCGAGAACCCACCGTTGAAGCTGGTCCTCTTCGAAGGTCAAGGTGCTGGCGGAACCCTCAATCACCTCGGTGTCGAAGTCGAGAACGCCGCACAGGTCTCAGACGCCGAGCAGCGCATCAGCAGTGCCGGTGTCGCCACCACCGGCATTGACGAAACGGTGTGTTGTTACGCCGAGAAGACCGAGACGTGGGTCGAAGGCCCCGATACTCGTTGGGAGTGGTACGTCAAGACCGGCGATGCCGAAGTCCTCGACAACGTGGTGTTGTCGTCGGCAAAGCCAGGACAGGATTCGGCATCGGGTTGCTGCGCGTGAACGTGCCCAAAGCATCGACGCTCGAACCGGTCCTCCAAGAGTTCATCGACGGCACTATCCACAACTGCGACTTCAGCCACCACCAGCACGTCTTCGTGATCTGGTCGTTGGTCAAGCGCCAAGGGACACTGTCGGCGATCAGCCTCTTCCAAGAGAACCTCAAGCGAATCACCGAAGCCGAAGGTGCTCCCGAGAAGTACCACGCGACCATCACCCACGCATTGGGCGTGACGGTAGGCGAGCTCATCGCCGCCAATCCCGCAGCGACGTGGGAAGAGTTTGCGAACGCTAACTCCGAGCTGTTCGAGTGGCCCAGCCCGCTCCTTTCGCGTCTCTACCCAAATGGCGAACTCGAGACTCCCGAAGCTCGGTCCGGTTTCGTCCTTCCAAGCCCATAAGAGAATCTGGATTCACGGCAGAAGAATTAAGGTCAGGCAATGGCACTCGAGCTCGAGAACTACATCCGAACGATTCCCGACTACCCAAAGCCTGGGATTCTCTTTCGAGACATCACCACGCTGCTCGCCGCGCCGGACGCATTCGGCGAGACGATCGCTCGTCTGTCCGAACCGTTTCGCGAAGCCGACGTCTCCTACGTCGTGGGTATCGAAGCGCGCGGCTTCACGATCGGAGGAGCGATAGCGGTCGCGCTCGGTGCTGGCTTCGTGCCGATTCGCAAAGCGGGAAAGCTCCCCGCCGATACCGTTTCGCAGGAGTACGAGCTCGAGTACGGCACCGACACGATCGAAATGCACACCGACGCCATTCGCCCCGGTAGTCGGGTGCTTCTGGTCGATGACCTCATCGCAACCGGAGGCACTGCGGCCGCTTCGATTTCGCTCCTGCGCCGAGTCGAAGCTGACATCGTCGCAGCGGCATTCATCATCGACCTACCCGACCTCGGCGGCATGGCCAAAATTCGCGAGCTCGACGTCGAGGCCAGCGCACTGCTCGAATATCCGGGTCATTGATTCGCCGAGTCACTGAGTCACTGAGTCGATACGGCGCTCCACGCCCGATTGTCCGACTGCGCGGTTAGCTGAGCGGGAACGGGAATTGCAGCCACGCCGGCCGGTTGGTCGGCTCGATGGCGACAACCCACTTCACCCATTCGGGACCGCGTCTGCCCGGCGCGACCAAGCGAACAGGTGCGCCATGGCCGGGCCGCAACGGCTCGCCGCCATAACCCACACCGAGAAACAGGTCGTCAGAATCGGCAGTGTCGTAGAGAAAGCTGTAGCCGGTCTGTGAAATGACCCGAACGCTCCGCTTGTCGGTGTCGAGGAGCTCGCTCAGTGGCACGACATCCCACGACTGCTCGCTGAACCAGCCACCGGTGCAATCGATCGCAGCGTCGAGCGGTTGAGTCCTCGCACATAGCTCGTCGAGGTCTTGGCGTTCGCCGTCGATCATCAGCTCCCACTCCTGACGGGGTATCCGTGGGATCCGGTCGTTGTACCACGAGACCACCGGCATTTCAGCAGGATTGCCCGACCCAATCTCGTGTGAGCCGGTGAAGCGGCGATCGGCACCAGCGGTCTCCAATGCGGTGAATCCGACTTCGGTCACGCCGACCATGATGGATGCCACGCCGGCGGTGAGGCCGCCGCGCACGACCATTCTGCGATCGAGGCTGATCCGACGGACATTCACCGGCCGGGCCTTCACGTGCCAAATGAGGAGCGGGATCGAGAAGAAACCGGCCACGAGGTGTAACCACAGCGATGATCCGGTGCTTACGCCAAACCACAGTCCGCTCGAATGCAGGAAGCCAAAGAGAATCGCCGACAGGACAAGCACACCAAACATGACCGAGATCCAGCGGGTGTCTCGGCCGCGGTTCATTCCCGTTCGAACCGAAGTACGTGTCTTTGCCGGAGCGAGCAGCAAGGTCATGAACCCAAAGATGGTGTGCAGCACCGTCCACACGCGGGCGATCTCGGTGCTCGTAAGCCACGAGGCAATGCCGGTGACGAGCGTAGACGTGAGCGAGATCGCAAGAAGCAAGTTCACCTGAGGTGAACTCAGCCGAGGGAGAACTCGGCGCTCAGGCTCCGAAGTGATAGCCACACCACAACCATAAGGCGTTTCACCGAGGCACAAGTCGCGGGCGAGCGAGGGTTTAGAGGACGTAGGATTTGCAGATGAAGGTCGCCTCGGTTCAACACGCTCCCGTCTATCTCGATCGCGATGCCACGATTGCGAAGGTGGTCGATCTCGTCGCTGAAGCGGCTGGTGAGGGGGCCGAACTCATTGCGTTTCCCGAGACGTTCGTCGCTGGCTATCCGTCGTGGGCCGATTTCACGAACGCTTCGGCGTTTGATGATCCCGCGCAGAAACAGGCGTTTTCGCAGTATCTCGACAGCGCGGTCGACGTTGGTCGCGGCGACCTCGATCCGGTGGTCGCAGCTTCGGCTGAACATGGCCTGTTCGTGTACCTCGGCATAGCCGAGCGTTCGACCTCTGGCGGATCGATCTACTGCACGCTCGCGGCAATCCATCCCGAACGCGGTGTGGTTGGCACGCACCGCAAGTTAAAGCCGACCTATGGCGAGCGGTTGATGTGGGCCGATGGTGACGGCGCTGGCTTGCGAGCCCACGAGTTTGCCGGCACGAAAGTGAGTGGCCTGAACTGCTGGGAGAACTGGATGCCGCTCGCACGTGCGGCGATGTATGCCCAAGGCCCCGAGGTGCACGTTGCGACGTGGCCGGGTTCTCCCGAAATCAGCGCCGACATCAGTCGTTTTGTCGCGATGGAAGGTCGGCTCTTTGTCATCAGCTCTGGGGCCATCTTGCGAGACGAACACCTACCTGACGACTTGGCGGTGCGCGAGGCCATGCTCGATACGCACCACCGGTTCGCTAGTGGTGGAGCGATCATCGTTGCTCCCGATGGCACCGTGCTTGCGGCGGCCGAGAAGCACGAGGAGACGATCATCTACGCGGACCTCGATCTATCGCTCGTTCGTGAGGCACGTCAGAACTTCGACCCGACCGGCCACTACAGCCGTCCCGACGTGCTCCAACTCAACGTCGATCGGCAGCGCCGCGATCCGGCCACATTTACCGACTGATACTTCGGGTAGGGCTACGACTTCGAGGCTTGCGTCTATCACGCTCGAGTCCGTCTTCATGTCGTTCTTGCGCGATTCGTTGCATCCTTCCGGTTGCAGGCATTCTGAACTCCACCACAACACGCCTGATCAGCATCGCGCGTGTCGCAATTGTCCGGATCTCAGTCACAACGGGGGAGCAAAATGGCCCGACGCCGAGAGCGCGCCGCACGCGAGCGCAAGCCGATCAACACCGACCACCATCGTCAGTTGACCAGCCCGTTCGAGCCGCTTCGAGTTCTTTCCGATGATCAGGTGGCGCACATTCACGACCAGGCGGTCGCCTACCTTGCCAATGAGGGCATCAAGGTGCTCTTCGACGAAGCGAGAGACATCTTCGCCGCTGCTGGCTGCCCGAGCGATGACGATGGAATTGTTCGGCTCGACCCCGATGTGGTCGCGGCAGCGTTGGAATCGTCGCCCGAAACCTTTCGCATCGAGCCCGGCAACCCCGATCGAAATATCACGGTAGGAGGGCGCAACGTTGCGTTGACGCCGGTCGGTGGTCCGCCGTTCGTATCGGATCGCGAGCGAGGTCGTCGGCCTGGAACGCTCGCCGACCAAGAGAACTTCCTCAAAATGGTGCAGTCGTTCGACGTGATCAGCGCGGCTGGGCCGAGCGTTGAGCCGGGCGATGTGGCGATCAACATTCGCCACCTCAAGGCGAACATGGCCATGATGACGCTCTCGGATAAGACGCCGTGGATCTATGCACGGGGGCGCGCTCGCGTTGCCGACTCGTTCGAGATGATGAAGCTGCGTTTGGGGTATGAGACCGATGAGGAGCTCGCCGCAAAGCCGGTGTGCTGGACCAACATCAACACCAATTCGCCTCGTCAGATCGATATTCCGATGTCGATGGCCATCATTGACTTTGCGCGTGTGGGTCAACCAAATGTCATGACGCCGTTCACCCTCGCCGGTGCAATGGCTCCGGTAACCCTCGCTGGGGCGCTCGTTCTCCAGCACATGGAAGTGCTGGCGTCGGTGACGCTCGCGCAACTCGTGAAGCCTGGTGCGCCGGTGATCTATGGGGCGTTCACCTCGAATGTCGACATGAAGTCAGGTTCACCCGCCTTTGGCACGCCCGAAGCGTTCAAGGGTGCCCTCGCAAGCGGTCAACTGGCACGCCACGTTGGGCTGCCGTGGCGATCATCAGGTTCGAGCGCATCACAATCGGTCGATGCGCAAGCTGGCTATGAAACCATGATGAATACCACGGGTGCGTTGATGGCCGGAGCGAACTGGATCATGCACTCGGCAGGGTGGCAAGAGGGCGGCCTCGTTGCGAACTACGAGAAGTTCATCACCGATATTGAGATGTGGCAGATGTTGGCCGAGGCCTGCCAGCCAGTACTCACCAGTGACGACGAATTGGCGCTTGACGCAATCAGCGAGGTCGGGCCCGGCGGCCACTTCTTCGGAACCCCACACACGCTCGAGCGTTTTGAAACGGCGTTCTACCAACCGATGGTCTTTTCTCGAGCCAACTTCGAACAGTGGGTCGAAGAGGGAGAGCGACGCACCGACGAACGCGCGACCGATGTGTGGAAACGGGTACTCGAGAACTACGAGAAACCTCCGATCGACTCGGCGATCGAAGAAGCGATGAACGACTTTGTCGAACGTCGGACCGCCGAAGGTGGCGCTCCGCCGGACTGAGCAAGCACCGACGTTGAACTACTGAAACCGCTGCGTGCCCCAGGTCTCGACAAAGGTCGACGGGCTAGGGTCGCTGACGTCGACCTCGACGCCACTTCCGAAAACCTCATAGTGCGGCCAGAAGATTTGAGCTCGGTGGCCGGGGCTGTCCATCCATTGCTGCATCAACGTGGCCGCCATCTCGGCGGCAGTTTCGGCGTTGAGCGTGTACGCGTCGTGAAGGCTCGGGTTGTACGCGACGTTTTCGGCGTAGGTCACCGAGGAGCCGTCTGAATGGAAGATCGTGGTGAACGACACCAGGTACTCCGACCATGCTTTCGAGTCGGCGTCGAGCTTCTCGTTTCGTTCGAGCGGCTGGAGCGCGATGCCCGAGGGGTTCTGCTCGACGTTGGTGACATTCCAGTTCGTGTCATCGCCGGACTGACACCAGTTCACGGTGTTGTTCGTCCGGGCACAGTTCGTGAGGCGGAAGATTTCGGTAGCGACCAAACGCTCAAACTGTTCCTCGTTCAGCGTTCGCTTGTCGGTCGCGGCCCGGGTTCGAACGCTCCGTTCGGCAGCGGTAATGGTGTCTTCTCGAACAACCACGGTGGTTGTGGGTGAGCTCGGTGCCGTGGTTGTCGTAGCCGCAGCACCGGAGGTGGTGGTCGTGGTACTACTCGTCGTCGGCAGCAACGCGGTGGTCGCAGTAGGGGTGGTTGTCGTGGTGCTGATTGTCGTCGGCACCGTAGCGCTAGCTGCAAGAACAGTCGTCGTTGAGGTGTTCGTGCTCGGCGGAGTGATGCTGGTTGGAGTCGCGCCATCTGCTGCTGGCGAACGTGTTTCTACAGGGTTCGGCGGTGCAATCGGGGCTGATTGGCCTTCGGGACTAGGGGTGATCGCTGAGTCGAATGCGAGCGCTGCGGCAATTTCTGGATCGAGTGG
>CALHXU010000255.1 GCA_938040365.1 uncultured Acidimicrobiales bacterium
TTGCATGGTCTCGTCGATTCGCTGGCGGAACACCTGGGAGTTGTTCAAGGCTTGTGCAAACGCGTCGACGTCGAGCACCGCGATCCGCAGGATCGTGACTGCATGCACCGAAGCGGCTCGTGGCGCCCGGTTAAGGACGCTCGCCTCGCCCACAACGTCGCCGGTGTGGAGGTGGCCACGCACAACCCCACCCTTTGTGATCTTTGCCTGTCCGGCCACGATGATCGCAACTTCTGCGCCGAGTTGTCCTTCTTCGAAGAGCGCTTGCCCTGGGGCGATGTCAACGATGGTGCCAAACTTGCTAATCGTGGCGAGTTCCTCCTCGGAATAGAGGCCGCTAAGCGGTTTGAGGTCCTTGTTCACTTTGCGCAACGAGAACTTTGCCATGTTTCTTTCCTTGTGGGTTGTAGCGTCTCGAATGTTTCCCGCCAGTTCGAGCTCTGGCTATGGGGTTATCAACCGTAAATAGCTATCGACAACTGGACTCGGAACCTAAGTAAATTTCAAGGTTGCTGAGCTACTCGTTCACAAGGGTTTCTCCTCGTTTAGGTGATTGGTCGCTATTGACTTGATGTAAGCTTGTTACCGATGGGTAACTAATCACCCGAAACATCATGCCGATCACAGATGTATCGGCGAACACGCACCCAGTTCCAGGAGCACCCATGGCTGACTATTCACTCGATCTCAACGAAGATCAGGTCCAACTAAAGAAGTGGGTCCACGGATTTGCCGAGGACGTCATGCGCCCGGTTGCCGAAGAGTGGGACGAGCGCGAAGAAACGCCATGGCCCGTCATCGAAGAAGCCGCAAAGCTTGGGCTTTACGGCTGGGAGATCATGGCCGAAACCATGATGAACGACAAGACTGGCCTGTCGGCGATGGTCCTACTCGAAGAACTCTTCTGGGGCGATGCCGGTATTGCTATGGCACTGATGGGAACGGGCCTTGCTGCAGCCGGTGTTGCCGCTGCGGGAACGACCGAGCAGCTGTTGGAATGGGTGCCACAGATGTATGGCTCTGCCGACGACGTGAAGCTTGGCGCCTTCTGCTCATCTGAGCCCGATGCTGGGTCCGATGTTTCGGCGATGCGCACGAAGGCCACCTACAACGAGGCCAAGGACGAGTGGACGCTCAACGGGACCAAGACATGGATCACCAACGGCGGTATTGCCGATGTGCACGTTGTCGTCGCGGTTGTCGATCAAGACCTCGGCACCAAGGGTCATGCCAGCTTCATCGTGCCCGCCGAGGCAAAGGCAGATGGATCTTTGCGCCAAGGTCAAAAGTTCAAGAAGCACGGCATTCGCGCCAGCCACACCGCAGAGGTGATTCTCGAAGATGTGAAGATCCCCGGCTCGTTCCTCCTCGGAGGCAAAGAGAAGATGGATGAGAAGCATGCACGGCTTCGCGAGGGCACCGCATCGTCATCGAGCAACGCTGCAATGAAGACCTTCGAGTCGACCCGACCAGCTGTTGGCGCGCAAGCGATCGGTATTGCACGCGCGGCATATGAGTACTCGCTCGAGTATGCGAAAGAACGTGTCCAGTTCGGTCGTCCAATCATCCAGAACCAGTCGATCGCCTTCATGCTGGCCGACATGATCACCGAAATCGACGCATCCCGACAGCTCGTGCATCGCGCCGCATGGCTTGCAAAGAACGGCGAGTTTGTAAACGCCGAAGGCTCGATGGCAAAGCTCAAGGCTGGCCGTACCGCAACGTGGGTCACCGAACGAGCCATCCAAATTCTCGGCGGCTACGGCTACGTGCGCGAGTACCCGGTCGAGCGCTGGCATCGCGACGCGAAGATCCACGACATCTTCGAAGGCACCGAGCAGATTCAGCAGCTCGTCATCAGTCGAGCAATCTCCGGAATGCGCATCGAATAGCCGCTCTTCAGAGCGGCCGAACGAGAACGCCATCTCGTGCGGCACGCTGGTACTGGCCGCGAGCCGGACTCCCGTCGTCGTCGCTGAGTCATAATGGACAGCGATGGTCGCGCAGCACACCTATCGATATCTGTCGGAGTCGTCGTTTTCGGTCGATGGTGGACTCGGGCTAGCTACCGCTGGTGGTCGTGAGTCGAACCCTCATTTCTTTCGTGGCTTCGCGGGGAACGGCCCGCAGGCCGCGCGTGCGTTGCTTGCTGTCTCGGAGGTCGCCCGAACCCGATACTTCGATGCCGGAGCAGCCCAGAGAATGCGAGACCCCGTCGTCACAAGCAACACGAGCATGCTGCGGTTCGAAGCATTCTCTGCATGCAACGGGGTGTACTCACGATTCGACCTCGATGCCGACGGTTTCGATGGTGACCACGTCGATTGGGGGACGACCAACGTTGACGTGAACGACCCACTACGGGCTGCGCTGGCCGGCGTCGCAGCTGGTGAACCGCTACAGCTGTCTATTGGTCAGGATGAGCTGTCGGTCGAGACTCTCGACGCGGCGGTCACCGAACGAAAGGTTCCGCTGCCCGAGCGATGGCTGCGGGGGTTCGCCGAGGCACAGATTGCCTCGTCGACAATGCTGCCTGTCGCGACTCTCGGAACTGCACAGGCGCGATCGCTGATACGCACGCTCCCAGCACAGAAGACAGGGAACCGTCCGACGTGGCTGCAGTTGTCTGCTAGCGGGGTCCGGCTGTCGCAGCGGCCCGACACGCGGCTTCCAAGTATCGTCGGTCCTCAGCGGCTAGGAGCTCTACAGCGCTTAGCGCCGCATGTCCGGGGGCTGTCGATCTACGCTCCGCCTGCTCGCTCACTGGCGAACGGTGCAGACGCGCTGCGATCGAGCGGTTGGGTCGTCGATCTCGACCATGCGCGACTGACGCTGATCGTGAGTCCTGAGTTGTATCGGGGCTTCTCGGGTGAGGGCGGCGTGCTGGGATCGCTCGTGTCGACCCCTGAGGCTGCGGTCGAGACCGTAAGTTCGAGCCTCGCTGGCCAAGCGCGAATCGACGTGTCCTCTTATAAAGAACACGGTCTACAATCTGTCGTCGATGCGGTCAGAATGCTTGGTGCCTCGGGGCGAGTCGGTCACGATCTGCATGCTGATGCCTACTTTCATCGCGATCTTCCTTTCGATCGTGCCGTGCTCGACGAAATGCACCCAAGACTCATCGACGCTCGAGAGCTCCTCGGCTCGGGTGCCGTAGCGGTCGATGAGCACTCGACGACAGTTCGAAGCGGAGAGACCGACTACACCGTCACCTTCGAAACTGATGGCGAGAGCTGCAACTGCATGTGGTTTGCGAAGCATCGAAGTGAGCGCGGCCCGTGCAAACACATCCTTGCTGCGCTGCTCGCTGCTAACCAGGCCGAATCGTCGTGAGCGCGAACGCTGCTCGGCGGGCTGCGAAACGTAGACAGCCGGACGCGCTCGCCGATGCGCTGATCTCGCTGTCGGAGAAGGAGCGTCGCTCGCTCTACTCCGAGTTGATGAAACTCACGCACGCCGCGCCCTCACCGAAGAATCGTGATCCAGAGCTCGACCGATGCTTCTTCATAGCGCTCTGGGGTACGGGCACGAGTCGTGACGTACACAACACCATCGCAACATGGCGGTTCGTGCCCGACCGTCGGATCGCCGATGTTGTCGCAGCCCGACCGCCGAAGACGATCGACGCGCTCGTGCGCAGCTCTCTTCGAAACGACTGGAACCGCGGACCCTGGTTCGTCGTTCGTGATTTGATTCGGGGTGGTGTCATTGCTCACCCCGAAACAGAGGAGTACTACGAGCACTTGGTCGGTGCGCTGCCGTTTCTTACCTCCACGGTGTTGATTGGAGAGCAGCGCGAAGAGCGGTTCGCCGCCGCCGTTGTGGCGAACCTCGAGGCGGACCAACCGTTGGTCGGCGAGCTGCTGCTGGCTCTCGAGATCGAGGCGGCCGTGAACACCCTCACCAATACGTACAACAACGATGTGTGGCTTCGAGCCTTCGAACAGGCAGTCGTCGCCGGGATCTATCGGCGGGAACAGTTGCTCGACATTGCTGTTGACGGCCAACTCCGCGACTTCAGAAAGTCAGCCTCGGCGTTCTTTCGCAAGCTATTCGATCGGCTTCAGCCAGAGCCTTTAGAGATTGCGGAGCGGCTCGACAAGCTCATCCGCATAGTTGCGTCTTCCAACCCGGGCGAACAAGCTGCGGCAGCGACGCTTGTTGGCCAGGCCTCGAAGTCGGGAAATGAACTCGACCACGCCTCAGTTGCAGCTGCCGTTGCGACGCCGCTGACGGGAAGTCACAAAGGTGCAGCCATGGCTGCCATTCGGCTCATCGATGACTGTGGGATGCGACCAGAGCTTCGGAGCGCCGCCGTCATCCATGGCCTTGGGCACCCGCACGCCGATGTGCAAGATCGCTCGTTGCGCATTATCGAACAATGTGGTGAAGACGTGCCAGGCCAAGTGAGAGCTGACGCAATGGTGTGGCTTGATGCCGTCGCCCCGTCTTTACGAGACAGGGTGGTCGCTGTGGCAGGGGTCGAGTCGCTCGACGGTGCATACGAGACGCTTGAGGTTGAGGTGTCAGCACGAAGGGCCGCTGTCGACCTTCTGCCTGGATCGAACATCGACGAGCTGCTCGCCGAAATCGAACGCGGCCGGATGCCCGGTCCGGTTCGATTCGACCCTGATGAGCTACCGCGCGTTGCTGGATCAGTCGAACCGATCCTCGACGTTGGCGAGCTCGTGGAGACCGTCACGTCGATCCTCGGCGGTAGGGGCACCCCACTCGATTTGGAGCGAGTCATCGATGGGTTCGCGCGCCACGACCCAGCCACCGTTTCTGACTCCGTGCTGTCACCGATGCGCGCTGCTGCGGAGGCTAACGAGAACCCCTTCGCCGGTGGTGGCTGGTATAGCTGGAATGTTCGCGGGATCGTTGCACTCGCGGCCTCGTATTGGGCGCATCGTCGACCACCACCGAATTTGCCCTACCTCGCTCCAACGAAGAGAAGCCGCTTCCGAGCCCCGAAGCAGTTGGCGCACGATCTCGTGCAGCCTCCGCGTGTTGCTGACGGGCAGTGGTGGGCGGCTGCCTTTGACGGATCGCCGTATGCCGCAGGACTGGGTGGCTTCGTGTCGGCACGCCTTTGGGAGGCAGTGTATGCGGGTGTCACGAAGCCTCGTCCGAGCCTCGCTCTGCCGAGCAGCACCGACGGCTGGCTGACGGCTCACAACCTGCGGAGCCGCCTCGAACAGATCCGATCCATGAAGCTCGCCCCAGGTCGATTCGACGCAGCACAGGCACTTTTGAGACTTGAGCCGAAGGGTGTCATCGATGGGCATCGGGCACCGACGAGCGAGCTGGTCGGCAGCGCGACCGATGTTTTTGGTGTTGATTCGGCGGCTGACCTCGACGAGGGCCTTGTCCGCTCGGTCATAGAGCGCGAGGGTCCACGCGAGGTGTGGCTCGTGAGCTTCCCGAAGGTCAACCACCAGCCCGAGATCACAGTCGTGCGGTACGACCTTGATTCCGGCGAGGAGCAGTTGCGTCGAGACGATCCAGTCGGCCAACTGATGGCCGAGCTGTCGCCGCCGAAGAGCCGGCCGATCGTCAATGTGCGGTGGACTGACGTTGGTACTTCGCTGTCGTCCAGCGACCAGCTCCTCGTCTCGTGGAGCACGATTGGCTTGCCGCGACACCGCGAGTTCGTCGCTGCGCGCGCTGCGTCGATGCTGGCAGAAGACCCTGACTCCAACCGCTCGTCGGACTGTTTGCACGCCCTAGTCTCAGCCGCATCGGACCCGGACCTAGCCATGGGTTTCGGCGTCAGCATGCTCCTCGCTGTAGCGCTATCGGATCGCAATGTCGTTACCAGCTCTGCAGCCGCGGACCTCCTTCACGACGCAGCCACCGATGGCAGACTTGACCCGAGCGCGCTCGGCGGGGTTCTGGCGCAGCTGAGCAACGCAGGGATCGTGAAGCCGGCGCGTTTTGCAAAGGCAGCCGCTGTCGTGGTTCCTTCCACACCGCTCGTTGCCGAGCGTGTGCGCGAGACACTGTGTTGTTGGCTCGCTCATATCGATGGCGTTCCGCGGGATCTCCATGCGGTGCTCGAGACTCTCGAACTGGCCTGTGATCGAAGCGGCACGGGCGTGGAAGACCCCGCTGCTATTGAAAGACTGCGCGATGCAAGTTCGGGATCATCGAAGCGGGCCAAGTCTGCAAAGCGTCTCCTGCAACTACCGGTTGCTCCGCCGGAGCAGGCGATCTCTCTCGCTGGCCACGCGCTCCTCGATAGGGCAGAACGGTGGCAGCAGATGCTCCGTTGATGACCGGCGCACGCACCGAGCAGATTCAGCAGCTCGTCATCAGTCGAGCAATCTCCGGAATGCGCATCGAGTAGGAACGTTCAGTCCGCCTGCCTCTGAGATGCGTTCGCGCATTCGCGTTTGAAAGTATAGTTTCATTAAGTACTCTAATTGAAAGTATTCTTTCGATAGGAGACCGTGGTGGCGCATACGCTCACTCCACAGGCGCGAGATGCAGCGCGCGCATTAGGTGCTCAGGTCACCGCAGCCAGGCGGCGCCGCCGCTGGAGTACGGCGAGGCTCGCCGAGCAGGCAGGCATTTCTGCTCCAACACTTCGAAAGGTCGAGCGCGGCGACCCCTCAGTTGCGCTCGGGACCGCTCTTGACGTAGCGGTATTGGTAGGCGTTCCGCTCTTTAGTACGAACCCCTCAGAGCTAGCGGTCCTCGCCGACAGCCTGGTCGACCGTGCCGCCTTACTCGGGGAACGGGTCGTGCCGATTTCCGATGACGGGCTGGACGATGACTTCTAGCAACCCCGAACGGACATTCGTCTGGTCATGGCTGCCCGGTGCGCAAGAGCCGGTACCCACTGGAGTGTTGGAAGCGCTGCCCGGGCCAGCTGGCTTCTTGATCACGTTTGCGTATGGTCGTTCCTACCTCTCGAACGAAGCCGCAGTTCCGCTGTATCTCCCCGAGCTGCCGCTCGGTCGCGGTCGTATCGAACCGAGGCCAGGACTCGATGTCGCAGGCGTGATTCGCGACGCTGGCCCCGATGCGTGGGGGCAGCGCGTCATCATGAGGCAGTTCGCGCTCGACGCTCGACTGCACGACCCGGGCGACGTTCCACTTCTTCATTACTTGCTTCGGTCAGGTTCGAACCGGCCCGGAGCGCTCGACTTTCAAGAGTCGCCAACGAACTACGTTCCACGCCTACATGATGCGTCGGTCGAGAATCTGCTCGTTGCGGCTGATGCGGTTCAGGTCGGAGGCGAGATCGACGCACACGTCGTTGAAGCGTTGACCGCTGGCTCCTCGGCAGGTGGCGCCCGTCCAAAGGCCACCCTCGTAGCAGGGTCTCGAAATGTGATCGCGAAGTTCTCGGCGCTGACCGATACCTACCCGGTGATAAAGGCAGAAGCGGCAGCCATGCAACTCGCACGATTGGTGGGGCTCCATGTTGCTGACACCGAACTGATCGGGGTCGCTGGTCGCGACGTGCTTCTCGTCGACCGGTTCGATCGAGACGAACGTGGTGGAAGGAAGGCCTTCGTCTCTGCGCTCACCATTCTGGGATTGCATGAGATGGCAGGCCGGCATGCGACCTACCACGACTTGGCCGACGTCATTCGGCGGCGATTCGTTCGTCGCAAGGAGACCCTTCGCGAGCTGTTTGCTCGGATCGTATTCAACATCGTTGTCGGCAATACCGACGATCACGCACGGAATCACGCAGCGTTCTGGGACGGCGATCGACTTGAGTTGACGCCGGCCTATGACATCTGCCCACAAGCTCGCGCTGGTGGCGAACAAGCACAAGCGATGGCGATCGCACCGGATGGAAATCGTCTGTCACAGTTCACGACGTGTCTCAGCGCGGCAAAGCATTACGACCTCTCCGAGTCTGATGCGCGGCGGATCATCGACCATCAAATCAACACCGTCATCGAGCATTGGGATGAGGTCGCAGATGGTGTTGGGCTCACCGAACCGGAGCGCCGGGAACTCTGGGGTAACCAGATCCTGAATCCGTTCGCGTCTTATGAGTACAAAAAGTAGGCTCCTAGCTGCTCGTCGTCAGCGGGGTGATCTCAGGAATGCGCATCGAGTAGGCGCTGCTCAGAGCCGCAACTTCGTACCTACGTCGCTGGTGTCAGGTTGGCGAGTCCAAAGCCGACGCTGAATCGCTCGCACCAGATGTCGACTGCGTTGAACACGGTGAGATCGACGTCGGGAGGAATCTCGTAGTTCTGGTCGCCAATGTTGCCCTGCAGGTCGCCGAGGCTCACGAAGTCGCCGTTCTCGGCTCGGAGGTAAACCTTCAGGTCGGGGCCGTTCGGTGTGCTGAATCCTTCGAGTCGAAGAAAGCGCTGCTCGGTGCCGTCGTTGAGAACCAGCGCATCTCCAACGACGTCGTATCCGTTGATGACGTTGTCTTCGAAGTCGCCAGCGAAGATTGTTTGCACCTCGCCAGCCATCTGTGGGGTGTCCTCGGTAGCGGTGACCTGATTCTGTTCTGCCTCGTCCATCGCTGCCTGAAACTCTGCATCTTCTTCGGCGCCGAACACCGGCCCTGCCTGAGATACCTCGTTGTCAATGAAGGCGGTATGAATCCCAAAGAACCCAAAGGCGAGCCACGCGAGGACCGCTATTGCTACGACGCCGCCGATGGCGATTCCTGGTTTGTTCTTGATGAGGGACATGCTCAACAAACGCATCTTGATCACTTCTTAATTCCGCGGTGAACAGAACACTTTAAGAACGGGCCGCCAGCGCAGACACTCGCCACGAACCCGAATCAGAGAATCGGGCAAGGTTTTGTACCATGGCACTATGTCTGGCGAAGAAAAGGTCCACGAGAAGCCACGGCCATCACGGCTGAGGCGAGCCTCCGTTTGGGGATTGCCACTCGTAGCCACGATTGCATGGGCGCTGTTCGTTCTACAATTCGACCACCTCGACCGAGTCGCTGCTAACTGGCGGTCGTCGGCAACGATGGTGTTCGGCAGCTTCGTCGCAGGTTCGACACCACAAGGCGGGGGTGCTGTTGCATTCCCGATTTTCACAAAGGTGCTCGGCATTACCGCACCGGTAGCGCGCACATTCTCGCTCGTGATTCAGGCGACAGGCATGGTGATGGCGTCGATCTCGATCATCCTCGCCGGACGCAAGGTCGATTGGAAAGCACTAGCCCTTGGTGTAGGTGGCGGCACCCTCGGGCTCGCATTCGGCCTCGCCGTGCTCGGTGACCCCGAAAGCCCTTTCTGGGATTCGCGAATCGATTCTTCCTATGTGAAGGTCGCGTTCACTATCGCAATCTTTGCTGTCGCCGTGATCGTCCGTATCTGTGCCACCCGAGAGTCCAAACATCAGCAGGTCCCCGAGTGGAGTGGGCGTTCGATTCTGGTCATGTCGATCTTCGCGTTCGTCGGCGGTATCTTCTCGTCGCTCGCCGGCTCAGGAGCCGACGTGTTCCTCTTCGTGTTCATCGTGTTGGTAGCCGGGGTGACGCCCAAGGTGGCGATCCCGACGAGCATCATTGCCATGGCCACCGTGTCGGTCCTTGGATTCGCCGTCCTTGGCCTCTGGCATGGGCAGCTCGATATTGGCTTGAACCCAGCGGGCACCGAGGTGGTATCGGTCGGGGGAGCAGCCTTCGGCCCAGATTCAGCGACCCAGTTCGACCTCTACGGGATTTGGCTCGCCGCTGCACCGATCGTTATTTGGGGAGCGCCCCTCGGTGCGTGGGTCGCATCGAAGGTGAGCGAACGGACGGTGATCGCGTTCGTTGCCTTTATGGCGATTGCCGAGGTTGTGACGACGGCGGTCTTCCTCGATGACCT
Source organism: uncultured Acidimicrobiales bacterium (assembly GCA_938040365.1). Classification (GTDB taxonomy): domain Bacteria; phylum Actinomycetota; class Acidimicrobiia; order Acidimicrobiales; family SHLQ01; genus SHLQ01. Next base: position 9,816 of record CALHXU010000255.1, read on the forward strand.
TCGAACCGACCGGCTGCTTCTCACTTTCTTTATCGTCGGCCTCGGCGTTGCGTATCTCGGGGTCACTCGTATCGACGGCCTGTCGCGGTGGATCATGCAGGACCAGGTCGATGAACGCCCGTTTGGCCAGAACTGGATACCGCTGCCGCCGCTCGATGAGTCGCTCGCACAACAGCAGTATGTGGGTGCCGAACATGTCGAACATGGAGCCGATCTCGTCGACCCCGACACTGCGTCGGCCAAGGCAATCATAGAAATCTTCCGCTAGGACACCGGCCGCTATCCGCCGGTAGCGCTGAAATGCATCCAGTCCTTCACGCGGTTCCAATCGCCGCCCCAACCCCAGCCAATCTCGTCGAACATCGCCGTGATCTCCTCGGTGATCACCCCAGGGACGTTTCGCTCCCGATCGACATAGGCCGTGGCGAGGGCTGGGATCACCCGCCCGCTCGAGACATAGGGGTTGTGGAACGGGTTGATATCGACCGCGTCGCCAAATGCGTGACGAGACCATCGGCTCGATGACACCGATCGGCGACAGGTAAAGATCGACGTCGTGTTCGCATCTGCACTCGGATTCGCGAGGTCATATTCTGAGATGATCCGCATTTCTTCGATGGGAAAGCGCATCTCGTGAAGTCGGCCGAAGATGTCGACGATGGGGTCGACATAGTCGACGTGCACGAGGAGTTCGCCAGTGTGGAACTCGCCATCGAAACCAAAGAAGGAAACCTCGGCATACGCGAGGTCGGTCGCAGCGACTGGGCACTCCTCGTTCCAGGTGCTTCGGGCAATGATGTCGGCCGATGCTGGCGATTCGATGGTCGAAACAAAGGTGGCATCTACCGGCGGCTCATGAACGTCATGGGTGTCGACACGCCGGTCGATGAGGTCTTCGCTACTCAGCACCGGCCGAACCGGCAGCGTCGTTGTGGTAGTCGTCGTGGTCGTTGTTGATGTGGTCGTCGAGGGTGCTGCCGTCGTGGTGGGCGCTGCCGTCGTCGACTGGCTTGACGCAGCATCGACTTGCGGGTCGGCGAGAACAACGCCAGCAACCTCGGCCTCAATGGAAGTTTCGCCACATGCTGCGACGACGAGACCAATGCCCAAAGCGCTGAGAAAGAGCGTCGTCCGAGTGAGCCTTGTCGGGGGGATCCAAGCCACGGTTTCGAAGATAGAACACCCAGCCCAACCCGGCTGTCACGGGGCCATTAACTTTACGGCGAGCTGAGTCGAGTGGCCCTAGTCCCGGTCACAGTCGAGTGGCAGCGTGGAGGTATGCAAGGAACCGCCCGACGTCTGGCACGGCTGATGCTCGCCGCATCCCTCATCCCGGTCGCTGCCTGGACGGCCTACTTCGTTGCACGTTACGTCGATAACAACCCGGCGGTGATCGATCACAACGGCAGCAGTCTTGGCGTCTTGATCATGATTGGATCGGTCTTTGCAATCTCCAAGGTGGCGCACCCAGATGAATGGAGCGAGCGGACCGCCATATCTCTTGGGTTGAGCGCCGCATACTTTCTGCTCTCGTGGGTCATGTTCGGCGACCCAGCCCAAAGCATCGATCAGGCCCCTCACGTCGTCTGGTACGGCCTATGCGTTGCGGCTTTTGCTCCGGCGGTCGTCCTGATACCCGCATCGCAATGGGCATGGTCGGCCCTCGCCTCACGGCGTGGATTTGTCGGCGGTTCATCTCACTCCGCCTAACTCTGGCGACACGTGAGAGCGTCACCGGCGCCCTAGTTGGCACGACCTAGTTGGCACGACCTAGACGACAAGACCTAGACGACAATAGGACCCCAAATTTTAGAGAAGTCGTAAAGGCCTTCCAATCGGAAGCCGAATCCTCACGTGATGATTCTGGTAGACGAAGCGGTAAAGCGCCTAAATACGGCAGGACGAGGCTACGGCGCGGTGATCACACCGTGGTCGCGCCGCTCCAAGCACCGCCGCACCATCAATGAAATCGAAGAACTCGTTGCGCCTTTGCAGCTTCCACTCGAGCTCCGCTCGTTCTGGAACACCTGGGATCCGGGCAGTGCGAAGTGGCCATGTCTCGATGGCTTTGTTCCGCTCGACGAGCTCGCCGAACGGTACGAGCGCGAGCGCCCGCTCTCACCTGCTGTGCTCTTGCCGATCGCAGGGTGGGGGCTCAGCATCATCTGGGTTGAGCTTGGGACTGCGACCCATCCCGGTGGGCGAGTGTTTCGCTCTAACGATGACGAAACCTTTGTCGACCTGTGGTCGTTTGACCTGTCGGGCTTCTTCGAATTGCTCGCCGGTGCGTTCGAACGAGAACTCATCGACGACGTGACTGGATCCCTGCACCGCAGCCACCTCGAAGCGCTCGCGACGAGCCATGTTCGAGAGCACGTGTCGGCGCTCAGCCCGCGTCGGATCGAATCGATCGACCGCAGCCGCTACCCGGCGCATTGGCTCTCCGCCGAGGGCCTTCCGGCTGACCACTTTGCGATTCGGGGGCCTAGCCATACCGTCGCGGAGTTCATCGAGGCCCGAATCGATAACCCACAGGTACGGGCGACGTTGCACGGCCACTACGAGAACACGATCTGCGGCGGCCCTATCCGCGGCTGCATAGGGAGCTTTCGCGACGACACTGGAGAGATCCAAGTCTTTGTGCCACTGCTGGCCGGTCTCACCGGTGCGATTGGTCGGGACGGAGAGGTCGAACTCGATGTTCTCGCCTTTGCGCCAGGAGGAACGTCGTTCGACGGCCTTTCGGCAAAAGATGACATGCAGCTCGCTGCAGACATGGGCGTCGCGGATCTCGGGAATGAGGTCGTAGTTCGGCTGGCCGCCCAAATGGCGAACCTCGATACCTCGATCGTAGCGACGGGACTCCGCCCAATTCGGTAAGCGGAACGTCGCGTAGGCTCTGGGCATGGTGTTCCAGACCGACGTCGTGCTCATCCATTGGAACCAACCCGAAACGCTCGTGGACACCGCGAATCGGTTCATCGCTCTTGTCGAGGTGGCATCGGTGTACGTCGTCGACAACGGATCGACGCAAGAGAACCTGGAACGGCTTCGCGCCACGATCGACCCAACGATTCGGGTCATCGAGGTCGGCTTCAACAGCGGTTTTGGTCCTGCTGCTAATCGCGGCTGGGAGGCGTGGCTTGAGGCCAGCAACCCAAGCCCGTGGTGCGTTGTTGCGCCACATGATGCAATTGCTGCGCCCGATACGTTGCAGAAGCTCCTCGACGCCGCGATGGACAACCCCGACGTTGGTTTGCTCAGCGCCGATGTTGGTGACCAATGCCGACCGTTTGTCGATCATGTGTTTGGCCCGATCCTCAAGCCCGCTGCCCGAGAACAGGGGTATGAAGCGGTCGACTACCCCCACGGCACGCTCATGATGATCAGCCGGCGCTGCGCTGAGGTCGTCGGGCTCTTCGACGAGCGCTACTTTGCCTACTGCGAAGAGGCTGACCTTGGTCTGCGAGCTCAGAAAGCCGGGTTCGCAGTTGGCCTCGTGCGTGGAGCCATGGTTGAAAACCCAATGGTGAGCACCCCGGCGCCGATGGCCGAATACCTCATGGAACGAAACACGGTATTGCTCATTCGTGACCACTTCGGGCGCCGTAAGGCAGCCATGCGTTACGGGCTCATGATCGGCCAGCTCATTGCGTACACCCTGATTCCGAGTCGGCGGACGCCGTATTGGTCAGCGAAAGCTCGACGGCTCGCAATTGCCGATGTGGCGCGCCGATCATGGGGCCCGCCACCGGAGGCGGTCACCACTGTTGCCTAGTGCGGCTGCTACCTCGTCGATGCTGTTTGCTAATCGAGCGGCGGAAGTTCGCCAAAGTCGAGTTCGGGAAGGTCGTCGGGCTCGGGGGCCTCGCTCACGATCTCGATGTCTTGCTTGACTCGTTCGGGGTGAATGACCTCGGCAATGCCGGTCATCGCTGCGGTGAGAATTCCGCCGGCGAGGGTCGCTCCGGCTCGTTGGGTCAGCGATGGGTCCACTTTGTCGGGGGTGATCGCCGGCCGAAGCGTTGTGCCGCCGAGCGTGACCCTATGGGTGAGCGGGGTTAGTTCGCTCGGCTCGGTGAAGTGCAGCATGGCACGGTTGTCCCACATCACGACCGTGCCCGGTTCCCATTCGACGTTCGCGATGAACTCGGGCCGCTGGCAGTGTTCGTACAGTTGATTGAGCAGTGCGAGTCCAGCCGCCTCTTCCATATCGACCACGCTGGTGGTGAACGTCGGATTCACAAACAGCGCCTTGCGCCCGCTAATGGGATGGAGGATCACGATCGGGTGTTTCGCCGAGGCGCCCTCGCTACCTTGGGCGAGCGGGTCACACCAGCTGCAATCGCCAATGCCGTGGTTGCTCGAGCCTTCGGTGTTCAACGCGTGAACTGCGGTCAGTGCTTCGAGTGCCTTTTGGGTCCCGGTGGTGAGCGCGTCGAACGCGGCGTAGGTCGATGCAAATCTGGTGTGGGCCCCATCTGCGGGCTGGCCTCGAACCACCTCGACCGCGCCGAGGGTCGGGACGGAAAGAAAGCTCTGGTCCGCGTGCCAGACGCCGCGTTCGTTGCTCGGCGTCGCGTTTGTTGGTGACACTGCAATCTCGGGAAACACGCCGTGAATGTTGGACTTTGGTTGCACTGCCCGGCCCCACCGCGCGGCGAAGGTGACGTGCTCGTCTTCGGTGATGATCTGATCTCGAAAGACCAAGAGACCAAACGAGGCGAAGGCGGCCTCTATCTGGCTCCACTCACCAGCGTTCATCGACGAAATGTCGGCGCCGAGGATCTCAGCTCCTGCACCCTCGAGGGGGTGAACTTCGAGAAGGGTCACCCCTGTAGTTTGCCGAGGTTGTCACCAACATTGCACGCAGGGCGAATCTTGACCTAGACCATTCGCCATGAAGCGTTCAGAAAAGGCGGACCGAATTGGTGTGATGCTCGACGAGCTCTACCCAGAAACCCCAGTTCCGCTCGACCATACAGATCCGTACACGCTCGTCGTCGCCGTAGCGCTTTCGGCGCAGACGACCGACAAGAAGGTCAATGAGGTCACGCCGGGGCTCTTTGCGGTGGCGAACACTCCCGAGAAGATGGCGGCGTTACATCCCGATGAGATCCTCTCGTTGATCAAACAGATCGGATTGGCACCAACGAAGGCGAAAAACCTATCGACGATGGCACATCAGATTCTCGACGCCGGCGGCGAGATCATCCCCGACTGGGACTTTCTCGAATCGCTCGCAGGTGTTGGTCACAAAACTGCGAGCGTGGTCATGGCCGGCGCCTTCGACATTCCTGCCTTTGCGGTCGATACCCATATCCATCGGCTTGCCCACCGGTGGGGGCTATCGAACGGCACGACGGTTGAACGCACCGAGAAGGACTTGAAGGCGGTCTTTCCAGAAGACACGTGGAATCGCCGTCATCTCCAGATCATCTTCTTTGGCCGGGAATATTGTCCGGCGAGATACCACGATCTCGCCGAATGCCCGATCTGCTCGTGGGCAGCGACAAAGAAGCAGACCGCAGTCGAGGCCAAGATGAATCAGAAGGTGAAGAAGAAGCGCTGACGGTGTTTCGACAACTTCGCTAGACCCACTTGCCTTCGAAGCGGCTGCGGTCCTCGGTGATAACCGGCAGGTTTTCTTCGAGGTACGCAATGAACTGCTGGCTGGGTTCTTTGTACACCACGCGCAGCCACGTGCTCGATCCGGTGTGGTTGGCTTCGAGCACGCGAACGTCGTTCGAGATGATTCCGAGTTGGAGTCGGGCCTTTGCTCCCGTCGCAATGTCGTGGGTTCCCGACAGGTGGATCTTTGCCCCCTCGAGGGAAAGGTTCGACGTGCGAACAAAGCTGTGGTGTCGCCGCTGTTTGCCCAACCGACCCTTCGTGAACCACACCAGCTCGCCGTTGATTTCGGCAGGTTCCCGATGGAACAACCTTCTCTCCATGGAGAAGGTATCGGCGTTTGGGGGCTGTGCTTTAGAGCAACGCTGCCGTCGAGATCAACGAGTTTCGCAGTCCCGAGATTGTGAGCAGCTATGCAGCTATGCAGCTATGCAGCTATGTCGTCGACGGCTTCGATTCCGCCGTCGGTCGAATTGGCTTCCTCGGGGAGGAATACGGCCGTGTCGGCATACACCCGCAACGCGGTGCTCAGCCCAGCGTGGGGTGCAACGATTCGCACGCGAAGGCCAGCCTTGTGTGCCGGGTGTGCAACCTCGCAGAACAGTTGGTCCCCGGAGACGATGCACAACTCGTCGTAGCGTTCGATCGCCCGG
>CALHXU010000256.1 GCA_938040365.1 uncultured Acidimicrobiales bacterium
GGGTCGTGGTGGCGACGACGACAGGGTTGGTGGAGGTCAAGATGGTGGTCGATGTTGTCGTGATGGCATCGATGGGTTGGGTACCGATGAGCGATGTTGCACCCACTGCGCTGTCGGTGTGAATCCATATCGTCAACGCCATGCTCGCGAAGAAAACGCCGATGCCTGCGGCAATCACTGCGGAGAGCCGGAAGAAAAGACGAAGGCGAGGCACGGCTCTCAAACTATTGGCCAAGCCTGTCGCTGTCGCTCGGGTGTTCACCCCACACGAACGCATCGACTCGTGCTCGCTGACAGCGCCCTCGGAGGGAATCGAACCCCCATCAAAGGTTTAGGAAACCCCTATTCTATCCGTTGAACTACGAGGGCGAGGAAGGCAAACAGCCGTCAGCGGCTCAAAGCTTACCGCGTTCGGGCACATGCCCTGTCGTGATGTGGAACACCGCGGTTGGGTAACCCAGCTCGGCCAAAGATGGCGTTGTAACCCGGCCAGTTGTGGCGGGGCGCCAAATCGTCGTGTCACCGCGCGAAAGTTATTCAAGTTCATGCCGATACGAGTTTCGTGGCAGAAACTACCTGTGCTCTAGTAGTGACATGACAAAAGCAGCTTTCTTCGACCTCGATCGAACGTTGTTGCCGCACGCGTCAGGAACGATCTTCGCCCGTCATCTCGAGGCTGAGGGCATCCACAGCAGTGCATCGAAACTGCCCGGAGCCGAACTTCTCGTTCGCGCCTACGACACCTTTGGCGAGACCAAGCTCAACGTGAGTCTCGCCCGGCTCGCGGTGAGAGCTGCAAAAGGCTGGTCGGTCGAGGCAGTTTCGCGGGCGGCGAAAGCGGCGGTCCCAGACCTACTCGACGCGATCCCGGGATATGCAAAGCTGTTGCTCGACGAACATTCGGTGAATGGGATCAAGCTCGTCATTGCGAGCACGAGTCCGGTCGTGTTGATGCGACCCCTCGTCGAGGCGCTCGGTTTCGATGACGTGATCGGTACGCAATGGGCGCATCGCGATGGCGCGTTTCTCGGACGGCTTGACGGTCCGTTCGTGTGGGGCACTGAGAAGCGCGACGCGATCCGTTCTTGGGCCGAATCAAACGATGTGTCGCTCGCCGAAAGCTTTGGGTACTCCGATAGCTATTTCGACGCGCCGATGCTCGACATCGTCGGAACCGGCGTGGCGGTGAACCCCGACGCCCGCCTTGCTGCTCTGGCGATGCTGAAGGGTTGGGAGATTCGTCACTTCGATGCTCCTCCAGGCGTCGTGAAGATCGCAGGTCGTGAGATGCAGGACTGGATGCGCCTCTTCACCCGCCCCGAGTTCGCTCGAAATGCGCGCTGGAAGTTCTTGGGCCTGGAGAACCTGCCGACGACTGGCCCGGCGATCTTGGCGTTCAACCACCGCAGCTACTTTGACGTGATGGCGATGCAGCAGGTGATCGCAAAGAGCGGGCGGCCGTGTCGCTTCCTCGGCAAGGCCGAGTTGTTCGACAACCCCGTGGTCGGTCCAATCGCAAAGCTCGCCGGAGGAATCCGGGTCGACCGCGGGTCTGGTTCAGACGCGCCATTGCAGCAAGCGGTCGAGGCGCTCATCGCCGGTGAGATGGTCGCGATTGCTCCCCAAGGCACGATTCCCCGAGGTCATGACTTCTTCGACCCGGTACTCGTTGGTCGTCCCGGCGCGGCGATCCTCGCCAAGGACGCAGGCAAGGTACCGGTCATTCCAATAGGGCTCTGGGGTACCGAGAATGTGTGGCCACGAAACGAGAACGTGCCGAGCTTCAATTTCGTCACCCCGCCGACGGTGACCGTTGCGATTGGGGCGCCGGTCGAGCTGAAGTATCGCAGCGCGAAGACCGACACGGTTCGCATCATGGATGCAATCAGCGCAATCTTGCCAGCCGAATCTCGGGAGCGGTTCACGCCGACCCGCAGCGACCTGCAGCGGACGTACCCGCCAGGCCATGAGCTGTCGCCACAAGAGGCGGCGGTCGGAACGTCATGAGCACTCCAAACATTCACCTCTCGACCCGAATGACCGAGACCGAGGCGCTGATGTGGGCGGCCGAATCCGACCCGTGGTTGTCGTCTGGGATGGGCTCGCTCTTCCTGCTTGACGACGCACCCGACTTTGATCGGTTCACCGCAGCGATGCTCGATGCGTCGCAAACGCTGACCCGACTTCGCGAGCGTGTGGTCGATGGTTTTGGGTTCGCCCCGCCTCGCTGGGTCATCGATGATGAGTTCGACATCTCCGACCATGTACGTCATGTGCAGTTGCCAAAGCCAGGCAACCTCGACCAGTTGCTCGAACTCGCCGCGCAAACGTTCCAAGATCCGTTCGACACGTCTCGCCCGTTGTGGGAGTTCGTTGCGGTTTCTGGCGCCGGTGGCCGAAAGGCGAAGTCATCGGTAGCTGGTGCGATCATCATGAAGCTCCACCATTCGGTAAGTGACGGAATTGGGGCGCTTCGACTCGCCGAGATGTACCTCGACCTCGAACGTCACCCACCGGTCGACGAACCCACGACGGTCGTTGCCCCCGAGGCTGGCCTGGTCGCCGCCCGCGACGCGAAGCGAGACCTCGTGAGCGATGTTGGTTTCGTTGCCCAAAAGCAGTTTGCACTCACTCGCAAGATTGCGGGCGAAGTCCTGATGTGGGGCGCCGACTCCGAACGTCCGCAGAAGGCTGCGAAGGCGCTCATCGACCGAGCGAAAGCCACCTCGAGTGAGCTGGCGCCAGCTCGAAGGTCGAACGGGTCCACTGAATGGGTCGATCGCTCTCGGCAGCGTCACCTTGAGGTGTTCGACCTTCCGCTGGCCGATTTGAAAGCGGCGTCGAAGCGTCTCGGCGGTTCGGTCAACGATGCGTTCGTGGCAGGATCAGTCCTCGGCGTGCATCGCTACCACGAGGCTGCGGGACGCGACGTTGCTCAGTTCAATCTGAGCTTTGTGATGAGTACCCGAAACGACGACGCAGCGGGCGGGAATGCGTTCACCCCGATCCCGTTTAGCCTCGACGGTGACCTCAGCTCGATCGAAGCGATCTTTGCGGCGACCCAACGTGAGATGGGGGAGCGTCGGGTAGCGCTGGCCAGATCATCGGCAGACGCCCTCAGCCTCGCTGTTGGCTTTGCATCGTTGTTGCCCGCATCGGTCTTGTCAAAGGCGGGACGGGCTCGGGCGGCGAGTCAGGATTGGGCCACGTCAAATCTCCGGGGGGCGCCGATTCCGATCTACACCGCAGGTGCTGAGATCACCCACATGTACCCGATCGGTCCTGTTGCTGGGACGGCGTTCAACCTCACGGCGATGTCGTATTGCGATGCGTTGAACTTCGGCTGTTTCCTCGATCCTCATGCGGTGAAGGATCCAGAGTTGTTGCGGTCATCGCTGCTGTCGGCCTATGTCGACCTGTGCGAGTGGCGGGGGTCTTGACGAGACGGGCTGCGTAGTAAACTACGCACATGCGTTGTGAACCTCGAATTGCGTACTATACTACGCAGTAGCAAACTCTCACCCGGGGCAACCCCGGAAAGGAATCATCATGGCAGTTCTTGACCAACTCACCGAGCAAATGACCGAAGCATCAACCAAGTTCTTCGACGCCGCCGTCACAACCAATGACAAGGCGCACGACAAGACCAAGGGACTCGTGACCAAGATCTCCGATGCCGACCTCGGCCCACTCTCCGAGATGCTCGGCAAGGTCGACGTTCCAGAGGGCGTCAAGGCCAAGGTCGACGAACTACCCGAGCCAATCGAAGCCGTCGATACCGCGTTTGAACTCTTCGGCAAGGGCATCGAAGCGAACCGCAACTTCACGATGTGGCTAATCAACCGCTTTGCCAGCGTGGAAGAGATGGACGAATCCAGTGAGTAAAGCACCGAGCGCGAACGACCGAAGTCAGCTCATCGATCTCGGCTCGTTCATCCGCTCACAGCGCAACCTCGCCAAGCTTTCGCAGCGAGAGTTGGCAAAGCTCACCAAACTTTCTGACCCCTATGTCAGTCAACTCGAACGCGGGCTCCACGAACCCTCCGTTCGGGTGATCCGAGCACTGGGTAAGGCGCTGAACGTGCCTGTCGAAACCATGCTCTCGATGCTCGGCGAAGAAGTCGACCCCGACGCCGAGGTAATCTCGACCACCGCCGCCATCAAAGGCGACCCCGAGCTCACCGACGCGCAAAAGGCAGCGATGCTCGAAATCTACGACGGCTTTACCGGCGGGAAACGCAGCAGGACCAGCGAGTGACCAAAGTCGGACTCGTACTCGGAGGCGGTGGCATCGCGGGGTTTGCCTACCTCACGACGACACTCACCGTCCTCTCGCAGATCACTGGGTGGGACCCGCGCGATGCTGCGGTCATCGTTGGGACCTCTGCGGGCTCGAACGTCGGTGGGTTTCTTCGCGGCGGAACACCTATTGGTGAATCGCTCGACGACATCATGGCGCTCCCGGCAAACCCTCGATCGATGGAGCGGTTACGGGTGCTGAGTGGACGAGAGGCCGATCGGACCTTTCGCCTGTTCCCGACATCATTGAAGATGGTGGCCCGAGAACTTCGCCGGGGACCGCAATTATCGCCATCGCGAGTTGTCTCTGGTCTGCTCCCAAACGGCAATGTACGCACCGACACCATCGGCGACCGCATGATCGAGCTGCACCCAGATGGGTGGCCAGAAGAAGAGCTGCTGATCCCAACGGTTCGACTCTCCGACGGAGAACGCGTGGTATTTGGCCTCGACCGGACCGACGTCGACGTCGGTACCGCCGTCGAGGCGAGCTCGGCGATTCCTGGCTATTTCAAACCCGTCACGATCGACGGCTTTCGTTACGTTGACGGCGGCTCCCACTCGCCAACAAATGCCGACTTGCTCGCCGATTACGATCTCGACCTGATCGTGGTCGTCGCTCCGCTCTCGGTCGATAACCTCGCCACCGGGTGGATGACCACCAACGGCGCGCTCCGACTCTTTTGGCGAAACCAAGTCCGGCGCGAAGTTGCTGATCTGAAATCGAAGGGCCACAAGGTGCTCCTGCTCGAACCATCGATCGAAGAGGCGCGATCGATGGGCACCACACTGATGGACCCGACCCGCATCGTCACCGTGGTGCTGCAAACGTCTTCGGCTGCGAGAACCGCAATGACCGAAGCGAAGCTCGGCGAGGAGCTCGCCATCCTTCGCGGCGCAAGCGCTGGCAGTGGGTCATGACGATGGAGCGAATGACGCAGAACGACTTTGACGTCTTGGCCCTCGAAGACGATGTCGTTGCCGCCCACGGATTGACGATCGCGGTATTCGATGGCCCCGAGCCGGCGTTCGATGACCTCGTCGAACTCGTGGCCGATCGGGTTCGACTCGTGCCCCGCTATCGCCAACGACTCCTGGCGGTTCCGTTCGATCTCGAACGCCCGGTCTGGGTCGATGACCCAACCTTCAGCATCGATTTTCACGTCCGACACACGGCGCTTCCCAAGCGCAAAGGTCGCGACCCGTTCAATGCGTTCATCAGTCGCACGCTCTCGCAACGTCTCGATCGAGGTAAGCCGCTGTGGGAGCTTTGGCTTGTTTCGGGCCTTCCAAAAAAGCAATGGGCGCTCGTCTCAAAGTCGCACTACGCCATCATCGACGGTGTTTCTGGGACCGACATTCTCGGGCTGCTCGCCGATGACATCGAGGTTCCTGCGGGCACCGGGCAGGCAATGCTGCGACCGCTGCCGTCGGACACGACGTTGCTGTTCGATGCGGTCACCGATCTGATCGTCGATCCCGTCGAATCCTTTCGTGCGGCCCGGTCGATCGCGACCCGACCCATGCGCATTGCCAAAAAACTTGCGAATTCAGGCCGAAGTGCACAAGACCCCAACGGCCTTGGTCGAGCGACTGGGCCACATCGCAAGTGGCATTCGGAGAAGGTTTCGCTCGATGACCTCCGTAAGGTCCGAGATCGCCATGACTGTTCGACGACCGATGTCATCTTGGCCAGCATCGGTGGCGGCATTCGTCGCTACCTCGTTGAAGCGGGCAAGCCGGTGCCTCCGCGGATCGATGTCATCGTGCCGCTCTCGGTCGGAGCTGCGCGGGGCGGTCGGTCGGGTCAAGTAACCGCACTGAGCGCACAACTTCCGATCGGGCTTTCAGATCCGGCCGAGCGGCTGTCGTTCATTCACGAACAGACGAGTAGGGGAGCGCGCGAGAGTGGGGCGCTGGCCGGACGGATGCTTCGTCGCCAAGAGAACTTCGTGGCGCCGACCATTCTCGCCCAAGGTGTTCGTTCGACCATGCTCGAGACATCGATGCGGCGCGCTCCCGACACGGTGGCAATAAACGTGCCCGGTCCAGCGGAAACGATCTCGATACTCGGCCATCCCATGGTCGAGACCTACCCCGTGATCCCACTACCGTCTCGAGTGCAGATCGCCGTCGCTGCACTCTCGCTTCGCGACACCGTCTATTTCGGCGTGACGAGCGACTTCGACTCGACCACCGGGATTCATCACCTCGCTCAGGGCATTGGCAAGGCAGTAGAAGAGCTCTTGACGAACTGAGGGGCAGTGGGGCCCGACAATCCCGACAACGCAGTAACGAGCCGTTCGGCAACGAAAGGGTCGCTGAGGTAACCCGAGATTCCGTGGTGATTGGGCGTTGGATTCTCAACGCCGCCGTAATTCTCGATCGCCGGGTAGACGTCGAAGTGTTTCTCATCGAGTGGGTTGAGCGCAATGATGTCGCGTTGGTCATAGGCGTTGAACCAACGCCCGACATTCTTTGGATGGTGGATTGGGGCGAGGGCGTTGCGTACCGCTGTGATTGCCAAAGGCGAGCCGAGGGTGATGAACGTCTCGACCGGGCGGTCGATGTAGCCCTCGGTGCTCAAGAGTCGGTAGGCAATGATCGAACCGAGTGAATGGCCAACGACGACGAGCGGTTCGGTTGGGTCGATGTCGGCGATCGACTCGGCAATCCCCGCGTTGACGTGCTCGGCAATCTTGGAGTCGTTGAGGTACAGCACAACATCGGCCGCAGATGCGTTCAGGCTGCGGCTGCTCACCGACGGAATGAACCGATCGAGCAGGCTAAGGCCAAGGTGTACCCACTCGTTGCTCAGAGGCCCCGAAGCGCGAACGGGTGGTGGTGGGTCCTTGAGAATTAGCTCCTGAATGATGCCGGCACCGTCGAGACAGTCGTTGAGGACCCTGCAGCGAAACTCGAAATCATCTTCGCGGGTGCTCGCCTTTGCGATCGGAGCCACCTCACCGTCATGGTGGTGGTGCTCGGGGTGGTCCTCGGCGGTCAGGTCGACGAGGGCATCGCCGAAGTACGGGAAGATGATGTCATCGTCGGAGAGTGGAATCTCTCGACCGATGGCATCTGCTCCGCGATGCAGCGAGCTCACCCACTTGTGGCGAAGCACGGCGGGGTGTTTGTCTTCTTGTGAACGTCCGTGAATAAACAACAACTTCATGAGAGTGAAACTGAGACGGGGGACACATTTGTTCCATCGGTAATGGGATGTTCTTTTGTTGATCCGACTGTTGAGCCGGCCGTTATCCCTTTTCGTATTTAGTGTCGGCTCTGTATCAGTCCGGGAGTGCCTCGCTGGCGTGGGGACGTTTCAGGAGTCCCCGATACACCTCGTGGGCGGTGCGGCCGTCCTCTACGACCGCCCGGATCTCTTCGGCGATCGGCATTTCGACACCGTGTTCACGGCCGAGTGATGCCACGATCGGAGCGCTCTTGATCCCTTCGACGACCTGGTCCATTTCTTCGATGACTTCAGCGACTGGTGTTCCTCGACCAAACGCTTCGCCCGCAGAACGATTTCGGCTCTGCGGGCTGATGCACGTCGCAATGAGGTCACCCATGCCAGCGAGTCCGGCGAAAGTCTCTGGGCGGCCGCCCATCGCGACGCCAAGGCGAGTGATCTCGCTCAAGCCACGAGTGATGACCGCCGCACGGGTGTTGTCTCCGGCGCCAAGGCCGTCGGCCATTCCAGATGCGAAGGCGATGACGTTCTTGAAGGCTCCACCCAACTCACATCCAATGAGGTCGGGATTTGTGTACACGCGGAATCGATCGGTCGAGAAGACTGGCTGCAAACGCTCGGCGACCGAGAGATCCTCGAACGCAATGACCGATGCTGCTGCCTGGCCCGCCAAAATCTCTTTGGCCAAGTTCGGTCCGCTCAGGACACCGACAGGGTTATCAGGAAACGCTGCCGCGATGAGTTCGGTCATGCGAAGCCCAGTTGCTTTGTCGAGACCCTTCGCGAGCGAAACGATCGGAACTCCCGGTGGAACGACGGGGTTAAGGAGTTCCAGCGTTTCGGCAAAGCCCGCCGATGCCACGCCCATCACGACTACGTCAGCACCATCGACGACTTCGGACAGGTCTGACGATGCGGCCAGGGTCGGATCGAGGGCAAAGCCCGCCAAGTACCGCGGATTCTCGTGGCGTTCGTTGATTGCCTCACACACCTCGTTGCGGCGAGACCACAACATGGTCGGCGAGCTCTGCGCGCAGAGGCTCGCAACGGTGGTTCCCCATGAACCCGCGCCGACGGCGGCTACTCTCTCGATCCCCGCTGTGCTGCCCCGCTCTAGTGCCATTCGCAGTCAGGCGTCTCAGGTGAGCGGAACGCCGAGGGCCTCGTGGATTTCTGCGACCTGTTCGTCGCTCATACCAAGACCAATCCGAAGGTCTGCCAAGTAATCGGCTTCGGCGGCTGTATCGACCTCGATAGGAAGAAGCGACATGGTGTACACCTGTGCTTCCATGCCACCGGGAACCGAATCGATGAATGCATCGAGGTCGAGTGGCGAAGCGAGCTCGGAGCGAACGAACGCTTCGGCTTCTTCGTCGAGGTCGCCAGCTCGACTGATGATCGCGTCGATTTCGGCCTGGTCCACCTCGCCGTCGGCCTTCGCCGCGTTTGCCATTGCCCGGATCAAAATGATCGCTTCTTCGTCGGGCATCTCGATGTCGGCAACGTCGTCGTCGCCATCGATCTTGTCGCGGAGACCACCGAGTGCGTCGCCGATGCCTCCGGCCTTCGACACGCCTCGTCCGGCGACCATCGATCCAATAAGTGAGCCGACCATACGTCCAGTTCGACCGCCGACCGCACCGCCCAAGGCAGCGCCTCCGAACGATCCAGCGAGAGCTCCGACCATGCGTCCAATATTCATTCTGTTCTCCTACTCAGCCCGCCGGGGCGTACCCAACACTAGAGGATCGACCTCGACTCGTGTTCTCCGGACGGGTTTCGGGTGGGATTTGTCGGTTCGCGCTCAGGTGCCCGCCTGATCATTGGCGGCCGTGTTCTCGGCTGGTTCGCCAGCCCACGGCGGGGTAAATCGCGGTTCGCTCGCAATGGTGAACGAGGTCTCGGTCAGTGTCAGGTTCGGCGAGTACGCCGGATCGTCATCTAAGACATCTGCCCAACGGGCGAGCGCGTAGTCGACCTCTTCATTGAAACGGGCAACCTTGACCGGGTCATCTTCATAGCCACGGCTGATGCTCTCGTGGTGATAGAGCGTTGCATCGGGCGTCCAAAGGATCCGTTGTTTTGCTTCGTGGCGCACGCGCATGCAGAAGTCGACGTCGTTGAACGCAACGGCGAGGTCTTCTTCGAGGCCGCCCAGCTCATCCCATGTCGAGCGCCACGTGAGCAGACACGCTGCTGTCACCGCCCCGACCTCGTGGGTGATCGCCAGTCGGTTGAAGTAGCCCGGCACATACCTCGGTTCGCGAATGTGGCCATGGCCAGCGAGGCCGCCGAGACCGAGGAGAACGCCAGCATGTTGAATCGTGTCGTTGGGGTACAGAAGCTTTGCGCCTACAGCGCCAACGTTTTCTTGGAGAATCCAGCCCACCATTGCGCTCAGCCAGTCGGGCTCGATGACTTCGGTGTCGTTGTTCAACAGCAAGATAAGTTCACCTTTTGCTGCAGCGACGCCGATGTTGTTGATCTTTGAATAGTTGAACGGCCCGGGCGCCGGGATGACCCGACGGTCGTCACCGTTGTCGAATGCCTCAAACCACTCGAGCGTCTCAGCTTTCTGCGAATCGTTGTCGACGATGAGGACTTCGAACCGTGGATATGTGGTCGTCGCCAAACTCTCGACGCACTGAATGACGAGATCGAGGTGGTCACGTGTCGGAATCACGATCGAGACCAGCGGGGTCTTCGAAAGGGGAGGTACGCAGCGGTACGCGTTCTGTGCGTCGGTATGGTCGACCGACCAGCCGCTCGGTAGGTGGTCGCGTAACGCCAGCACCGACGCCTCTTCGGTGTAGTTCTTGGCCCCCGGCTCGTGGGCCGTCGAACCCTCGATCGCGCGCCAGTGGTACGCGACCAACGGAATGTGCACGATCCGATCAGCGGTGGTGGCACTCGTAACCCGAAGGAGCAAGTCGTGGTCCTGGGCGCCATCAAAGCCCGAGCGCAACCCGCCGACCGCATCGATCGATGAACGTCGTATCACCGTAAGGTGCGAAATGTAGTTCTGACCAAGGAGAAGCTCGGGGTTCCACGGCGGTTTGAAGTGCGGCGCGTAATGCTGTCCGTCGGCGTCGATCTTGTCCTCGTCGGTGTACAAGACGTCGGCATTTTCGGACTCGAGCGCAATGGCAGCGAGCGCAAAAGGTGCGATCAGGTCGTCGTGGTCCATGAACGCCACGAAGTCGCCCGTCGCAAGCTCCAGCGCATCTTGTGTCGCTGCGGTGATGTGTCCGTTCGTTGCGCGGTGATGCACGCGGATCCGCTCGTCACCTGCAGCAAAGGTATCGAGGAGCGCTGGGATCGCAGAGTCTGTCGAGGCATCGTTGACAAGACACAGCTGCCAGTTCTGATAGACCTGTCCGGTCACCGACCGAATGGCAGCTTCGAGGAGCGATACGTCGGGGTTGTACACGGGCATGACGACGCTGATCGACGGCCCGCCGTTCGCCAACTGCTCGCACTTCGCAGCCAAACGCTTGGCATCATCGGCGTTCATTGTTGCGTAGAGCTTTCGCCAGGACCGGTAGTGCTCGCTCGTGCCCGCAACTCGATCGATGCCTTCGTTGCTTCGTTGCTTCTGGAGGTCCTCGTAGATCTTTGCGATCTCTTCGATGATGGCCCGCGCACCGTTCTGGTCACCCGCCGCCTTGAGCTTGGTGGCAATGGATCTTGGACCAGCCGCCCCTCGGACGCTCGAGGCCGCGACGTCGGCCGACATCATCGTTGCGGCAACCGCCGAGGCAAGCGGCTTCAAGGTGAGTTCGCTCCCGCGCAACGAGTCGAGCCACGGCGACACCTGCAGCACCATGCGGTGGGTTCCCGCTGGCACGTGGATCACACGAGTTCGCCGGTTCTTCACCGCTGGAACAGGTCGCTGCGTAAGGCGAATCGAGCCGCTTTCGGGAAGGAACACGATGGCGAGGAAGGCATCTGCCCTGCCGCCGTCGACATGACGAACCGTGGTCTCGATATCGGTCGAGAGCAGATACCAGCCCGGCGCCGGGATCTCGCCTTCGGGTTGGACGAGGTCGAAGCTCGGTTGGCCCCCGCACAATTCCCACTCAGCGGTCGAGGTGTCAGGAACAGGAGCGAGACCGCTGTTTGGAACGAGCTGAAAGCGCACAACGACACCCTAATGAGCACCGTCGAATCGATTGGCGATGCACCGCCAGATCGGGCGAGATCAGGTCAGCATCGAGCTGGTCGGCGCTTCCTTACATCCAGATGAACCGGAATAGATTCGAGCCTCCAACTCTTTTGGTATGTATCTAACGTTGCCTTCATTCAGTCCTTACTTAATGAGGCTTGAGTGGACAATAGAAGTAACCGAAAGACCCAGAGAGGTACTAACGAAGGATGGACATGGCCGACGATGAGAATCCGGAGATCACTACGGATGGCAAAGCCCCGCTGTTTCCGTCCATCTCTGGTGATTCAACCGGATCCTTCGCACCTTCTGGCTCGCAACTGGACACCCCGGTGACTCCCACACCGACCAATGCGCGCGCCAGTTTCTCGGCTATTGGCTCCCCCAATGCTGAGAACGTCACACCGGCGATTGGGGCTCCCCCTCTCCGCCCCATCGCCGAAGTGACAAACCCTCCAGCACCGCCGTCCACGCAGAACGTGCAACCTGGCCTCCTCTCACCACCCTCGCCAGCACCTACACCTCCACCGTTCACCCCGCCAGCAGCACCCACAGCTCGCCCAGCCTTCGCTGCTACTCGCCCAGCAACACCAGCGTTCGTCACGCCAGCTCCCGAAATCGAGCAACCAAAGAAGAAACGCCGCTCCGGGTTCTTGGTGCTCGCCGCGATTTTGACGGTCCTTGCCTCGGGCGCGGTCAGCTACCTCGTCGCGACCGCGATCGCAGACGACGTACAGGTCGCATCCCCAGCCCCGCTGCCAACCGCAGCATCCCCGGTGCCAGAAACCGCCACTACCTCAGCGACCGACGCTGCCCGAACCGCAGATGCATCATCGCTCGCCGATGAACCGTTCGCCGTTGCCGCCGAAATCATTCGACCATCGGTCGTGCAACTCAACTTGGGCACCGGCTTAGGCACCGGAGTCATCATCAACGAGAACGGCACGATCCTGACCGCAGCTCACGTGCTTGGTGAAGCGAACGATGTCACCGTTACCTTCTTCGACGGATCGAGCGCCCAAGGAACCGTCGTCGGTGTTGACGTCGCTACCGACGTCGGTGTCGTGCAGGTCGATCCCGATGGTCGAGATCTCGTCGTTGCTCGCCTCGCAGATGGCGACGAAGTTCGTGTCGGACAGATCGCCATTGCGGTCGGATCGCCCTTCGGCTTCGATCAGACCGTGACTGCCGGAATCGTAAGTGCGGTCGATCGCATCGTGAACACCGTTTCGATGGTGCAGACCGACGCGTCGATCAACCCTGGAAACTCCGGTGGGCCGCTTATCAACCTCGATGGTGAAGTCATTGGCATCAACGATCTGATCTTTACCGAGTCGGGTTCGAGCGCCGGAGTCGGCTTCGCAATCTCTATCGACCTCGCCGTCATCATTGCCGACCAGATCGTCCAAGGCGTCGAGCCCCAACTCGCCCTCCTCGGCGTAAGCACCGGGGCACCCCCTGACGGTAACCGTGGCGCTCTCGTCGACTCGGTCTCGAACGGCTCGGCGGCAGAAGCATCGGGCATCGAAGTGGGCGACGTCGTCATTGGCTTCAATGGCAACGACATCCGAGGTTCAGCCGACCTTCGAGCACAGGTCATCGACCAAGTGCCTGGCAGCGACGTCACCATCACCGTCCTGCGAGATGGTGAAGAAGTCGACCTCGCCGCAACCCTCGGACGAACCGGCTAACCCCGCTCTATTACGCTGGCTCTACGCTCCATTACGCCGGCGTTACGCTCCATTACGCTGGCTCTACGCCAGCCATCTCGCTAATCGCCTCCCAAAGTGCGCCGGCCTTCTGGTCGGCGCTCTTTGTGCCCGGAATCCGATGTTCAGGTCGACGCTGGCGATCCAGCCAAAAGCCGCCATCACCAAGCTCGCTCGTCGGTTCGGTCGCAAGCCAGGCAAGCGTGTCCGCTCCCTCCTCAGGAGACCGCAACAACGGGCCCATCAACTTCCCAAACCCCGGAAGCGCATCGGCGACGCCAGCGGTGTTCGCCCAGCCAGGGTGCATCACATAGGACCTGATGCCCTCGGGGTTAAGAAGCGTCGACCACTCCTCGCTCAACAACAGTTGTGCTCGCTTGGCTCGGGAATAGGCCTTCGTCCCGGTGTACTCCTTTGTCGTCTGCAGATCCGACAACGCAATCCCTTGTCCGTACAGGCCACCCGAAGCCATCGTGACGATGCGCGCATCATCTCCCTCGCGCAGAAGCGGACGGAGCATTTCGGTCAACCGGAACGGCCCAATGACGTGGGTTGCGAGCGTGAGCTCAAACCCATCGACCGATTCCTGGCGCGGATTGTGGAGCGCACCTGCGTTGTGAATGAGCGTATCGATGGGTTCACCAACCTCGAGCAGTCGCTGCGCAAACGCACTGACCGACTCCAACGACGAGAGATCGCAGATCTCGAGCGTCGCCGCGACCCCAGCGGTCGAGTTCAGCTCCTCGATCGCCTTTGACCCACGATCCTCGCTTCGAGCAACGACGGTGACCGCAGCGCCCGCTCGGCGCAACAACTTCGCCCCGGCAAACCCAAGCCCAGAGTTTGCGCCCGTGATCACGACACGACGGCCCGGCACATCACGAATTGGTTCCCAGTCGAACAAACGCCGGCGCACCGCTGGACCAATTTTGGTAAAGCTCGGCACAACTGCGCCTTCGAGCACGGTATCGATGAGATTAGGAGGAAGAGCGAACATAGTTAGATCATGGCACCGACACGCCGAAGACGACCGCTGTAGTGGCAAAGTCGTCAATCCATTTTTGTGCACGCATCGCGAGTTTCTGTGTTCGACGGTGGCTGCTAGCCTTATCTGCTGGCCCATCTACCCATTTCGCGGAAGGGCCGAACACACAGCTCGCACAGAAGAGGAACGTGACATGTCACGTATTTGCCAAGTAACCGGGAAGAAGCCATCGTTCGGCAAGAACGTTTCCCACTCGCATCGCAAGACGAACCGCCGCTGGGATGTCAACATCCAAAAGAAGCGGTACTACCTCGCTTCTGAAAAGAAGTGGATTTCTCTCACCGTCTCGGCCAAAGGCATCAAGACCATCGACAAGCGCGGCATCGAGAGCGTCGTTGCCGAAATGCGCAGAAACGGACAAAAGATCTAATGTCAAGCGACAAGCGACCAATCATCAAGCTCCGTTCGACCGCAGGCACCGGGTTCCAGTACTGGACCACGAAGAACAAGACGAACACACGCGAACGCCTCGAGCTCATGAAGTTCGATCCGGTTGCTCGCAAGCACGTGCTCTTCCGCGAAGAGCGCTAAACGAACAGAGCGCTAGCCGAACTTCGTAACGGCACACCTAAAATTCGAACGGTCTCGGACGATCCTTAGCTGTAGAGCTAAGGATCGTCGTTGTTTTGACCTTCCAACTCTCACGTTGTTTCAATAGACAACGACGAACGCCCACGTACAGGAGAGGCCCAGATGGGAACCTACGAGATCAAGAAGACCAAGAGCGGCAAGTTTATGTGGAACCTCAAAGCGGGTAACCACGAGGTCATTTTGTCGAGTCAGATGTACAAGTCGAAGGCATCGGCAAAGAAGGGCATTGCTTCGGTCATGAAGAACAGCTCGAACGCCGAACGCTTCGAACTGAAGATGTCGAAGAACAAAAAGCCATTCTTTGTCTTGAAGGCACCA
Organism: uncultured Acidimicrobiales bacterium; assembly: GCA_938040365.1. Classification (GTDB taxonomy): domain Bacteria; phylum Actinomycetota; class Acidimicrobiia; order Acidimicrobiales; family SHLQ01; genus SHLQ01. Next base: position 15,324 of record CALHXU010000256.1, read on the forward strand.
AATGGTCAAGCGGTCGGCAAGAGCGAGCTCTACGAAACTCAGCGCTCGTGTGACAACGGCGTGAAGTCGGTGGCCAAGAACGGCCCAACGAGCAAGATCAAAGACCTGACGATCTAATTCGTTTCGAGCGCCCGCTGGTCACCTCGAAGCCGGACCGCGCTCACCCGAACTTGCGAGGGCAGGATCTCGTTAGGGCAGGATAAGGAACTCGATACGGCGGTTCTGTGCGCGCCCATCGGGAAGTTCGTTTGATGCAATGGGTTGCGAGTCGCCAAAGCCGACCGCTTCTAACCGACGTTCGTCGATACCGGCGAGCACCATTGCCGCCATAACCGAGTCAGCGCGCTCTTGAGCGAGGAGCTCGTTTGCCTCCGGATCGCCACTCGAATCGGTGTGGCCGCCCACCTGGACCCGAACCTCGGTGTTCTCTGCGAGGATTGCCACGACCTGCTGGAGCGTTGCCTGCGATGCTTCGGTGAGTTCGACGCTGCGCTGTTCGAATGCGATTGGTGATGTGGCAACGATGGTGGCAAGACGAAGTTGGAGTTCGAGGTCTGCTGACGACGCGCCGCTGAGCACCGTCGTTGTCTCGCCCGGAATTGGGATGTCCGCGCTATCTCCGGGGTGGCTCAGGTTGTTTTGGACAAACGCCACTTCGGCGATCGAACTCGCCACCGCGTCGGCGGCAACGACGTCGGTTCGAGTTGGAAGTTCTCCCGACAACGTGACGGTTCGACCGTCGGACTCCACAATGACGTCACCGTAGCCCGCTCGGGTCAGGGCTGGTCCAACGATCGCAGCGAGGTCGACCCGACTTTCGTCTGCCTCTGCCTCCTCGGTTACACCGGTCGACCCGAGCACGAACAGCAAAATGAGGATGGCGAGGACTCCGCCAGCGATGAGCACGGTCCCCAATGGAAGACCGCTGCTTCGTCGCGAGCCGCCTCTGAAACTATTCGATTGGGTGGGAAAGCCGAGCGGCAGTCTGGAATTCATGAGTTTGTAGCGGGGGGTCGCCCAAGATGGTCGACCTGAGATGCGAGACTAACAATCATGGCGCAGATCTCACAGGGTGACGAATCCATGAACATCGAAGATTTTCTTCCGGACGGTGGCGAAGTGCAACGTGATGCTAGTGGCAGAGCGCCCGATGCGGAAGTGCGGGGACAAGATGGAGAATTCGCTGCAGCGGGCATCACCTCTGGACTCCCTGCCTCTGGATTCGCTGCCCCTGGACTTCTTGGCCAGATCACCGATCAGGCGACCGATGCAGCGACGAGCAACCCTGCGCTTACCGCAGTCCTCGTCGTCATTGGATTGGCGTTCGTCGCTGGAACCATCTGGGGACTCGTCAAGGGCGCCATCAAGTTGGCGGTCATACTCGCCGCGATCGCTGCGGTTATCTGGTTCATCATTCTCGGTAGGTAGGGGTCGGGACTGACGGCGTTCGCCGCTGCGAACACCTCAGCTAGCGACCGCGCTCGCACTGGTGGCTATCGCCCGAAGCAGGCGCTACTTGGAAACGCCCTCCCCAACAGGTGTCGGTGCCAACTCCGCCGATGAGCGAATCGTTGCCTGAGCGCCCGACCAGACGGTCCGCACCCTTCCCGCCATTGAGGTGGTCATCTCCCGCGCCGCCGATGATCACGTCAGCGCCGGTCTCTCCGAGAATCACATCGTTACCCGCACCACCGATCACTCGGTCGTTTCCTGCGCCAGCACAAATCGTGTCGTTTCCGCCGCGCCCCTCGATCGAATCGTTCCCGCCAAGACCGACGATGACATCGTTTCGATGACTGCCGATGATCCGGTTGGAGTCGGCCGTGCCAGCAATAGTTGCTGGCCGACCATCGCAGGTGAACATCGCCGCACGAGCATCGAATGCGGTGACCGTGTACTGGCGCTCAATCGATCGACCGTCGATTGTCGCGCCAGAGATCCAGACCCGATAGATCGTGTCGCCCGGAGCGGTTGGGTTGGCGCCATAGACCTCGAATCCGAGGGTTGGATCGCCGAATCCGTCGACGACCGGCAAGAGCCCAACATTGAGTCGTCGCCCGTTCTCTGTCACCCGCACGGTTGCGCGAGTCAGGTCGATGTTGCCTGCACCCGCGTACGACACCGACCATCGCTCAAAGATGACATCGTCTGGGACGAACCCAGCGGGTGGCCATTGCACCCACTCGGTCTCGGCCCTATCGTTCCCGAAGTCGTTGATGACCTGAACCGCGCTTGCCGAGGCCGTGTTTCCAACGCCGACGCTCCTGAGACGAGGGAAGAGCAGCCAGCGGCGATGACCAAGCGCTGCATTCGCTGCACCGCGATCTTCGATCTGGCCGAGCACTCCCGAGGCGCCACTCGCTCCGAGTGTGAGGTTGCTTCGCATAGCGGCTTGCGCGCCGCTTCGGGTGTAGCAGCGCCAGTCAGAAGACGGTGAGTGAGACAGACGTTGTTGCGCGTCCATTGTCAGCGCAGCGTTTTGCGCAGCCGCACTTTGGGACGGATCCTCGACCACGTTCCCTACACCGGCCATTCGTCGGAACCAGTTGATGGCCTCTACGGTTCCAGCATCGAAGTCAGAACTTGCCGAACCTGCGGTGCACGAGCTGGTCGAACCCGTCCATCGGGCGTTGATCGAGAGGTTGGCTTCGACCGCAGCGCGGTACGTTGCTGCCACTTGGCGTCGATTCTGGTTGTTGATCGCCGGAACCGCAGTCGTGCCGCTGGCAGCGATCGACCCCGGCGCAGAAACAAGGGTCGTGGTGATCGTCAAGATCACGACGATCAGGGCCATTGACCGCCGGTTGACCGAACGAGGGTTGGCGAGACGACGCACACCCATGGTCATGTCGACTCGCCCCATCCCGTCGCTCGGTGACGCATTATTCGATGATGCCCAACGACAACAGGTTGCGAAGGTGTGCCCCGAATGCTTCGAGGAGGCTTGCGTGGCGTTCGCCGAGTTGCCCGTTCGATGCCGAGGCTGAGTTCAACCCTGCAACAATCGATGGCGCAACATCGCGACCCAACTCGCCAGGAGTTGGCGTCGAGACACCATGGCAGTCGAAGCCGTCGTTGATCATGACCGAGCCGAAGGGCACGTCGTTCCAGTCGTCGAAGCCAAAGGCGGTCGGATATTCGACGCGACCACCATCGACACAGCCCACAAAGACACCAAGGTCAACTCGCTGGCCAATAGGAAAGTGTTCGTCGTAGTGCAGGTGTGCTGAGCTGAAATGACCCGTAACGCCATTGGTGCCAAGCCGGTGTCCAACCTCGACGCGTTGATCGACCGAAACCGACACGGTGTCGAGGTGCAGGTAGCGCGAGAACGTACCGTCGGGGTGTTCGATGACGACGATGTTGCCCGCACCGTTGTTACATGACCCAGACCCAGCGCAGAAGGCATCAGCCTCGATCACAACGCCGCTGCCGGTCGCATAGATTGGCTCGCCAACCTCCATGCCAATGTCGATTGCAGGGGAGCCGTGATGGCGTGAGCACAAGTTGAACGGCGCAGGGTTGCGATCGGTGCACCAAACCTCGAACTCGCCAATGAAGGGAAGCGCAACCGACGACTCGGCGGCGTTTGGTTCAGGCGCCTGTGCGTTGGCGAACGGAATGGGTCCGGCAACGAGCACGATCAGCGTGAGTAAAACCGCACTGAGAATGGCGCGAGATTGGGTGATGCGCAACGTGAAAAACCTTGTTTCGTAGACTGATCTGCGGAGCGCCCGCCAAGGCATGCCGACACACGTCGGTAATCTTCGTCACGCAATCGCAACATTCTGGTCGATGTGTTCTACAGAAGCTAGCCATAGCAATATTTTCTTTACTTCACTTTCCTGACGATCTGCACCACGCCTTCTCACTTACGGCACCAGTGCCTTTCTCACTTACGGCACCAGTGCCTTCGCCAGCCCAGGGATGGCAGGCGGCTGGTGGCCCTCAACAATGTCCTTGACGCGCGCGCTCACGATCACTCCGTCGAGTGCCCGAGATTCTTCGATGTCAACCTCGAGTGTCCAACGGCTTCCCCACGCAGTGATATGCACGGTGCGGCGGCCGCTGTCGTTAATGACTTCAACGGTGTCCCTCATCGCCCAGTCCTCGCCGCTCAAGATTCCCTTGAACCATGCGAGCGCCTCTTCGAGCGCCATGGGGCGGTGGATCTCCGATACCACCGTTACTGGTTGAGTTGACACATGTCCTCGTCTCCGAGGCCCCGGCTCCACCCGTGTGCGAAAGAGAACGTAACGGAGGGTCCGAACAACCACCAAAACGATTCTCAGATTTCTTTCGGCATCACGAAGCGAGGCGCCAAACAGCGCTCACCAGCACCTGAGTTAGCCGAAAAGGCTGACCGCCCGTCGCACGTCGGTAACCGCACACGTCTCAACGATCGCCGATGGTGACCGTTGGAAAATCCGGAATTCAGCCATCTCACCAGGAGCAACAACGTCTCCTTGGAAGCTCTCGGCCAACTCCTCACCGCTCGTCGAATCCCACGTCACCGTGAAGGTGTAGAGCTGGCGCGCCTCGGTCGGATTCTCAACCGAGATCGTGGCGAGCGCAAGGCCATCATCGCTGCACACGACATCTATGACGTCTTCTTCAGGTGGAAACTCATCGTTGTCGGGGCCATTCGAGATGAGCGCGCCGATGTCGAAATCGCCGCTTTGGACAGCCCGAACAAGGATTGTCGTAGCGCCGGCCGACGCCGCGATCGAAAGGAGCGACAACAACACCGCCCCAATCGCGAGCCCCCGCCCCGAATTCGTCGTCTTTGAACGCTTGAGCCCGACAAATGCCATGACGAGCGCAACGATCGCAACGAGGCCGCCGATAATCACAATGGCGAGAAGAAGGGCGAGTAAAGCCACGATCAGCGAGGCGAGCGCAATCGGGTTGTCTTTGCCAACACTCCCGCTCAATTCCGGACCCTGACCACTGCTCGAAGCCGGTGGCGGAGGCGGAGCGTCGGGCGGAGGAGGCGGTGAGTCAGGCGGGGGAGGCGGCACTAACTCGTGATCGGACACGTTCGCCATACTATTGGGCCACTAACTGTCTTCGCTATCCTTCATGTTCGTGATGACGAGCACCGCTGCCCAAGATCTGATCGATGCGCTTTTGCCCGACGACCCCACAGACACGCTCTGGGAGCTATGTGATTCTGGGAAGATGGACACGATCGCTCCAGAGATTCCACTCCTTCGGATGGAGCAAGACCCAATCCATCGACATAAGGACGTACTCGCCCACACGATTGCGGTCACCTCGAAAACAAAGCCCGACATCACCGTCCGGTTAGCAGCCCTATTTCACGACGTTGGCAAGCCAAAGACGCGTCGAATCGATGACGCGGGCGTTACGTTTCGCCATCACGAAGCCGTGGGAGCGCGTATGGCTCGCAAGCGGCTGACGGCGCTGGGGTTCGAAGAACAGACCGTCGATGATGTCGTCGAGTTGGTGCGCCTATCAGGCCGGTTCAAGGGATACTCCGATGGCTGGTCAGATTCAGCTGTCCGGCGATACGCCCGCGAGGCTGGCCCCCTTCTCGGGAGCCTAAACCACTTGATCCGCTGCGATTGCACGACTCGAAACGCTCGCAAACTCGAAGGGATCCAGCGGGCGATGGACGACCTCGAGCGACGCATTGGCGAACTGGCTGAAGCAGACCGGATCGCAGCGGAACGGCCCGACATCGACGGCTCTGAAGTCATGGCTCATCTCGGAATTGAACCCGGTCCACTGGTCGGCAAAGCGGTAAAGATGTTGCTCGAGGTCAAACGTTCCGAGGGTGAACTCCCACGCGAGGAACTCATTGCACGCCTCGATAGTTGGTACGAGCAGCAGGGCTAGCCCGAGCTAAGTCAGCGGAGAATGAACTCGACGCGGCTCGGTATGCCCGGCAGCGGCTCGGTGTTGCCTCGTCCGGTCACGGTGATGATGTTCGAAGCAATGCCGTCTGCGACAAGCTGATCGGCAATCACTTGAGCTCGGTCTTGGCTGAGGAGCAGGCGAGGAACGTGGGCAACCACCTCGACGGTCAACTCGCCACTCGAACCAATCGCGGTGGCAACGTCGGTGATGAGCGGAACGAGCGCCGGATCGAGTTCAGCGGTGTCTTCGGCGAACAGTGGGTCGACGATGCGGATCAGGACGTCGTCTGTCGGCACGAATTCGTCGCTGAGCAGCTGGGAGTCGAGAACTTCGCGAGTGGGGAAGAGCATCGTGGCTCGCATGAACGCCGCATCGGCAGCCTCATCTGAGGAAAAGCCACCGGTCAAATTCATCACTGCTGCGCCGAGTTCGATGACGACACCCGAGGTTGCCGACCGCAGCTGCGCGTCGGTTGCGATTGGGCGTCGAGTCTGCCCGGTGACGAGATCACCATTTTGCGTAGCGGACCCTTGACCATTCGCCGCAACGCCAATCGACTCTTCTTGGGTGGGCGCATCGTCGGCGCCATCTACGATCTCGGTCTGATCTTGGTTTGTCGCGTCGTCATCTGATTCAAATGGACGCCAGCCAATGATGAAGATGCCGGCCAGAATCAAGAGGAGCCCGAGCGCGGCGATAACCACCGCTGCACGCGTGCGGTAAAGGATGACGATGTTCTCAACGCGATCGGCGAACTTCCACCGGAGTGGGTAGTAGTCGCCGTCCTTCTTTCTGCCTGCACTCATTGCGTTTAGTATCGGTCGTTTTTTCCGCTGCGTAAGGTTGTCGACGTGAAGTCGATCGCTGCCCACTGGCCGAACGTTTTCACGGTAGCTGCCCGATGATTCGCCAAGAGTTCGATCGACTCGGCTACCTGGCTGCACAAAAGGCCTGAGACGATGATCCGATCGGCGAATTTGTAGGCATTGGCCATGGCTCGGTGGACGTCGATCGTCACGTTCGCAACGACCAAGTCGGCTCGTGCAATAACAGTGTCTGACCCGTTTTGGTGGATCAGTTCGATCGTGTCGACGACCGCATTGTGTTCGATGTTGTTCCGAGCAACGGCGACTGCGCCGATATCAGATTCGACGGCTCGAACGGTGCGACCGGTCGTAGCCGCAACAATGGCGAGCACGCCGGTGCCGGTGCCGAGATCGACCACCGTTTCATGACGCCGACCACTCCCACGCTCGTCGTCCTCTTCGAGCGCCGAAATGAGTAGCTCAAGCGACAGCCGCGTACTCGGATGCGCTCCGTGTCCGAATGCAACTCCTGGGTCGATGATGATGTCGTGGAACTGGGCGTCGTTGCGTTCATGCCAGGGGGCGCGTACGTGCCACGAGCCGATGGTCGTAGGGGTGAGCGCGTCGCGCTGGCCTTCGACCCATTCGAGGTACTGTCGATCTTTTACTACTTCGAAGATCGTTGCGGGCGAGTGCGCAGCGACCTTGGCAACCGCTCGCTGCGCGCTCTGCTCATCGTCGAATCCAGCGACGAGTTCGATCGTCTCGTCGTTGGAGGTTTCGCCGATGGCGAGGGCTCCAGCGTCGAAGAGATACATCGACAAAAGGCCAGCGATTTCCGAAGCCGGCAGGTCACCGTCGGGGCTGATCGAGCAGACCACCGTCCACGGGCTAGTCACGACCTGTTCCCGCCTCGGTGTGGCATCTGACCTATTTGGGGGCCAACTTCACACATCGGGCATAAATCGGAGGCCATGATGGGGTTACGGTAGCAGCGTCTTGGGAATGCCAAGACAGGTAACGCAGGAAGTGCACACATGCAGTTCGGAATGGTCGGAATTGGTCGAATGGGCAAGGGGCTCGTTCGTCGAGCGATGTCTGGTGGTCACGAGGCAGTCGCATACGACATCAACAAAGAGCCGGTCGATGAGATCGCCGCTGAGGGTGCCACGCCTGCCTATGACCTCGAGTCATTCGCTGCAGCACTGAGCACGCCCCGTGTTGCGTGGGTGATGGTCCCGGCGGTATTTGCTGGTGCAACCGTCGATGCGGTCGCCGAACACTTCGAAGCTGGCGACATCATCATCGACGGCGGTAACTCGATGTGGAAAGACGACGTCGACAAGGCCGAGGAGCTCGCCGAGCGCGGTATTCACTTCGTCGACATTGGCACGAGCGGCGGCGTCTACGGCGAGAAGCGCGGCTTCTCGATGATGGTTGGCGGCGATGACGAGTCCGTTGCCCATCTCACTCCACTGCTCGACACGCTCGCCCCTGGAGTCGAATCTGCAGAGCGGACGCTCGACGATGACGGGCCGCTTCGCCCCGGCGAGATTGGCTGGTTGCACTGCGGACCGAGCGGTGCTGGACACATGGTCAAGATGGTCCACAACGGTATTGAATACGGCATGATGGCCGCTGTTGCCGAGGGCCTTGGCATTCTGCGCGCCGCAGACTCTGGCACCGAAGCCCGTCAGGCCGACGCGGAAACGACGCCGATGCGCGACCCAAAGTATTTCCAGTACGACATCGATACCGCCGCAGTTGCCGAGGTTTGGCGACGAGGTTCGGTAATCAGCTCGTGGCTGATCGACCTCACCGCACACGCACTCGCCGTCGATCCGAATCTCGATGCGTTCGAAGGCCATGTGTCTGACTCGGGCGAAGGTCGCTGGACCGTTCAAGCTGCGGTTGAACTCGGTGTGCCTGCAGCGACGATCACCTCGTCGCTCTTCGACCGTTTCTCGTCGCGCAACAACGATGAGTTCACGAACAAGGTTGTCTCGGCGCAACGCAAAGAGTTCGGCGGCCACCACGAGAAGAAGGCGGAGGGCTGAGGTGGCAAAAACTCCACAGGCTGATGCCTTTCTGCTCTTTGGAGCAACCGGTGATCTCGCCAAGAAGAAGCTGCTTCCGGCGCTCTATGAGCTGACGCTCGAAGGTCGGGTCGACATGCCGATCGTCGGTATTGCTCGTTCGGAATTGAGCGACGATGAGATGCGCGACCGGGTTCGCGAGTCGGTGCGCGCCAAGATCGATGACGTCGACGAGGGCGCGCTCGAGAAACTATGTGGCAACTTTCGCTACATCCCCGGCGACTATACGAACCCTGAGACGTGGCCAAAGGTGTTGGAGCTGACCGGGGGCGCCGAGGTGCCGCTGTCGTTCCTCTCGATTCCGCCCTTTCTCTTCGACGATGTCGTCGAGGGTCTTGCGTCGGTCGGTATGACCGATCGGGGTCGTGTCGTTGTGGAAAAGCCTTTCGGTCGCGACCTTGAATCCGCGATCGAGTTGAACGACACGCTCTCGAAGCACCTTCGAGAGGACCAGATCTTCCGCATCGATCACTTCCTCGGCAAAGAGCCCGTCATGAACTTCATGGTCTTCCGCTTTGCCAACTCGTTGCTGGAGCCGGTCTGGAACCGCAACCACATCGAGTCGGTCACGATCACCATGGCCGAAGCATTTGGCGTCGATGGTCGTGGCGCGTTCTACGACGAGGTGGGAGCGATACGCGATGTTGTGCAGAACCACTTGTTGCAAATGGTCGCGCTCCTCGCAATGGAGCCGCCGGTAACAAAGGATGCGTCTGCTACTCGAGACGAAAAGGTGAAGGTCTTCAAGGCAATGAAGGCGCTCGACCCCGACAAGGTCGTCCGCGGCCAAGTCGAGGGGTACTTGAACGAGAAGGGTGTTGCCCCCGACTCCGATACCGAAACGTTCGTCGCGATGACCGTCGAGATCGACTCATGGCGTTGGCAGGGCGTGCCGTTCTACATCCGTGCTGGAAAGTCGATGGCCGAGACGGTCACCGAGGCGGTGGTCGAATTCAAACAACCGCCGAGCATGCTCTTTGCCGAACAGGATAAATGCCCCGAGCCCAACAAGCTGCGCTTCCGCCTAAAGCCCGACGATCAGATCACGCTCACGATGCAGGCCAAGGTGCCCGGCCTCGAGATGAAGAGCGATGATGTCGACATGAGCGTCGATTACGAAGAGGTGCTCGGTGGCGACGGCCCCGATGCCTACGAGCGTCTGATCGCCGATGCAATCCTTGGTGACGAGCGCTTATTTGCTCGCCAGGACGGAGTCGAAGAAGCATGGCGCATCGTTGCGCCGATGCTGAACCCGACCGACAAGGCCCTTCCGTATCCAGCTGGAAGTTGGGGCCCTGAAGAAGCCGATCGCGTGTCGCCACTCGAGGGTGACGATTCTCGCCCGCGGAGGCGCATCGGTGAACGTTGAGGTCCTCGCACATGGCGAGGCGCTCGCCGTTCGGTCGGTCGAGGTCATCCTCGAAGCAGCTGCGCAATCGATCGATGAGCGCGGCGTGTTCGTGTGGGCAATCTCGGGTGGTACGACGCCACGCCGGTTGCTCGAACTCTTGAGCGAGCGCAGCGATCTCGACTGGAGTCGAACGCACCTATTCCAGGTCGATGAGCGTATTGCCCCCGACGGCTCCGACGACCGCAATGCGTCCATGCTCGATTCTGCGTTATTGACCGAGGAGTTTCTCGAGCAGAATCACCCTGCGGGAATTCATCTGATGCCGGTTACTGCACCCGATCTCGAGACTGCAGCGATCGAGTACGCCGAACTGATGGACACCCATGCGGGAACGCCGGTCGTGTTCGACCTCGTGCAGCTCGGTATGGGAAGTGACGGCCACACCGCCTCGCTTATCCCCGACGACCCGATCCTTGGTGTGGATGATGTCGATGTCGCGCTAACCGGCGAGTATCAGGGTCGACGACGTATGTCGCTGACCTGGCCGGTCCTCGACCGGGCCAAGCAGCTGCTTTGGGTCATCGGTGGCGAATCGAAGCAGGACGCGGTCCAGCTATTTCTCGACAACGATCCATCGATCCCGGCGACACTTCCCACCCAAGCTCGGGCGACCGTCTTGCTCGACGAAGCAGCCCATCGGTAGCGCGGCGTCGACAGCAGCGACGTTCCTACTCGTCGAGGTCTTGTGAGGTTGGTGGCCACGCTCGTTCGGTGCCCGGTGGTTCAAACATGTCAAAGACTGCCCGATCGCCGATTGGCGAGTCGAGCTCTATTTCGACCGGGAAGAACGGATTGCCCGGGCACTCCGCGTCGCCCCGGACTGGTTCGACCAGTGTGTTGATTTCGATCCGGTCCTCGGTCTCGTTCACGACCGGGATGACCTGTCGGTCCGACGGGGGTTGACCCGACGCGCAGTCACGTTCTTGGATCCAGACGTTTAAGGTTGTCGACGCCGGGTCTGGTGCAATGTCAGGGTTGAGAATCGTCGCGGCGCCGCCGAAGCCGTCGGCCTGCACCTGAATCTGGCATCCACCCCAGCTGGTTGGACGAAGCGCGCCACCGCGTTCTTCAAAGCGCGCAGTCGCAAGCCTGGAGGACCCAACGTCGGCAGCGAGGGTCAAACTATTTGAGCTCTGCTCGGCGATCAACATGTCGAACGTCGCAAACTCTTGCGCCTCGACGCCAGTCGGACCGTTGATCAGCTCGTCGAGTGCGGCTCGCGCTCGGTCATCGAGAGGCTCGAAGGAGCTGAGGTCCGGTGGCAAGGAGTCGAACACGAGGTTGCCACACGTTGCTTGCAGCTCCGGGGAAGAATTTGCACTTCCTGTGGTCAGTTGTGTCCCACCTCCACACGATGCAAAAAGGACTGCACCGGCAGCGAGCATCCCCAAGGTGGAGTACCTCTGGCTATTCTTCGACCGCCATGCCATAGGTATAGGTTAGCGGCCGACGTGAGCTTGGTCTGGCTAGAGCGCGGCGTCGAGTGCGGTGATGAGCTGTTCGACTTCTTCGGGTGCGGTGTAGTGGACGAAACTGACGCGCAGCACACCCGGGTCCGACGGGATGCCGACACCCTCGATTGCCCGTAGCCCATAGAAGTTGCCCGCCCCGGCCATGACCTTGTGTTCGACCAGGTCTCGAGCGACGTCGTGTGGATCGCGACCCGACAGGAGTGCAACGGTTGGGAGACGGACTTCGGGGTTGGTCGGTCCGAGCACTCGTACGTCGTTGCGGCTCTCGAGAAATTCGAGCAGGGGAGTGAGCAAGGCGATCTCTCGGGCTCGGATGAGGTCGTGGACGCGTTGGCCTCGTTCGTTCGGCATTGCGCCGTCGTCGAAGTGTGCTTCGTGGAGCGCGTCGATGTAGTCGACCACGCCGTTCATCGCTGCGACTTGGGCGTGGTCTGGTCCGGCTGGGATCAGTCGGGTGCGGATCGAATCGTCGTTGAAGTAGTGGCTTTGGTTTGTGAGCGAATCACAGACCGAGCGTCGAACCGTCATGACACCTTGATGTGGGCCCCACGTCTTGTAGGCCGAGAACAAGTAGATATCGGCGCCGAGTGCGTGGACGTCGGGCAAGCCGTGCGGCGCTGCTGAAACTCCGTCGACCACGCTGACGATGCCGCGGGCTCGCAGCGTCGAACAGATTGCGGCGACTGGGTTGTCGTGGGCAATGATGTTCGAGCAGTGCGGGAATGCGACCAGTTTGGTTCGTTCGGTTATGAGGCTCTCGAGCAGTGCGGGGTCGAGCACGCCGGTCTCTGGATCGATTTTCCACTCCTTGACCGCAATGCCGGTGTCGGCGAGCCGACGCCACACCCCGGTGTTGGCTTCGTGGTCCTGGTTCGTCACGATGATCTCGTCGCCATCGGCCCAAATCGAACGGAAGGAGTGCGCGAGCACGTAGGTGTTCTGGGAGGTCGATGGGCCGATGTGCACTTCGTCGCTGCCGACGTTCAGGACCCCGGCGAGCCTGATGTACGCGTCGTCCATTTGGCGGCCGCCCTCGGTCGACGCGGGGTATGGAGCGTACGGCTGCACCTTGGTCTTTGTGTAGAAGGCGTGGAGCCGGTCGACCGTTTGGCGGCACGCGTACGAACCACCGGCGTTTTCAAAGAACGCCCATCCATCGAGCGATGGCTCGTCGAACGCTGGGAACTGGCCTCGAACAAAGTCGAGGTCGAATGGAGGTACTGCGTCGCTCACGGAGCGAGCTCTTGCCACGCCGCTGCAACCGCAGCTTCGCCGAGGATCTCGACATCGGCGTCACGACCCCACACCCAAAGCAGAAGGTTCTCGGCGGTACCGCGCACGGCTGCATCGCCCTTGGCGTGCTCGCGGGTCACGGTGAAGTCGGGCCCGTCGGTGCCGACGATCAGCCACTCGCCCTCGGTGTCGGTGCAGTGGATGTGCAACGACGCGGCCGGGTATTCACGGTTAGGGCGGCTCGACGAGAAGCGCAATCCGACTTCGGTGTATTCGTCAATGGCCTCCGATGCGAACTCGGGCGAAAGTGGTGTCGTCATGCCAGCGGCCATCTCGGCGTCCCAGCGGTGGACGATCGTTTCACATGCCATACGGCGCTGCCAGAATCCGGCCGTTTGAAACGGTGCGGCGAATGACCATGCGGGTGCGCCGGGCTCAGCAAAGCGCAGCGTTTCGAGCATCGTGGTGCGAATGCTGGCGGCCCACTCGAATAATTTCGACTCATCATCTGGAGCGCTTGTGGCAGGAGATGACTTCTCTCCGCCGGCAGCAACGTTGGCCGTCGCAAAGCCCCACACAGATGCTTGGTGGGCAACGAGGTCGGCCATCGTCCAGTCGCCACAATGCGCTACTGGAGCGTCGGGGGCAACGGCGGCCGCAGCGCTCAGAAAGGCGTCGCTTTCGGCTTCGAGTACGTCGAGGAAATCGGCTTGGTTCATTTCCTGAACCTAGTCGCGACGACATGATCACATGACGTTGAAAGGGCGACGTCGACAGCTGGTCAGACGAAAGAATGGTCAGACGAAAAAGAAAACAGGCCGGTGTGGACCCCCCGGACCACACCGGCCTGTTCGAGTGCCAGCCGCAGAAAGCGGCCGACGCACTTCGCCATCCCCCCAAAAAGGCGGCGAAAGCTTCTTACCTTCTTTTTAGCACCTAACTGCCCGCCGCCTCCAATGCGCGCTTGGTTAACACCTTGGCGAGGTGCGTGCGGTAAGCCGCATCGGCGTTGAGGTCCTCGGGTGGCTCGGTGCCATCGGCAGCCATAGCCGCAGCGTCGGCAGCACTTGCGCCATCGGCGAGAGCAGCCTCGGTTGCACTTGCCCGCAGTGGCGTTGAACCCATGTTCACCAGAGCAACGCCGTTGCCACCGTCGGCGACAGCGACACCGACGATCGCCCAATCCTGAGCACGTCGGTTGAACTTCTGATAGTTCCATCCACCGGTTCCAGCCGGTACTCGAATCTCGACGATCATCTCGTCGGGTGCGAGCGCTGACTCGAAGTAGCTGGTGAAGAAGTCGGTAGCTGCAATCTCACGTTGGCCATTTGGTCCCTGTGCAACGATCGTTCCACCGAGTGCGAGGACCGCAGCTGGAAGATCCGACGCCGAGTCGGCATGTGCCATCGTTCCGCCGAGGGTTCCACGGTGTCGCACCGAAGGCCCTCCAACGAGCGACGCCACATGAGCGAGCATTGGGCAGTGCTCAGCGAGCACCTCGCTCGTCTCAAGCTCCTTGTGCTTGGTCATTGCGCCGATGGCGATATGGCCATTGACCTGGTTGATGTAGGACAGGTCGCTGAGTCGACCAACGTCGATCAGTTGGGTTGGCGTTGCGAGGCGGAACTTCATCATTGGGATGAGCGAATGCCCACCAGCGAGAAGCTTCGACTCGTCGCCGTATTCGCCAAGCAGTGAGATGGCGTGTTCGGCGTTCTCGGCAACCGTGTAGTCAAATGCTGCAGGAATCATGCTGCACCTCCTTGGCTGTTGATCGCTT
>CALHXU010000257.1 GCA_938040365.1 uncultured Acidimicrobiales bacterium
CGGCGACGACGTCCTCTTCGGGAACGATGGCCAAGACGTTATCGGTGGCGATGAGGGAAGCGATGAGATTCTCGGCGGAGCCGGCAACGATTTCCTCTTCGGATTGAACGGCGACGATCGAATCGATGGAGGCGGCGGCAACGACGAGATCTATGGAGGAGATGGCGACGATCTGATTCGTGGAAACTTGGGTGCGGACATCCTCTTCGGTGAAGCTGGCCACGACACCATGTTTGGAGGCGTCGGCCACGACTTCGTCATTGGCGGCGAGGGGAATGATCATCTCTATGGCGGCTTCGGTGACGACGGCATCGCTGGTGAGAACGGCGATGACTTCCTCTACGGCGAGGCTGGCGATGACATTCTCGTCGGCCAGGGTGGCGTTGATTTCCTCGATGGTGGCCCTGGAACGAATCAGGTGTTTCAGGGGTACTTCGAGGAATCGTAAGACCGAAGGACCGAATCCCTTTCGTCCCTAACTGCCTCGCCGGTCGGTACGGTTGGCGCCATGGACGCTATGACGTGGCTGAACGAACCTCCGGTTTGGTCGTCAGATGATGGGCGAGTGACGCTGACGACAGGCCACGAGACCGACTTCTGGCGCACGACCTACTACGACTTCGTCCACAACGATGGCCATTTCTACTCGTGCAAGGTTGACGGTGACTTCACCGCAACCGTCGAGGTCGCTGCTCGCTACGAAGCGTTGTACGACCAGGCCGGGTTGATGGTTCGAGTCGATGACGAGAACTGGATGAAGACCGGCGTCGAGTTCTCCGATGGCGTGCAGAACTTGAGCACGGTGGTCACCCGAGGTCATTCCGACTGGTCGATGACGCCAGCTGACTCGGTCGAGCAAAGCAGAATGTTTCGGCTGTCCCGACAGGGCTCGTCGCTTCGCGTCGAGTACCAAACCGGCGAAGACTCGTGGCAGTTGATCCGCTTGGCGTACCTGCCAATGCCGAGTGAAGTTGAAGTCGGGCTGATGGCATGTTCGCCAACTCGTTCTGGCCTCGAGGTCGAGTTCCGCGGCTTCAACATCGGCGACCTCCTCACAACCGAGATCCACTAGCCCACACGTTTCGTAAAGGTGCCAGGCACCCTTACGAATGGAGGAAGATGATGGGATCGCCTTCGCCGACTTCTCGCCATGGGATGGCACAACCGACATGGTCAACGACAGCTGGGTTCATCTCCCGATGATACAAAGGCCGACCTCGGGCCGAGAATCCACGCTGGTTCGTAGGCCATCGGACCTACTTCGGCATCGGTAGTTCCTATTTCTCAAGACTTGGCTTGAGAACCTCGACACACTGGCCTGAGGGGCAACTTGCGGCTCCTTGTGAATCCTGAGGAGTAACCGTGGCGGATAGATACATGTTGGGTAGTCGAAAGAGCTCGAGCGCAGCGATTTTCTCAGCGACGGCGCTGCTCGTCGCTTTGCTCCCAGGGACGGTGTCGGCACAGACGGTCGTGCCGACGTGTGACGGTGAGGACGCAACGATCGTTGCGCCGAGCGGCGGTGGGACAATTACCGGCACCGCCGGACGCGATGTCATCGTTGGCTCGGACGGCGACGATGTGATCATCGGTCTTGGAGGCAGCGACCTGATCTGTTCTGGCGCTGGGGATGACACCATCGACGGCGGAAACGGCAACGACGAGATCTTTGCCGGTGATGGGAACGACACCATCGATGGCGGCAACGGCCATGACATTATCGACGGCGGTGCTGGTCAGGACGCCATCATCGGTGGTGCTGGCAGTGATGAGATCAGTGGCGGAAACGGTGACGACGCGCTTCGCGGGGATGATGGCAACGACGCGATCAACGGCGGAGACGGAAGCGACGAGATTTTCGGCGGCAACGGTCACGACGTCATCTTTGGCGGTAGGAGCGATGACACGATTAATGGAGACCATGGCAACGACTTCATTGACGGCGGCCTCGGCTTCGACGGCCTTCTTGGTGGGCATGGTGCCGATGTGATCCGTGGTGGAGCACAGCTCGACAACATCTTTGGCGGTACCGGGAGCGACACGATCTTCGGCGAGAACGGCAACGACCGCATTGACGGCGGAACGCAGAACGACGAGATTTTCGGCGGCAACGGTCACGACGTCATCGAAGGCGGCGACGGCAATGACAGGATCCGCGGTGAGGGCGGTAGCGACACCCTTCGCGGACAGCGTGGACTCGATGAGATCGGCGGCGGCAAAGGCAATGACGTTCTCTACGGAGGGTTAGATAGCGACCTGCTGATCGGTAACTTCGGTGACGATTTACTCATTGGAAGCACTGGCAGCGACATCCTCCATGGAAATGATGGTAACGACACCCTCGATGGCGGCAATGGAAGCGATGAGCTCTACGGCGGAAATGGCGACGATGAACTCGATGGTGGACCACAGAACGATCGGCTGGTCGGTCATGCTGGGAATGATCGACTCTTGGGTGGGCCACAGAACGACCGGCTGATCGGTGGGCTCGGCGACGACATCCTCGTCGGCAACTCCGGCATCGATGTCCTCGATGGCGGTCCTGGCACAAATCAGCTCTATCAAGAGGAGTTCGGGGTATAGGGGCTCAATCCCTTTCTCCAATACTGCCTTGCCGGTAGGTACTGTTGGCGCTATGGACGCAATGACGTCTTAAGGTGCCAGGCTCGGTCACGAAGTCAGGCTCGCATTGGGACTGAGATAGTCGTACCAACCCCATAGGAGTAGGCCGACGCCGAAGAGAGCCAGCCATATGATTTGGGTGATCAGTCCTGCGAGTAGAAGCACTGCTCCAGCGGCCGACCGGATCGTTCGATCTTCGGTGGATACGGACCGCCGCGCGACGGCGGGTCCTCCAGCGGACGCCTCGAACAGTCGCTCGATCTCGTCAGCGCTTGAGGCTCCGATTGTGCGGCCCACTTCGACCCCGTCACGTAGTGCAAGCATCGTGGGGGCAGCTCGCACGTTCATCGATTTGACGAGGTCGGGACGGTCTACTGCAGAGACTTCCGAGAACTTCACGCCCGGTCTGCGCTGGGCAACGTCAAGACTGGTTTGGCGAACCCGTGGGCAGTGTGGGCAGCCCGGCGTGGTGAAGAGCACCACGCCGGAGCTGGCCAAGTCTGCTTCAGAGCTCACGCTCCGGTGAGCTTGCGTGTCCCCGTCTTGAATACTGCATAGATGGGGCAGAAGCCGACGGCTCCGGTCAGTGTGAGGATGGCGCCAACGATGATGGCGATCACGCTGATGACTCCGCTGAGCGCAGTGAACCCGGCGATGAGTAGTGCTACGCCTACAACTACTCGAAAGATGCGATCTCCATTTGATTCGTTCATTTCTGTTTCTCCAAGTGTCTTCGATGTTTGTGGGTTATGGCCCTACTTCCTATGACGCTGCCCCAGCGAAACCGGTCACAAATTCTACGGGTTGCACTATTGTACGAATGTACGTACATTTAGACTCATGATGCGACGACGGAGAACAAAAGCCATCATCTCGCAACACCAGGATGCGCATTGTCTTTCATGGGTTATGGCCCGTGCAGCGGTGCAAGGGTAGTGGTGTCCAGATGATCCGACTCCCCATTGCCATCTGGGCACGCCGATACGAGAGCGATGATGTCCGGTCAGATTTGGTCGCAGGCCTGACCGTCGCTGCCATGCTGGTTCCGCAAGCCATGGCGTATGCGTTGCTCGCTGGTCTGCCGCCTCAAGTTGGGCTTTATGCGGCGACGGTTCCGGTGCTCGTTTACGCAGTGCTCGGAACCTCACGGCAACTAGCAGTTGGCCCAGTTGCAATCGTCTCGCTTCTCACAGCGACTGCCTTGGCGCCGTTCGCCGAAGAGGGAACCGCTACCTACCTCGCTGCTGCAGCGATATTGGCGCTGGTCGTCGGCGTCGTACACCTCGTCGTCGGATTCGCTCGATTGGGCAAGCTTGTCAACCTCCTCTCGCACGCCGTTCTCGTCGGCTTCACCTCGGCTGCGGCGATCATCATCGGCTTCTCCCAAGTCCGTCACATTCTCGGAGTGAGCATTCCGCGCCAGGAGCACTTCTACGACACCGTGTTCGAAGTGGTTCGCAGTCTCAGCGGAACCCATTGGCCTACGTTCATCGTCGGCGCACTCTCGCTCGCAACATTGCGATTTCTCAAAGCACGCGCGCCGCGGCTTCCAGGAGCCCTCCTTACCGTGGTTGGTTCGATACTCGCCGTCCACATCCTCAGCCTGGAAGACCGCGGCGTGTCGCTCGTCGGCGCCATTCCAGATCAGCTCCCTGCATTCTCCCTGCCGACCGGTCAGGGTTCTCTAGTCATCGACCTCATTCCATCGGCGCTGCTCATCACGCTGGTCGGATTCATGGAGTCGATCGCCGTCGCCCGGGTGTACGCCCGCCGGCACGGATACTCACTCGACCCCAACCAAGAACTGATCGGGCTCGGAGCTGCGAACATCGCGTCCGGCGTCTTTGGTGGGTACCCCGTCACCGGCGGTTTCTCCCGAACAGCGGTGAACGATTCAGCTGGGGCGAGGACCCCCTTGGCGTCGATCGTTACCGCAATTCTTGTTCTCGTCACGCTTGCGTTTCTCACGCCGTTGCTCGAAGCGCTCCCCAACGCTGCGCTCGGGGCGATCATCATCAGTGCCGTAATTGGTTTGGTGGACGTGAAAGAGATCAAGCACATCGCACACGTCAAGAGAAGTGATCTGATCAGCCTTGGCGTCGCCTTTGCCGCAACGCTCTTGCTCGGTATCGAGATCGGAATTGCGGTTGCCGTGGTGGCGTCGATGCTCGTCGTATTCGCCCGAATGTCGGCACCACACAAAGCAATACTCGGACAGGTCGATCGAACGACCTACCGAAACGTGGACAGGTTCCCCGAGGCAACTACACACCCCGGTATCACGATTCTGAGAATCGACGCCGCCGTCTCTTTTATCAACTCGGAGAACATCAAGACGCACATACTGGAGCAAGCGCAGAGGATTTCGAACCACGCCAACCCGGTTCTGGTTCTGGATGCCTCTGGGATAAACGACATCGACGTTACTGGTGTTGAGATGCTCAAAGAGCTGCTCGACGAGCTACACGAGTTCGGAAGCGCACTGCATCTCGCCGACCTGAAGGGGCCGGTGCGAGACGTTTTGCGTCGGTCCGGGCTATGGGACGACCTTGAATATCGCATCCACGCATCAACCCATGACGCAGTCAAAGTGGTTCAGGGCAAAGCGCTCCTTGGTAGCCTTCGCGAGTCGGGCATCGATGAGCGAGGGGACGGAACTGGCATGCTGATCGGCGATGGTCGGAATGCCGAGTCGACAAGTTCGTTGCAACAAACGATCGACCACTCGAGTGAGGAAAAGGAAGAATTCGTATGACCAACACCATTGCTAGTCCCGAACTTGTAAGTCGCTTGAGCGCCGAAGCGGACCTCGCGGTAATCGATGTACGCACTGGGGCCGAGTTTGAGAGTGTGCACATCCCGGGCTCGCATAGCCTGCCCCTCAATGTTCTCGACGAACGAGCCAGCGAGGTCGCTGCCCTCGAACGACCGGCTGTCCTCGTATGCCAGTCGGGGGCACGTTCTCAGAGCGCTCTTGAGATCCTAGATCAAGCTGGCAAATCAAACGTCTGGTCCCTCGATGGCGGGTTGATTGCTTGGCAGGAAGCTGGAGGGGCGACCGCTGTCGGGTCGAGCGACACCTGGGCGATGGATCGTCAGGTCCGTTTGGCCGCTGGTTCGTTGGTGCTCACTGGCATCCTCGGAAGTTTGGTCAAGCCGAACGCAAAGTGGCTCGCCGGAGGCATTGGCACTGGCCTCGTCTACTCCGCGCTTTCGAACACGTGCACGATGGGCGACATGTTGTCGAAGCTTCCGTACAACCAAACCGAAGGGTATGACGCCGACGCTGTCATCCAAGAACTCACTGGAAAGGGTTAATCCATGCATACCGATCATGCCGTTACCGACTACGAGGCAGTCATTGTCGACGGTGCACAATTCATAGATGTCCGCGAACCCGACGAAGTTGCTTCCGGGACCTTGCCGGGAACAACAAACATCCCTCTCGGAGAGCTAGCCGACCGAACGGCGGAGCTCGATCCGCAACGTCGTGTGGTCGTCCTTTGCAAGAGTGGAGGTCGAAGCACGCAAGCGTGCCAGATCCTGACGGGTGCCGGGTTCGGCGATGTTGTGAACCTCGACGGTGGCATGATGGCGTGGAACAAGGCCAACAAAAAGGGCGACTCTGGCGGCGGCTTTCGTTCACTCTTCAAGTGAGGTTCGTGAGATGTTGGCTCGGCTAGGCCGAAACAGAGCGGGAGTGCGAAGCGTTGGTAATTGACGCTTCGAATTCGCTGCACAAATTGGTCGAGGAGCTGTTCGTCGCGAACGTCGATGCGGTCTACAACGTTGCCTATCGAGTGTTGTGGAGCAAGGCTGACGCGGAGGACGCCGTGCAGTCCACCTTCGTGAAGGGATTCACGCGGTTCGATCAACTCGGTGACAGCAGCAAGGCCCGTCCGTGGCTTCTCCAGATCGCGTACCGGGAGGCGATCACGATCGTTCGCCGACGTCGTGACTTCCCGACAGACCCGAGCGAGATGCCCGAAGCCGTTTCGAACGAGCCAGGGCCCGCCGACCACGCGATCGCGTCAGCGGTTGCCGAGCAACTCTCGATCGCGCTCAACACACTCGGCGAAGACGAGCGGATGGCTGTCGTTCTCCGCGACGTCGAACAACTTCCGATGCGCGACGTCGCCAATATTCTCGACATTGGACTCTCGGCAGCCAAGATGCGCGTGCACAGAGGCAGAGCCGAACTGCGCCGGATTCTGAGCGACGTCAACGTCGTTTAGGTTCGCTCTCAGGTTCTCTCCACTGCGTCGATTGCAGCGGCCAAGTCCGCAACGTCGGGGCGATCTGCCGGGCCCTTGCTCCAATGTCCGTAAACAACTTTTCCGCTGGGGTCGATCACAAAGTCGCCGCCGAGCTGGCGTGTGTCCTCAACGGGGCGTTTGAGGTTCTTGAATCCGTCAGTCCGAAATATCTCGATGTATCGCTCAATCGTTGCGAGGCCCCAGATGTCTCCGAACGATCCGGATTCGAGGCCGAAGGCGCGGTAGGCGGAACGGTCTGGGTCGATGACGATGGGAAGGCCATACTGCGACGATTTGTCGTAGAGCGAAAGAGTGTCAGGGTCGGTGAAGGTCACGATCACGACATCGGTGTTCTCATTCCCCGCGAACTGGTCGCGCACGGCGGCCATGTGTGCTGCGCACGGAAGTCAATGGATATGGCGATGAAAAACCAGGAGAAGGTTGCGCCCGAGGTGGTCTGAAATCGACCAGGGCCGACCATTCGGGAAGCGGCCCGCAACCACCGGCGCAGGACTACCGACCTTCACTATTCGACGGCGTCCATCAACTTCGCCAGTAGGCGCGAGCGATCTTCTTTGCTCAGCGGGGCCCTGCCGTGTTCGTTGGCGAGTGCGACTACTTCGCGGGTTGACGCGAGCACGCCCTCACATGACTGGCATGTCGATAGATGCTCAAGTGCCGCAGCTTCAGCAGCTTCAGGAAGGTCGCCCTCAAGGAAATCGGTGAGGTGTGTAGCGAGTACTTCGCAGGTCATTTCTTGTTCGGTCATGGGCTTGGTCTCTGTTGGTTTGTTCTTACGATGCCTCGGAAAGCGTGTGGGCGCCAGTCACTGCGTTTAGTTGCAGTGCTCTACCCCGTATGACGCGCGGTGAATTCGTATGGTCACGACAACTACGATGAGCGTTATGGATTGTGCATCTCTAGCAGCTCAAATCAACGAGTTTCTCGAAGGCGAGCTTTCCGAGGCCGACCATGCCGCAGCGCTCGAACATTTGGCGTCGTGCACTGCATGTGAGGCGGTTCTATCGGAGACCCGTGAGGTTGACGATCTCGTCGAGCATCATGAACACCAGCCGCTGACCGACGATGATCGGTCGAGGATGTTGTCGACGGTCATCGAAGAGGTTGTCGAGTAGACCCGATCTCGTGTCACGAGTCACGCAAACTTTCTTCACCTTTTTGTGACCACTTCTCCTCCGTGCGCGTCATCCTTAATGAGAAGCCGCAGAAGATGGCTTCGATAAGTCCCACGACCGGAGAAGGACCCCCCGATATGTACCTTTCCAAGAGCCGAAAGCGCGTCGGCGCTGTAGCGCTCAGCCTCGGGCTGTTCGCGTCGGCGTGCGGTGGAGCCGCGACCGACGAGTCGACCAGCTCGGCCCCTGTCGATGATGGCGCCGAGGTAGCCGAGGAGTCGTCTGGTGGTGCGGGTCTTCCGCAGCTGGTCGGTGACACGGTCGCTGGCACGCAGTTCGATACCGCCGACCTTGCTGGCCAAGATATAGCGGTCTGGTTCTGGGCTCCCTGGTGAGTTCGCTGCCGTAACGAAGCCCCTGCGGTCGCAGCGGCACAAGCAGAATTCGGTGACGATGTCACCTTCATCGGTCTTCCTAGTCGTTCTGAAGATATTGCGTCGATGGTCGACTTTGTTGAAGAGACCAACGTTGGAGCGTTCGATCATTGGATCGATATCGACGGCGCTATTTGGTCTGAGTTGAACGTGTTTGATCAGCCAGCCTTCGCGTTCATCAACGATGACGGCACGGTCGAGGTCAACGTTGGCGCCCTCGGTGAAGAGGGCCTCGCCGAGCGCTTAGAAGCGCTCATCAACTCGTAACCAATCTTCCACCGAAGGCCCGGGCCCAACGGGTTCGGGCCCTTCGGTCGTCTCATAGTGTGTGCTTTATGGACGCATACGAGATCGACCCCGATCGAGCGCTGCCCGCCGAGGCCTATAGAAGCGAAGGTGCCTACGAGACGGAGCTTCGTCGTGTCTGGCAGGGCGGCTGGGTCTTTGTAGGTTCGGCCGATCAAGTAGCCGAGCCTGGCGACTTCTTCACGACGTTTCTTGGCGGCCAGCCGGTCATCGTCCTTCGGAACCAGGACGGCGAGTTGAGCGCGCTCTCCAACTTGTGCGCGCACCGAGGCACGCTGTTGGTTGACGGGCCCGGCAACACGAAACGGTTCCAGTGTCCGTATCACGCGTGGACGTACCGTGACGACGGTTCGTTGTTGTCGGTTCCACACGCTGCGCCCAATGAGGTCGACAAAGACGCGCACTGCTTGCCCAGCTACCGGTGCGAGTCGTGGCATGGCCTGGTCTTTGTCTCGATGAACCCTGAGGTGGCGCCGCTGGCCGAACGGTTCGCTCATCTCGAATCGCTTGCAATACAACACGGCATTGGCGAGCTGCAGCACTGGACGTCGCAGCGTGAGGCAGAAGAATGGAATGCGAACTGGAAGCTCGTCATCTCGAACGCGATGGAGAGTTACCACCTCTTCAAGGTCCACCCTGAAACGCTCGAGCCGTACACGCCGACCGCGGGTGCCTATTACCTGACCGGGAGTGCCGATGGTACGGCCACCGGCGGAACCCAGAAGGATGATGACGATTACGTGCTGCTCAGCCTTCCACCGAACTTTGTTGGCGTGATCTCGGGGAAGTCACTGCTCTACCAGTTTGTCGAACCAATCGCGGTCGACCGGACCCGTACCATCTCTGGTGGAGCCTTCGACTACGAAGATCCGGCTCGGGCGTCGAAGATCAGCGGGTTGCTGAGCAAGGCAACGGCGCGGGTGAGCGAATCGTTGATGCCCGACTTTCTCCCCGAGGACAAGTGGATCTGCGAACGTGGACAACTCGCCGCCAGCGGCGACTTCGCCCCCGGCCAGCTCGTTTCGATGGAACAGGTCATCGTCGACTTCCACCACTACCTCAATCGCCAACTGCACAACGCCGAAACACCGCCAGCGAAGACAGCGCCACGGGAGTAACTCACTTCGTCAAGGTGCCAGGCACATTGACGAAGTGGCACGATGCAGTGCTTGCGAGCACGCCCAGAGCCTTTAACTACACCGCCTTTTGAAAGAGGGAAATTCCGATGAGTATTGAGAACGCCAGGCAACTGTTTACCACCGTGACCGAGGACGGCAGGCTCGTGCTTTCCGTCGAACCATGTGAGGTTCCCGAACCGGCCGATCATGAGGTGGTCGTCGAGATGCAAGCGGTGCCGATCAACCCATCCGATCTGGGATTGCTAACCGCCCCAGGCGACATGGGCACCGTGCGCAGCGAAGAGGTCGATGGCCATCCCGCGTTGGTTGCCGATGTCGACCCCAAACTGATGCGAGCCTTCGCTGGCCGCAAAGGCAAAAAGCTCGCCGCGGGCAATGAAGGTGCAGGCACAGTTGTGGCCGCGGGCGCATCCGATGCCGCGCAGGCCTTGTTGGGCAAGGTCGTGACCATCGTGGGCGGCGAAATGTATCGAACGCATCGCGTCATGCCAGCCAAGATGTGTGTGTCGCTCCCCGAGGGCGCCCCTGCGAAAGAGGGCGCGAGCCTGTTCGTCAACCCAATGACCGCACAAGGTTTCATCAACACGATGCGCGCCGAAGGCCACGAAGCGCTCGTCCACACCGCGGCGGCATCGAACCTCGGCCAGATGCTCGCGAAGCTCTGCCTCAAAGAGAACGTTCCACTGGTCGCGATTGTGCGCAGCGAGGCGCAAAAGAAGATACTCACCGACATTGGTCTGCCCGATGGACATGTCCTCGACAGCAGCACCGATGACTTCATGGCCAATCTCATCGATGCGCTCGCCGACACCGGCGCAACGTTGGGCTTCGATGCCATCGGCGGCGGAAAGATGGCCAACAACATCCTCACGGCTATGGAGCAGGCTGCAGCGAAACGCGGTGCCGAATTCAGCGTCTATGGCTCGACGGTCCACAAGCAGGTCTACATCTATGGCCGGCTCGACACGGGCGAAACGATCCTCACTGCGAGCTACGGCCTTTACTGGGGCGTCGGCGGTTGGCTACTCACGCCGCACCTCGAAGCAGTTGGCATGGAGCGAATGATCGAAATGCGGATGTTCGCCGTTGCCGAGCGTAACGGCATCTTCAATAGCGACTACTCGAGTGAGATCTCGCTGATGGACATGATCGACCCTGACATCGCCAAGGCCTACGACAAGAAGGCCACCGGCGAGAAAGTCCTGGTCAACCCAAGCCTGTAGGGGCTTGCGGGGTCAAGTCTCACTTTCACTCACCGACTTCGGGGGTCAGGTCTCACTTTCACTTGTACTGAGGATTGCCTCGCTACAACTGAACGGAAATCAACAGTTTCGTTCTGGCGGTGAGAGGTACAACAGTTCTCCGCTGCAATCGCCAAATTTCCGCCGACGTAGTCTGTTCGGCGGCGAGCGTTGTATTTCAACGGATTGTGGGGTGGGCGGGTGAAAGTGAGACCTGACCCAAGTCCAGCGCGAGTGAAAGTGAGACCTGACCCCATCGGGGTGGGCGACGCTCGAAAAGTGAAGAAGCCCTCGAACCGGAGGGCTCGAGCGCTTTCGATGTCATGGGATATTTTCTGTGAGCGAGGTGGGACTTTACGACTTTAACTTAGGAAATCCTCCCTTTCTGAGTTCAAGGGATTCATACCTCGGACGTAGACAACCATTACCCATGCTGCACACACGGGCCCGGAGAGACCTAGAGCAACACAGTTCGGTGGTCATTGGCGGATCGGTCTCGGTCGGCGCTATCTTCGGGTCACCGCCGCCGATTCAAATTGCCCCCGGGCCTCTTGGTGAAAATTCGGAGGCGCTGGAGATAGGTTCTTTGGGAGTCGGATGAATCATCGCGTTGTTTCGATATCGCCTTCACTCTCGAAGCTAGCTCTGCTCTTTCAGGTGGCCTTGGTTGTTGGCTTTGCAGGAGTTATGGCCTCAGCCTTTGGAAGTTTTCTGTGGGCTGCACTCGTCACGTTGGTGTTCTCCGTGCCCCATTTTGCTCCTTGGGCCATCGTGGTCGGGAGTTCGGTGGACATCAGAGTGAACTCTGAAGTCACGGTTAGGCAGTGCGGTCGAGAAACTGAATTAGGTCAGCTATCGAAACTAACGATCCACGAACCTCGCGTGTTCCCATCGGTCCTAGGACCAACTTTGATCGGGAACAACCAGCGGGTAAGGGCGATAGCGCTGATCAACAACAACTTCTTGAAACCTGATGCGCGAGCGCAGTTCGATGATTTGCTAGCGGAAGACCGAGCCACTCGTCGGTAGAAGGCGCCCTACAACGATTGTTCGTGGGAATGATGTGCTACGAGTCTTGTGAAGTCGGCTTACTGGAATCTGGTCGTGCTGATTTTCGATTCGTAGCGTCCGCGGACGGATCTTTGGCAGTTTTGGCGTTGGGAGGATGGCCCAATAGTGGTCGAGATGTATCCGCGGACGTGCGTGCTTGGCGTTGCGGCGGCCTAGAGCCACATGTCCGACAGTTCTCTTCGGCCTTCGAATTGGTCGCAGGGCTCTCACCGTTGATTCATGGGCTACGGCCTTAGCGGTGAAAGTGTTTCGCAACGACTCGACCTCGGTCGTGATTCGATCTAATTCCACTTCGAGATCAACACTCTCCGGCCTGTCGACGGCTGCATCGTCGGTGAAGGGGGGTCAGGTCTCACTTTCACTCAACGTCTTCGGGGTCAGGCGATGGCCATCATCAACCGGAACTTGACCGTTCTCACTTGGGGAAGTTGTCCTGCCAGAGGTCGATTGCGTAGACCACAAGTGCATTCGGTCGAGGGTCCACGAGGTCGTTGGTGATGAAGAGGTGGAACCCCGCTATCGAGATGCCTTCTAGGGACACTCGCCAGCCTGGCCCGTGAGGAATGGCGAAGTTCGTCCAGGTTGATGTGTCGGAAGAGAGCGCCTCCAGCGTGGGTCGAAGATCGAAGTCTCGAAAATTTTCGAGGCGATCGGCCGGGATCTGAGATTCGATGTCGACCACGGCGGCTTCGGCCAGTCGAATTGGTATCACTAACGGAGATTGGCTCGATCGGCAGCTCTACGGAGCTCCTCCTCTGAGCGACGATTCAGAGCTTCTTTGCCAGCTTCGGGTAGTTCATCGTCTGCTCCATAGAACTTGAAAGTGCGTTGTTCTGACTTTTCTGTTGCTGCGGCCACCGGATCCATATGCACAGAGTAGCTGAGTGCACTGACACAACGCTTTTGGGAACCCCAATGGGGTGGGCGATGCTCGAAAAATGAAGAGGCCCCCGAACCGGAGGGTTCGAGGGCTTTCGATGTCGTTGAATCTTTTCTGTGCGCGAGGTGGGACTTGACACCTTTTACTAGGAAATTTTCCCTTTCTGAGTTCAAGGGAACCATTCCTAAAATCTAAACAACCTGCGGCCACTATGCACACACGGCCCCGCAACACAGCGCAGCTAAGCGGGCAAGGTCTTGGGGCGGTTAGCTTCAGAACTGGTGCGTGCCGTGGAGGACTTCGCATCTGGAACGAGATGCCAAGTTGCGGGCATGTATATTTGTGCTGAACGAGCGTCGTTGGACTTCCAACCGGCGTTTCATTGAGGATTGCTTGGCAATCCGGCAACTCGCACTGAAGCTGATGGGTTTCAGCTTTGATGAACAGTTAGGCGTAGTTTGGTGCTATCGGACAAGCAGCTTTCGGCGGTCAATGATCTTCATGGTGAAGCACTGACGCGGCAGAAGAAGGTCAGGCTGCTCGATTTCTACACTCCCACTAACCTCGCAGCTGAAAAAGCACGGTTCCTGCGCGGCGAAACGAAAAGCCCGAATCTCGAGTACCAAACAGATCTGAACGAGAGTCTCGAGATTGTGCGAGACC
>CALHXU010000258.1 GCA_938040365.1 uncultured Acidimicrobiales bacterium
GGCGAAGCGAGTGAAAGTGAGACCTGACCCCATTGGCAGGCGCTGGCTGCAGCGTTACGCGTAGTCGCGTAGCATTTTGCGGAGTTCGAGCTGGTGCTGTTCTTCGGTTGCGACCTGGCCGCGGGCGTATTCTTCGAGGAAGATCGACTTGTCTTCGACCAGCTCAAGCAGGGCGCGATACAGGCGAACGGCGTTCAGCTCGTGTTCGAGGCTCTCGTTGAGGATGCGCTCGATCGAGTGCTCGTTGGACTCCTCGATCGGGGCGATTGCGGTAGAGGCGTGGCCGCCAAATCCAGTGATGATTTCACCGACCTGTTGGGCGTGTAGGAGCGATTCGGTTGCCTGCTCTTGCATGAAGGCGACGAGGGGAATGCGGTTCGGGCCACTGATCATGAGCGAGTAGTGGGTGTAGCGAACAACGCCGGAGAGCTCAGCCTCCAAGATGGCATTGAGGGCTGCGATAACTTCGCTTTCGTCGATCTGATCATTCATGTTGTTGGGTGGTCCCATCTGAGGTTGGTGTCGTTGGTCGTGACGCCGTCGACCTGAGAATAGTTGCTCTCGGTGAAACCGAGGAGATGAAATCGGGCGAAATGGCCGCCCGACTCATGCATCACGGTCAGGATGCCGATAGCATAATGTTCAGCATGGCTAACACCTACCCGTTAGATATCTTATCTCTGAGGGCATCATCGCCGACCGGCCCTCCGCTCCTTCTGCTATGCGAGGGCAAAGACTGCGCAAAGAAACAGAAATGCGCCTATCGAAAGCTTGCGAAGGCCGCCGGCGACGCTGAAGTGACGGTCGGGCTCATTGGGTGCCAGGGCAGTTGCACCGGTCCAACTGCCGTCGTCGTCGACGAGAATGGCCCTCGCTGGTTCGAAGACCTGAAGAAGCCGAAGTCGCACGAGGACGTCATTGCACTCGCAACCGGACGCGCTACCAAGCCGTCCAAACGACTGAAGAAACGAGAGCTCAAGGGCAAACAACGCAAGCGAGCGCTCAAACGAATCGGCAAAGGCATTGCCCTTTCGCCTACAGTGCAGTCATGAGCTACGAGACCCCAGAGTTTCATCCGGCGTTCGAGGAGTACTGCGAGGCGATCTTCGAACTCGCCGAAGACGACGTAGATGTCATTCAAGCGCGCATTGCCGAACGACTCGATGTCTCGCGCCCCGCGGTATCTGAAATGATTCGCAAGATGGAGCGAGAAGGCCTGATCTCGCTCGAAGGAAACGCCATTGCGCTGACCACCGACGGCCAAGCGCTCGCTACCCAAGTCGTTCGTCGACATCGCCTCGCCGAACGTTTCCTCACCGATGTCCTCGGCCTTTCCTGGACTCAGGCACACCACGAAGCTGGCCGCTGGGAACACGTCATCTCACCCGACGTCGAGTCCGCACTCGTTCGCATCATGGAAAACCCAACGACGTGCCCGCACGGCAACCCAATCCCTGGGTCGGCGTATGAGGCGCCAGAACGTTCGGCAGCGCTCAAAGAAGTCGAAACGGGCGAAACCTTCCGCGTCCAACGGATCCCCGAAGAGCTCGAATACCGCGATGGCATGCTCGAGTTCCTCGAGGCGTCGGCCATCGTTCCCGGCAAGACCGGAACGGTCACTGCACAGTCGCCGGACGGAACGACCACCGTCGAGATCGACGGCGCGCACGTGGGCGTTGGCGAGTTCGCCAGCTCACGAATTCTCGTATCTGTTTCGTAAGTACTAACGCAGCTAGCTGATCGCCGTACCGAGCAGCGAGCCGATTACGAACGTGATCGCGCACGCTCCTGCTGCCCACCCGACCTGACGCGCTGCGGTCTTGATGATCGAGCGCTCAGTAAAGACCGCGAGCGCCCAACCAACAGCTGCTGCCGCTACCAAGCCAACGATGACCGAAGCAACCATGGCGGCGACACCAGCGGTGATGAACCATGGGATCAACGGCAAGATCGCGCCGATACCGAACGCAATGAACGAGCTGATCGCTGCGCCAGCCGGATCACCAATGTCGTTTGGGTCGACACCGAGTTCTTCTCGTGCGTGCACATCGAGGGCCACCTCGATGTCTTCGTGGATTGCTTCGGCGAAGTCGCGAGCCGTGTCCTCGTCAATACCGCGAGCTTCATAGATCGCAGCGAGCTCTCGCACTTCCATCTTTGGGTTCGACAACAACGATTCTCGCTCGATTCGAAGCTCACGTTCGATGAGCTCGTTTTGCGCTTTCATCGAGACGTATTCACCCGCAGCCATCGAGGCTGCACCAGCGAGTAGCCCAGAAACCCCGGCGACGATGACCGCACTTCCGCTACCTGCCGTACTCGTCGCTGCGGCGACGCCGAGAACGAGCGCCACGTTCGATACCAGACCATCGCTAATTCCAAAGACCGCGGCGCGAGCAGTTCCGCCCTGCACGGCCCGATGCTGATGGACCATGTGGTCATGTGAGTGATGGTGCGCTGCCCCGTCGATAATCGCCATACCGTGAACGTACCCGCGAGTCGTGGGAGAACGTGGACGCACCATCCTTGATCTTTCGTGACTAGCGGGCTGGCACACATTCGTTTAGCAGGGTTAGCATCGATGTGAACAGTGTCATAGTCACTTGTTGTTAGGCGAGCTTTACTTTCAGGGTCTAGCACCATACACTCGCTCCATGACAGCACGTTCCCCACGCACCATCAGCCCGCTCCGGGCGGCAGCTGTTGCGAGCGCATTCGCCCTTCTTGCCGTTGCCTGCGGTTCGACCGCAGGCAGCACAACAGAATCGTCAGGGGCAGCGACAGCCAACACGCTCGAAGGGGCAGCGGCGGATATCTTCTCCGACGACTGTGCTGCGGCGACCGACACCGAGCTCACGATCTACAGCGGACGAGACGAAGAACTCGTCGGCCCGGTGCTCGATGCCTTTGAGTGCGCCAGCGGCATCTCGGTCGTCACGAACTTCGGTGACCCAACCGACCTCGCCCTCGCCCTGGTCGAAGAGGGCGACCGCACCCCAGCCGATGTGTTCCTGTCAAAGTCCCCCGGCTCGGTGGGCTTCCTGCAAAACGAAGGGTTCCTTCAGCCATTGAGCGACGATCTACTCGGCCTCGTCTCAGACGACAACGCCGCCGACAATGGCACCTGGGTTGGCATCACTGGCCGCCAGCGAGTGCTCGTCTACAACACCGAACTCGTTTCCGAAGACGAGCTCCCCGAGTCGGTCTTCGACCTCACTAATGAGCGCTTCCGTGGCCAGGTGGCGCTGCCGGCAACGAACGGTTCGTTCCAGGACTGGTTCACCGTGTTCCGTGCCCAAGAGGGCGATGACGTTGCGGCACAGTGGCTCGCCGACATGGTCGCCAACGACGCAATCGTGACCGAATCAAATCGTCCGACCGTCGACGCAGTTGGCCGGGGCGAGTTCCAATTCGGGCTCGTCAACCACTACTACAACTTCCAGCAATCCGAAGCCCTCGGAGATGACCACCAAGCTCTGAACCACAGCTTCGCCGCCGACGACATTGGGTCGCTCGTCATCGTGACCGCAGCTGGAATCATCTCGACCACCGAGAACCCAGACGAAGCCCAGCAGCTGATCGAGTTCATGTTGTCGGAAGGTTCGCAACGCTACTTCACCACCGACAGCCTCGAATACCCACTGGGTTCGGACGTTTCGCCAGCCGACGTGCTTCCCGCACTCGACGATTCGGGCGGTGACTTCGATGTGGCCTTCGATGACCTCGGCAACGGCCTCGAGGAGACCATTGCGATCATCGAGGAGAGCGGCATCTTCAACTAATGAACCAACCGGTGAGGACCAGCGGTTCGCCGCTCGGACTTCGGCTCGCCGCCGCGGTCGCGAGCATCGTTCTCGCTGGCCCTGCCGCGTACTTGGTCATCCGTAATTTCACTGCGGACGCCGACCCGGCGAACCTGCTCTTCTCGGAGCGAACCCTCGGCCCGCTTCGCCGAACGGTGATACTCGCAACGCTGGTCAGCCTCAGCACCGCAGCGCTCGGCACCGGGCTCGCGTGGGTCACGACCCGAACCGACCTGCCCGCTCGCCGACTCTGGCGGGTCGTGCTGGTCCTCCCCCTCGTCTACCCGACCTTTCTCGGCGCAGCCGCACTCGTGCGCACGCTCAACCCGGGCGGGCTCGTCAACGACGTGCTGGCGAACATCGGTATTGAGCGCACACCAGCCCTCCAAGGATTGTGGGGAGCGTGGTTGGTGCTCACCCTACTCACGTACCCCTATGTCTTTCTTCCCGTCTCCGCCCGCTTTGCACAGCTGCCCGGATCGATCGAGCAATCGGCCCGACTGCTCGGCAATTCACCGTGGGCGGTCTTCCGCCAAATCGTCCTCCCCCAGGCAACGGGCTCGGTCGCTGCTGGCACCTTGCTCGTGTTTCTCTACACGATCTCGGACTTTGGTGCGGTCGCAATCTTGAGATACGACACGCTGACGCGCTCGATCGAGACCAATCAGCTCAACCGCCCCGTCGCCCTCGCCCTGAGTTTGATCTTGCTGATGCTCGCCGGTGTCGTCGTCCTCGCCGAACGTTTCGCCCAGCGCCGACGTGTCACCACGACAACATCAGTCCGCTCCGACAGCGTGGCGTCGGTACCCCTCGGAAAGGCACGTCCAGTCGCTCTCGTCTTCGTGGGGATGACCGCGCTGCTTGGATTGGCCGCTCCGCTCGCCGCAATTCTCGAATGGTCGATCCGAGGGCTGAGCCAAGGGCGAACCCTACGGGTCGATTCGGGCGACGTTGTGTCGGTCACGTGGAACACGTTGTGGGTGAGCACGCTTGCGGCC
>CALHXU010000259.1 GCA_938040365.1 uncultured Acidimicrobiales bacterium
GGTGATCGACAGCCGCCTTGGCGCAGATCAGGAGCGTGAACGCGCGCCATACGAGCTGGATGTCGATGGCTATGACAACGACCTCGATCCCGACCCGCTGCCCCCAAAACCTTCGCATACGCTTAGCGACGCTGACAGCCGGGTTGTCGAGGCCTATACCGCGCGCGGCATGAACGGCGAGCGCGCCCTGGCACGCATCAAGGGCGGGCTGGAGGCCACACAGGAAACCCGCACCTACTGGCACACACAGGAAATCAAGGAGCGGATGCGCGCGGGCGATCTGTCCTGGTCGGCTGCCGAGTACGAGGTCGTAGACCTGCACCGCTATGCCAGCGGCACCTACCGGGCAGCAACGCGGGCGATCTCTCGCGGCGTCTCGCTCGATGCCGCCGAGGTCCGGACACCAAAAGACCCGATGTTCGAGCGCGGTCCCGAAGCCGAGGTCGATCTGGATCGCACCGCCCCTCAACTGCCGCCAGAGCGAGAGTCGCTGGTTCAACAAGACCGCGATGAACCGCTCGTCATCTTCGAGGATGCTTCAGGCGACAACGAGCGTCCGCCGACAAAGGCAGAGAGTGACCGGCGAGAAGATGGCGAACGGAACCCGTCACGCGACGCGGCTTCCGAAAATGTCCCCGATGCCGACATAACCGCAAAGCCCTCGCACGAGGAGTTCATGCGGATGATCGAAGAGCAGGAACGTGCGCTTCTGAAGGAAGATGCGGAGAAGAACCGTGAGCGCGGCGCGGATCGCTCGCGCGACATCGATGACGGCTTTGGCATTGAGTAAAAGGAACAAATTATGAACTATCAACTTCCCTCCCGATTGCTCGTCGCCTTCAGCGGCGTGCTGGCGATTGCGGCCTTTCTCTTCGTGCTTAATGTCTGGGTGGCGGTGGCCTTCAGGCAACCGCTCGAGACGGTCACGCCCTGGCTGTGGTTTCTGCCGCCCGATGCGTGGCATCTCGTGAACCCCGGCGTCTTCGACAACGCGCTCAAATGGGGTGCAGCGGCAGGCGGCGCGGTTCTCGCGGTCTGTCTCTATGTGGCGTCCCAGGCCCCGCCGGGAGAGCCCTACGGCGACGCTCGCTGGGCTAAGCGGCACGAGATTGCAAAGGCCGGTCTGCTCGATCCCTCCGGTGTCATCCTCGGCAAGCTGGGCGGGCCGCGCTGGTTCGCCCCGTTTATCCGCAGCACCCGCGACAAATATTGCAATACGCTGCTGGTCGCACCACCGGGCGGCGGCAAGGGTGTGGGTGTCGTCATCCCGACATTGCTGACCTGGCCTGGCTCTGCCGTCGTTCTCGACGTCAAGGGCGAGAACCATGAGAAGACCGCCGCACGCCGCAAGGCCATAGGCGATGACGTCTTCGTCTTCTCGCCCCTCGCCGAAGATGGCCTGACGCATCGCTTCAACCCGCTCGAAGCGGTCGCGGCTCTCGAAGACAAGGGACGCCAGTACAGCGAGCTGCAACGCATCGCAGAACAGTTGCTTGTCCCCAGTGGCAATGCAGACCGGAGCTTCATGCCGGGCGCACGCGAACTCTTCATCGGAGCCGCATCCGCCATCCTCAAGCAAGACAACCCGCGCATCGGTGCCGTGCTCAAGGCGCTTGCGCCCGCTGTTCCGGAAGACGACGCCGAGCCGGTCTCGAACAGCATGTCCGCCCGGCTTCGCGTCCTGGCGAGCCAGGCCGTACACGAGGAAGCGCGCGACTCGCTCTTGCAGTTTGCAGCCTACGATCCAAGGTCGCTCGCGACCTATCTCTCCGTGCTGAAAGGATCGGGTCTCGGTGCATGGGCCAATCCGGCCATCGATGCCGCGACCAGCGCCAACGACTTCGATCTCGGCTCGCTCAGGCGCAGCCCCCAATCGA
The DNA here is from genome assembly GCA_938040365.1 of uncultured Acidimicrobiales bacterium. Lineage (GTDB taxonomy): Bacteria > Actinomycetota > Acidimicrobiia > Acidimicrobiales > SHLQ01 > SHLQ01. The sequence goes on from CALHXU010000259.1 coordinate 1,878, forward strand.
TCTATATCGTGATCGCGCCCAATGACATGAAAGTCCTCGCCCCCGTCGCCCGGCTCTTCTTCCAGTCCACGATCGCGGTGATGCAGGCCCGCCTGCCGGGGCCGGAAGACAAGCTCCCTTTCCTGCTACTTCTCGACGAGTTCAAGACCCTCGGTGAGATGGAGGCCGTCCTCAACGCCGCGGGAACGATGCGCCAGTACGGTGGGCACATGCTGATTGTCGTGCAAGGGGCCACGAACCTCGAAGAGGTCTACGGCCAGGCCGGGGCGCAAAGCCTGATGAACGCCTGTCAGGTTCATGCCTATATGTCGATCAACGATCCGAAGACGAAAGAGATGATCTCGAGATCACTCGGTACGCGCGCCACGGAGACCGTCCACGAAAGCACCAGCCGACAACTCGGCAAGCTGGGCGGAAGCCGAACGCGGTCGAGTCAGACCCGCGCACAGAAACTCCTCTCCGAAGACGCGGTGAACAGAATCGGCGAGGATGCAATCCTGCTGCTTGCCAAGGACGCGAGACCGATCAAGGCGCGGAAGGTGATTTACTACAAGGACTGGAGGCTCAAGAAACTCGCTGCGATTGGTGCGGGTGAGGTTCAGCGGGAGAAACGCCAGGGCCGGCAAAAAAGGCTGGAGCGTAACGCAGGCGATGCCCAAATTCCCCGTCCGCTGCTCTCACAGGCGCAGGGGTTCCTGCGATCCGTCGGGATCGCGAAAGCGAGTTTGGAATCTCAAACTGCCTGAAAGTGTTGCCGGGGTCTCGC
>CALHXU010000260.1 GCA_938040365.1 uncultured Acidimicrobiales bacterium
AGTTCTTCGAGTGGCGTACCGAAGTCGGTGAGACGGAACTCTGAAGGTTCGGCAACATCTCCAATGTCGACGACTGCCGGCACGCCGACCTGGTTGAGTTTCTCGGCTTGGAGCTCGGCGCTCAGCATCTCGTTCATTACGACCGAAGCGCCAGCGGAAGAACCAGCGTTCGCCGGCATGGCAAGAAAGCTCACGTTCTGGAGCGTTCCGCCTTCGAAGATGTAGGGGCGGGTCGAGTCGCTAAAGATGCCTTGTTCGACGTTGACCTGAACAAAGTTCGGGTTGTAGCTCATGGCGATGTCGACTTCGCCGTTGCCGAACAGCGTGTTCAGTTCGGCTTCGTCGACCGGCTGCTGGCCGCCGTTCCACAGATTTGGCTGCATCTCTGCGAGGAGGGCAAAGGCCTCGTCTTCGCCGAGCGCCTGCACGGCTTGGCGAACGAACGCCGAACCGGTGAAGTCGGGGGGAGCGGGGTAGGTGAAGCGTCCTGGGTTGTTCGCAACCCATTCGCCAAGTTCTTCAAAGGTGGTCGGTGCGTTCTCGACATCGGCAGATGCAAAGGTGAACGCCGCTCGGCTCCAGGGCGCCTCTTGCCCGCTCGTCGGTACGCCAAAGTCGTTGAAGAGGGTTGGGTCGTCTTCGTCGAGGAGTGCTGCGTTTGGCAATGCCGACACCCAATCCTGCGCCCACAGGCCCGATTCGGAGAGTTGCGAGAAGTTGGATCCATTTACCCAGATGAGGTCGACGGCGCCGTCTTCGGTTCCGGTTTCGGCCTCGGACACAATGCGGTTGATGCCATCGGAGGTCGCATCGAGACGAACTTGTTCGAGCGTCACGCCGAACTCGGCGACCGCTGGAGCAACCGTGTCTTCGATGTAGCTATTGAGTACGGCGTCGCCGCCCCACATCCAGAGCTGCACGGTTTGTCCGTCGGCTTCGGCCAGCACGTCTTCCCACTCGCCGCTACCTTCCGATGTAGCGGTGTCAGCGGTCGAACCACATGCTGCGGCGATGAGTCCAAAGACGAGGAGTAGCGCCGCGCACAGCGACGGGCGCGACGTTTGTGTTGTGTGTTTCATGTGAGCTATTGATCCTTGCGCCGATATCTATGTGCACGTTGGTCTTACGTGGGCGGGTCGTCTGGTCAGGCCCGCTCTCGGCGTTGGAAAACATACAGCGCAGCGCAAACAACTGCGAATGCGATTCGGCAATCGGCGCGAATGTTAAGAAGTTCGCTCGCTCATCAGATCTGTCGTTCAGACGCTCCGACGTAGGTCGACCATCGTTGCAGGCCGGGGATACTCGTCAAAGAGGATCCGGCCGTTGCGCAGCGCAATCTCGCGTTCGCGCAAGTCGAAGATGTCGGTGGGTTCATCGTGGTACCAATGATCCCTTGGCCCTGGTCGGTCGCGAAGCTCGATCTCTTGATCTTGCTCCGACAGATCGAGAGCGACGCACTCGGTCCAGTCGACCGGCTCATTCCACTCGTCGACTGCGCTTTCTGGTGGAGCGACGCTCACGAGATGTCGTGGCTTTCGGTCGCCCTTCCCTGGCTGTGCAAGTGGCAGATCTCGCCCCTTCACGTCGGTCGAACCAAACCGCTGCAACAATTCGAAGGCATTGTTGAACAACGGCGTTTGGGCCGACGTGTTGACTTCGCCCTGGTCTGTTGGCGAGGTCGAATCTTCGCTACCCGGTCCTCGTCCTTGAAGGGATTGGGCACGATTGCGTCGCCGTTGTGCGAGTTTATTGATCTCGTCCCATTCGTCTTGGGAGAGGGCGTGTACCGCCGAGGTGTCGAAAGTCTCCATGTCCCTAGCGTATGAATGGAGCGATCTCTCTGCCTGAGCACATTGGCCCACGAAGCCCCGCTCGTCGCTGGGTTTTACGTTTCCGCCTAGAGCGATTCGATTGCACCGTCGGTGTGGAGAAGGTCGAGGCCCTCGAGATTTCCGTCGGGGAATCGTCGCAACAGTGCAGCTGGACCGGCAAACGTCAGAAGATTGACCGCAGGACTTTGCTGTGGATTTGGCGCCGGAAGCTGCACCTCTGGCTCGGGCATCGGCTCGGTTTGGAGCGCGTGCTCGTTGAGTGAACGGGCACGGCTGCGCCGGCTTTGGGACCGTCGATTCAGCTCGTCCCATTCGTCTTGGCTTAGTTCGTGCACCCACGCAGTTTCATCAGTCGCCATGTCCACAGACTAGAAATCGCCATGTCGCGGCGCCTGAGTAGCTGTACCTACGGCCGATCGAGTCGAATTACCCATCGAGACACGTTGAGCAGCGGCCGAAGTCGTTCGGCGCCGCTGGTTGTGAGGATTTCGAAACGAGGACTCGCGGCTTTCGAATAGGCACTATGGACTGTCAGGCGCTCGCCGAAATAATCCGAACGAAACAGAATGGACCGCTTACTGAACCTCCCTTCGTTGCGTCGGGCGACTGGCCGCTCACTTGCCCCGTTGGGGTTTGGCGCAGTGCTCGTACTGGCAGCATGTGCTCAAGAAAGCGCCGAAACGCTTCAAACGGCGCTCGACGCCCCAGCGGCTGGACTCGGGTATGTCGCCGAGTCGGAAGGTACCTGTGTTTCGAACGCTGTGGTTACAACAATCGGTTTTGAAGAACTCGTCGAGGGCGGGTTCACGAGTGAAACGATCGGCCAGAACCCGACCGATTCGATGACCCAAATTCTCGAGATGGAGAGTGGCTCTGACGTTCGTGACGCGGTGCTGGCGTGTGTCGATACGAACCGAGTCGCTCGCGCTCAGGTGGCCGAGTTCGTCGGCGAGGACTTGGACTGCGAGACCGACTTTGCCGGAAGCGCCCTTGGAGAGCTTGCGATCCAAACAGCCTTCGACGGCGAGACGCTCGATGAGATTGCCGACATAACCCAGAACCGCAACTTTCTTCGACCGTGCTTCAGCGAGGCGGTATTTGCTGAAACCTTCGGACTCGATACTCGCGACGAACTCGAAGTGGCAATCGAAGCGACCTTTGGCGAGCAGTTGCGAACCGACGGCGAGCTCTGTGCAGCGCCTTTGCTGATCGATCACTTCGGATCGGCCGAGGAAGCCAATGATGCGGGTGTGACCGTCGAGTCGCCCGCGGTCGAGCTCCACGAACTTGACCTTGAGCCCGCAGAGCGGTCCAACCTGCTCTCGGCGATCCTGTCGTGTAGCTCGGTGCCGGAAATCTTCGAAGCGCAGGCGCGAATGTCCGAACCGTCGTACGCGGACTGCATCGTCGAACGATTCAACGAAGAGTTCAACTTTACGTGGCGCAAGTTTGCGGTTGAAGAGGCGTTCGGTGTCACGTTTGCCAGCGATGCTGC
>CALHXU010000261.1 GCA_938040365.1 uncultured Acidimicrobiales bacterium
GTCGAGCCAGTAAATGACACGGCGCGCACCTCGTCGCGTCCTGAAAGCACGGCGCCGAAGTCCTCGGGCTTGCTCGTCGTTACCACGTTGATCACACCGTTGGGCATCTCGACCTTGGCCGACAAAGAAGCGAGGGCGAGCGCGACCAACGGCGTCTCCTCTGATGGCTTCACCACGACCGTGCAGCCCGCTGCGATCGCTGCGCCGACCTTGACGAGCACGGCAGCGATCGGGAAATTCCACGGGGTAATGCACGCAACGACCCCGACGGGCTGGGAAACGGTGTAGTGCTGCTTGGTGTCTGTCGGCGCTGGTAGATCGGTGCGGGTCGGCCGAAGCGCCATGTCGGCCGCCCAACGCAATGCGGCCACTCCGGCGTCGACTTCGCCGCGTGCTTCTCGAAAGAGCTTGCCGCTCTCGGCGGTGGTGATCGCCGCAAGGTCGTCGCGGTGGCCTTCGATGACATCGGCCCACGATCGAATGAGAGCTGCTCGCTCGCCGGCCGGAACAGCCCGCCATGTGTCGAAACATCGGTGGGCTGCGTCGATCGCAGCGCCCATGGCCGCTCGGTCTGCATCGGGCGCAGCGCTGATGACCTCACCAGAAGCGGGATTTCGAACCTCGAAACTGTCGCCGGTGTCGACGACGCCGCCATCGATCCATACGCCCGCATTCCAAACGCCGTCGATCAGGTCTAAGGATAGCTCCATGTCGGTGGTGGGTAATCGGGTCATGGCCCCTCCGGATCGACAATCACGACAGGTTTGATCACTTCGCCAGCGGTCATTGCATTGACTGCTTCGTCGAGCGAGTCGAGTCCGTCGAAGGTGGTGATGAGTTTGTCGAATGGAAACTTACCGTCCTGCCACAGCTCGATCAGATAGGGAATGAACTCCGATGCGACCGAGTCGCCTTGTACGACGCCGCGCAATGACTTTCCCGGGAGCAAGCCCATCATCTCGATCGTCACTTCGGTTCCAGGAACCCCAGGCGCGATCATCGCCGTTACCCCCATGGGTCCACAGGCCTCGAACGCTTGACGCAATACTTCGGGATTTCCGGTCGTATCGATCGCGTAATGACACCCGCTCGGGCGCACCGTCGAAATCGCTTCGACAAGTGCATTTTCCCCCTCGAAATCCTCGGGGTTCAACGTCGAGGTCGCTCCGAGCTCTTCTGCCATTGCCAGCCTGGCCCCGTTCACGTCGATCGCAATAATGTTTTCGACGCCGGCGACCGTTGCTGCCATGACCGCCGAGAGACCAACACAACCACATCCAAACACCGCCATGGTCGTGCCGGGTTGAGCATCGAGAGTGTTGAGTACCGTGCCAGCGCCGGTCTGAACTCCACAGCCAAGAGGTGCAAGCAACTCAAGGGGCAACGACGCATCGACCTTGATCGTGTTGGTCACATGTGAAAGCGCATAGGTCGCAAACGACGACTGCTGGAAGAACGACCCGGCAATATCTGCCGTCTCGCTATCCGGGTGTCGGTGGGTACAAAGGCCGTCGGGGCGAACGCCAGCGAAGTTCAATTCGCCGTGATGATCGCAGTACGACGGAGCGCCGCTCACACATTGTGGACAGGTCCCGCAATAGTCGTAGGTCATGATCACGTGATCGCCCACTAAAAACCCCGACGTGCCCGACCCAACCGCCTCGACCACCCCGACGCCTTCATGGCCGAGGACGATCGGAAAGTCGCAGAGAGCCTTCGTCTTTGTCATCACATCGGTATGGCAGATCCCGGCAGCGACGACCTTGACCAACAGCTCGTTCGCGTTGGGTGGGCGCAGCGTCAGTTCGACGGTCTCAAAGGGAGTTGCCGGGCCAGCGGCGAGCGATGCGTTAATCGCTAGAGCAGAAGTTGGTTGCGGTATCGCATCGTTGCTGGCCATCGAAGCCAGATTCTACTGCCCAGCGTCGGCCGCTACTTCCACCCTTGGGGGCGAAGCACCGCTTCGGCGAACTCGTTTGGTTTGTCTTCGAGATCGGTCGCCATCGTGTCGTTCCAACGGTTTAGGAAGCCAAAGAGCGAGATCACCGCCACGACACCGGCGATTTGGTCATCGTCAAAGTGTTCGCGCATGTCATCGATGAGCTCGTCGGTGACGGTGTTTGGCACCGAGGCACCGTGAAACGCGAGGCGAAGCGCAGACCGTTCCGCTTCGTCGAAATGTTCGCTCGTTTCCCAGAGCCACAAATCGGCGAGCTTCTCGGCGGAAACGCCCGCGTGTTCGGCGTTGTGCGCGCTGTGCGCAGAACAGTAACGACAGCCAGCCGTGGTCGACGCAATGTGGGCAACCATCGACGAAAGACCGACGGGCAGCTTTGGATTGGCGAGCACCACCTTGGCCATCTCGCCAAACGCCGGCGCGAGCCCAGGCACCCTCGCCATCGTTGGGATGGAGTTCGGGGCATACCCGTTGTTCGCGATCATCGTTTCGAGAACGGCGTTGAGCGGTCCAAGTTCAGAGGTTGGGAGGGGTGAGATTCGAGCCATGGGAAGGAAAGCCTGAGCAGAGCAGCGGTATTCCCGATCGGTCGCCCAGATTGGTCATCTTTGTACCTCCCGCTCAAGCTGACTACGCCAAACGCCGATTTCACCGATATGGAACGGGCGGAAAACAACGACTCTGCTGGACAGTACATCCAGCTGCCGATCGCGCTCCTCCACGAGTGGAGCTCGGCCGCGACGTTCGCGATGGCGGTGGAGATAACGGCGAAGTGGCTGCCGCACCTGATCGAGGGCACGCTCGCAAGCGTTGCGCTATTCAACGACGACCACACCGAACTCGAGTTGTTCCCACTCGATCTCGATCGTGAGTTCCCCTTCCCGACAAGGGTGCCGCTCGAATACACCTCGCTGAGTGAAGTTGTCCGATCTGGTTCGGTACTACACACCCCAGATATCTCTGCGAGTTCACTTCCCGAGGCTGGGCCTCTTTCTCAGCTGGGCATCAAGTCAGGGCTCTGCGCGCCGCTGGTTAGCTCGGGAAAGTGTTTTGGAAGTCTGAATATTTCGCGTACGGAGGTCGATGCGTTCAGCGATGATGAAGTAGCGAACTTTACCGGCCTCGCCGAAGTCTTAGGAGCAACGCTGAGCAGGTTGCAACAGCTCGAGACCGAGCGCAATTTGGCGACAACCGACTCGCTGACCGGCCTCGCAAACCGTCGCAGCATGCTCGATCTCTTGTCGGTCAGCTTGAACGAATCGCCCGAGACCACCCACGTGCTCTTCCTAGATCTCACCGGCTTTAAACAAGTCAACGACGCCTACGGACACCACACCGGTGATGAGATGCTGCGCAGAATCGCCCGCCGACTCGAAAGCGAATGCTCGCCCCGCCATCGCGTCGGCAGAATGGGCGGTGACGAGTTCCTCGTGCTGTGTGGTGAGGACACCTGCCAAACATCTGCACGCGACCTCGGGAAGCAGTTGATCGACGCTGCGACCAAACCACTCGAGATTGGCTCGGTCGTGCTGCAACCACGCCTCAGCGTCGGTGTCGCAACGAACGCTGGTGGACAGACCGGCATTTCCGATCTGCTCGCCCAAGCAGACCGGGCAATGTATCGAGCCAAGCGTTCGAACACCACCGTCGTCGAAGTCGATGACGAACTCCGACGCGAGGGAGAACTCGTTGCGCGAATCGACCGAGAATTGGAACGAGCAGTCGCCGACGACGAGATCGAATTCTTCCTTCAGCCCGTGCGCGACATTCGAACGGGCGAAATTCTCGGCGCCGAATCGCTCGTGCGCTGGAACCACCCCGTGGCGGGTTTCGTGCCTCCCCCATTGCTGATCGAACGCGCCGAGGCGACCGACCGCATCGACATGTTCACAACGTGGGCGATCGATAAGGTCGCCGAAATGTTGACCGCAACCCGTCGGTTAAATCCGGCCTACCACGACAAACAATTCGCCTTCAACCTGAGCCCTCGACAACTCGGATGGAGCGACTATGTCGAGACCCACGTCGCAGCGCTCGAACGTCATGGCCTCATTGCGAGCGACATCCTCATCGAGGTTGTTGAATCGGGCATGATCGAAGTCGAAACGACCGCTGAAAGCACCATCCGGGCGCTCGCCTCCCACGGCGTCCACATCAGCCTCGACGACTTTGGCACTGGCCACAACGTGATCAGCTACTTCTCGAGGTTCCCAATCGACGCGATCAAGATCGATCGCTCGTTGATCGCGGCGATGGTCGACAACCCAACGGTTCGAACCGTCGTCAAGGGCCTCACCCAGATCGCAACCGAACTCAACATTACGGCGCTGGGTGAGGGTATCGAGACCCAACATGAGCTCGACGCATGCATCGAGGTTGGGATGACCGTTGGCCAGGGTTATTTCTTGGGACGGCCACTGCCATTTGATGCATTCAACGAGCTGCTCGCGGTCGAGTTCCCCGGACAACGTTGCGCTAACGCTGCCTAGTCAACGAACCGATTTCCTTGACTCCGGTGTCCTTACCCGCCGGTAAGCAGAAGTTGGGCGCGCAACGTCGGTAGGCTTCGGTATTCGTTGACGAGGGGACGCCGATCCGTTGCAGTTGATTAAGTACAGCCATGATTAAGTACAAGGAGGACCGCATTCCGATCGCGATCTTCTTCGCGCTCACCGTCCTCGACTTCGCTGTCTATTTCGCGGTTGAAACCACGGTGTTGATCGTTGCGTACTTCCTCTTCATGATCCCGGTGAAGGGATTGGTGAGCGCGTGGAATCATCACCACCAACACGTGCCGATGTTCCGGTCGAAACCACTGAACCGACTCCTCGAGATGTCCTTTGCACTCCACACCGGCGCAACGACAAATGCATGGACGCTCCACCATGTCCACGGACACCACAAGAACTATCTCGACCAAGACGCCGACGAGAGTAGGTGGAAGCGCCGCTCGGGTGAAACCTACGGCTACCTCCGTTACTCCCTCGTCACGGCAGTGACCGCCTATCCACGAGCCCTCGCGGTCGGTAAGGCCCATCCACGCCTTCGCCGTGCCTTCATTGGGTACGGACTCCTGACGCTCGCCATCATGGCCACATTGGTCGCGTTCAAGCCGGTGAACGGACTGTTCCTGTTCGTCTTCGCTCCCATTATTTCGCTCACGATCACCGTCGCAGCCACCTATCACCACCACGCCGGCCTCGACACCGATGATCACATGTTGGCATCGCACAACTACATCGGTGGCCTGAGAAACGTACTGACCGGCAACCTCGGCTATCACACCGCGCACCACTTCCGACAGGGTGTGCACTGGTCGAAGCTGCCCGAGCTCCACGCCAAGCTCGAAGCTGACATTCCAGCTGAATTCATCCGAGAGAAACAAGCGAGCATCTTCAGCGCTCAGTCTCGCTAGGAATGAGATGCTCATCATGATGGACATCGCCGACTGACCTGTCAGCGATCGACTGCAGCTCCCCGGGTAGGGTGACGGAATGACCGAACGCATTACCGTGGAAATGACAGACGGCGTCGCCGATGTGCGCCTCGACCGTGGCGACAAGATGAACGCCATGGACGCCGACATGTTCGCCGCCCTCATCGACACTGCAAACGAACTCGCCGAAATGCCGGGCCTTCGAGCGGTGGTGCTCTCGGGCAATGGCCCGTCGTGGTGTGCTGGCCTGGATTTTTCGATGTTCGAGCAAATGGCAAGCGCGAACGAGGCCGGAGGCGGCACCATCGTCGGAGAAGACGCCGACCCTTCGTCGATCGGAGCGATGGTCGAGGGACGCATTACCCACCGGGCCCAGCAAGCCGTTTGGGGCTGGCGTGAACTTCCCGTTCCGGTGATCGCCGCAGTTCATGGGGTTGCGTTCGGTGCGGGCTTCCAGCTCGCGGTCGCGTGCGATATTCGGATCGTGCACCCTGAAGCTCGAATGTCGGTACTTGAAATTCGTTGGGGCATCACCCCCGACATGACCTGCACCCACCTGCTCCCAGGCATCGTCGGGGCCGACGTTGCGAAAGAGTTGGTGTGGACTGGTCGTGAGGTCCTCGGCGAAGAAGCAGTTCGGATAGGCCTCGCAACGCGACTGAGCGAAGATCCGCACGCCGCAGCGATGGAGCTTGCGACCACGATCGCTGGCAAGAGCCCCGACGCAATCCGTGCCGGCAAGCGGCTTATCGAGACGGCATACGCCGAGGACTTCGCCGCCGGCTTTGCGAGTGAACGCGACGAGATCGGAGCGCTCATCGGTACGCCGAACCAGGTCGAGAGCATCGCTGCCTACTTCGAGAAGCGACCGGCGAACTACACCGATCCGAGTTCGGACCGCTAGCAGCCCACGCTCACCTGCTCATAGGGCACTCGTCCATCGGGCACATACGCCCGCCGGTAGCGTCCGACCGTCAGCTGCTTCGAGACACAGGTCTGTACCTGTCACCTCACCACCGTCGGGGAGTACAGCTGCGATCGTCGACGTTGCGTCATCGACGTCAAAGCCGGGCGCGTGACAGCTGAAGAGCAAAAAGCGTGGAGTTGACCCGGCAACATCAAGGATCCGAGCGCACCCCTCGATCAGCGCACCGAGATCTCGGTTGAACTTGAATGCCTTGCCCTTTGGGCCATGCCCATAAGTTGGCGGGTCCGCAATGATCCCGTCATAGACGTTGCCGCGTCGAGCCTCGCGAGCCACGAACGCGATCGCATCGTCGACGATCCAGCGAATGGGCAGCCCGTCCAAATCCGATGCCGCAGCGTTTTGTTTCGCCCACGCCACGGTTGGCGCAGATGCGTCGACGTGGGTCACCTCGGCGCCAGCGGTCGCTGCAGCGAGCGTTGCACCACCGGTGTAGGCAAAGAGGTTGAGCACGCGAGGCGCACTCCCCGCACGCTTTTCGCTTGCTTGGCCTACCCGGTGACTCACCCAGTCCCAGTTGTTTGCTTGCTCGGGAAACACGCCGACGTTGCCCGACGCACCGTGGCGCATCGTGAGCACGACGTCGTCATGGCGAATCGACCACTCAGGTGTATCTCCGAGCCACTCTCCCCCGCCTCCTCTGAGCAAGCCATATCGGGCCGTTGCCTCGGTCCAGCGAGCGGGGTCGCCCACAATATCGTCGTGTGCAGCGGGGCTTGGACGGTCCACGATCATGTCCCCGAACCGCTCGAGTTTGCGCCCAGCACCGAAGTCGAGGAGCTGATACTGATCGGCGGTGAACATCGTGAAGAATGTAACCTCTGTCTCGCAACGTCTAGAAAGTGGACAACCAGCATGATTCGCGATTTCACTTCGGCCGACGTGGTCGACCAAACCGGCAAAGCGTTCTTCATCACCGGTGCCAATTCTGGGATCGGTTTTGAATCGGCGAAGACGTTCGCTGAACGAGGCGGCCGGATACTCCTTGGCTGTCGCAACGAGCGTAAGGGTGAGGACGCAGTTGCCAAGATCGTCAACGCTCACCCCGAAGCGGACGTAACGCTCATAGACCTCGATCTCGGCGACCTAGCAAACGTTCGTCGGGCTGCAGAACGTGTCGCAGAAGAACCGCGGCTCGATGTGTTGATCAACAACGCCGGGATCATGTGGACACCACGGACGCTCACCGTCGATGGTTTCGAATCACAATTTGGCATCAACCACCTCGGCCACTTCGCGCTCACATCACTACTCCTCCCAACGCTCGAAGGCACCCCCGAGAGTAGGGTCGTCACGGTCTCGAGCACCGGCGAGAAACTGGGAAACGGCGACCTTGCGTGGGATGACATTGATGGGAGCGGCAGCTACAACCCACAGAAACGGTACTTCGCAAGCAAACTCGCCAACCTATGGTTCACCTACGAGCTCGACCGCCGACTCCAGTCGAAGGGATCATCGACGATGGCTGTAGCCGTCCACCCCGGAGCATCATCGACGCAGCTCGGTGATCACCTCACCGGAGCGACCGGAGCTGCCTGGAAGGTCTTTAAGCCGCTCAGCGCAAAGGTGATGAACACCGCCGAAACCGGTGCATGGTCGACCCAGCTCGCCGCGACCGCCGCGGGCGTCGAGGGCGGCCAGTACTTTGGCCCAGGAAAGCTCTTGGAAACCGCTGGTCCCGCACGACAGGTCGATTCGAGTAAGGCGAGCAAGGATGTGGCGAAGGCTCGCCGACTGTGGGACCTGTCGATCGAAATGACCGGGATCGATCCCGGCATCTAATGCCCGCGACAAGATTGGTTGGTGTGCAACATGACAGAAGCTGAAATGCCCGACGAAGCCGACCTTTCGTCGTTTACCGCTGATGAAGCCTTCGAAATCGGGACGCAATCAACAAATCAGACCGTTGCCTACTTCAGTCGCCTGCTCGCCGGAGACGATATCGACAACGAGGACGCGAGCAGCCTGTTTGACACCTACTACGACGCTTCGCTCTACGCCGACGACCTCGATGTAATGGCATCGCGCTGGCACCGGTGCCAGCGCGAAGTCTTCGACCAACTACGCTCAGCTGCTGAGACCGCCAACATCGATATCTCCGGTATCGACATCGAGATCGAGATGGTCGATAGCGCCCGCGTCGACGACGATACCCACGCTCTTTCGTTGCGGACGACCACCCGCATCGGCGGGCTTCCCGACTCGGTATCGGTGAGCGCCGTCCTCGTAACCTCGAAGGGCGCCGGGCCAACGCTCTTTTCCCAAGCGCCCGATCCCTGTGCCGACACGCTTGCATTGTCAGCGCGCGGATCGGCGCTTGCTACATCAGGTCTCGAAGTCCTCGGCCTCGGCTCGATTGAGCCCACGTAGCCGTTCGGCGATTTCTTCGTTGGTCGCAAACACCACGCCTCGGTGATTCATATGTGTTGATTCGACTCGGTTGAGTTCGAATGCGTTCGTGAACATGTCGGTGGCGACCGCTCCAGCCTCGCGAAACAGCAACGCCGTCGCCGCGTAATCCCAGAGGCTTGCACCGCCGGGACTTGGGAACTTGAAATAGCACGCTGGCGGATTTGCAAGCACGTTGCATGCGTTGATCACCGCGCCACCAAAGATCTCGACGGCCAAACCCCCATAGCCGAGATCGTCCGCGATCTGGACTAGGCGGGCAACGATACGGTCGTGGTCGACATGGTCGGTAAAGCTGTTGTCGGCAAACACGGTCAGCGCAGCATCTCGCAGATTCAACGAAACGTCGTCGGCCGTCGGCCACGGTTCACCATTACCGAACGCTCCACCGCCGGCGGCGCCGTGGTAGAGCGCCTTTTCTACCGGGTCATAGACCACGCCAATTGTGGGCGTGCCATCGGCTCGAACGAGCGCGATCGAAACCGAGTATCCGGGCTCATCTTTGGTAAACGCGAGGGTTCCATCGAGTGGATCGATGCACCAGAAATAGTCCTTCTCAAGGCGGCTTTGGTCGTCTTCTCGCTCCTCGGTGAGAAGCCCAAGATCAAATCGTTCGAGGCTCGGAGCGAGCGCCGACACAATGATGGCTTCGGCTCGACGGTCGATCTCGGTAACCACCTGGGACGCAAGACTGCCCTGTACGTCCTTACGCTCAACCTCGCTGGGTCGTGACACCGCGATCATCTCACCGGCTTCGATCGCAGCGGTCGAGGCGAGTTCAACCAATTCGGCGAGGTTCGATGGGGTGAGTTTCACAGTGAGTTCAGCGTTTCGTTGACGAGGCGTTCACCATAGCGATGAAGTTTCCAGTGGCCGGGGCTCCAGCCGCGAAGAAAGCGAGTGAAGTCGGTCCACGCAACCGGGTAGAGCGTTCGCCATTCCAGTTCGAGGCCAGCGAAGTCAACCGATTTGCCCAGCTGTTCTAGGCCTGCTGCGAGCAGGTCGAAGTAGCGGTCGAGTAGCTCGTGTTCCATTGCTTCACAATCGTCTTCGTCGAGGCAACTGCTGATGAAGTACGCAACATCTTTCATGCCACACCCCGCACCGACGTATTGAAAATCAACGGCGGCGACCGCATCACCGTTTGTTTGAAAGCAGAAATTTGCGAGCTTCGCGTCGCCGTGTACGAACGTCTGAAACTGGCTCGCGGTCAGCATCTGATCGATCGCCGCTGCGCCATCTTTGAGTGGTCCGTCGTCGAGCGCGTCGAACTCGTCGGGTCTCGTCTCGAGATGCCAGTAGGTGCCCGTTGGCCACAGATCATCTGGGCGCTCTCCAAGGAACGTCGCATGAAAGTTAGCGAGCCACGAAAGGCACGCATCGAGTTCGGCTGCGTCGATGTTGTTGATGCGGCGAGCAAATCCGGCGGCGTCGAGGTCTTCGAGCACCATGATCACGCCATCGTCGGTTCTTTCGAGCGCCAACGGCAGCGGCACCCGGGCAGCCGTCGGACAGCGCTTGGCGTAACGTTCGTACCAGGCAAGTTCTACGTGATACGACCGCACCTTTCGCTCGTGTGAACGGTCCGAGTTCCAGCCACGAGGATGGTCGTGAGCATCGGGAAAACGAACTCGTTTCACGATCACGCTCGGGAGCGAAGCGCCCTCGAGATGGAATCGAAGTATTTTGCCGTAACCACTCCACAGTTCTTGCACTGCAACAACGTTGGTGATCGCCGCTCCCCCGGTTGTATCGAGCACGAGTGCTTCGATCTCGGCGGCCGCAAACGATGGCGTATCCATGAGCGGCCTAGGCGCCTTTGAGGAACTTCGAGATCGAGTACGCGACCTTGGCTTCCTTGTCGGTCGACTCTTCGCGATCATCGGCCGATGCCAAGATGCGTCGACTACTTCTCACACCGAGCCATCGCAGCGGTTCGGGTTCCCACTGCCGGGATTGGTGCCCTACCCACGGAAGTGACGCCCTTTCGGTATTTTCACCCAGCACGAGGTCGGCCATTGTGCGACCGGCGAGGTTCGCTGCGGCGACGCCCTCGCCGACGTAACCGCCCAGTACTCCCAACCCAGTCGACCGGTCGAAAGAAAGCGATGGCACCCAGTCTCGCGGTATGCCCAGGACCCCACCCCAACGGTGGGTGAACGTCGTGTTTCGCAGGATGGGCAACATTTCGATCAAGGTCTCTCGGAGGAGCTGATGGGATGGACCGTGGGTTTCGGCGGTCGTGCTGATTTTGGAACCCCAGAGGTAGGGAACCCCTCGACCACCGAATGCCAGACGGTTGTCGGCCGTTCGCTGCCCATAGATGACCATGAATCGATCGTCGGAGAAGGTGGGTCGATCGGCGAGGCCGATCTCGTCGAAGATTGCATTTGTCAGGGGCTCGGTTCCGACCATCAGCGAATAGACCGGCAACAGTGTCCGGCGCTCACCTTCGAGGTCGCGGGTGTATGCCTCGGTCGCTCGCACGACAACATCAGTCCGAATGTTGCCTCGAGCGGTCCGAACGAGCTGTGGCTCGATCGAGTTCGCGGCAGTGTCTTCGACGATTGTCACGCCCGCTGCCTCGATCACATCAGCGAGTCCTCGGGTCAGCTTTGCCGGGTCGATCGCCGCACAGTGTGGAAAGAAGATTCCCGAACGCACGCTCGTCGCATTGAGGTACTCGCGTGCGTTGTCGGCGTCGAGGAACTCACCGTGTCCGCCATCGCCGATCTCGCGACGTTGACGATTAGCTTGGGGAGTATTCCTCGCGAGTCGAATCCAGCCGCCCTTCGAATAGTCACACCCAATGCCTTCGTTCAAAGCAACCCGGCCGATTTCGTCGACGGCGTCTTGCACTGCACGATCGAGTCGATTCGCTGCATCGATCGTCGACCACTGCGCGTACTTCTCCGGACCCGATGCCAGCTCGCCGACCGCCCAGCCTCCATTTCGGCCAGACGCACCGTAGCCGCAGAAGTCCTTTTCGATCACCGTGATTCGCAGCGTCGGGTCGTTTCGAATGAGGTAGTAGGCCGTCCACAAGCCCGAGAACCCGCCGCCCACGATCGCAACGTCTGCATCGACGTCGCTCGAGAGTGCGGGGCGACGAGCAACTTCGCCGAGCCGGTCCAGCCACAGCGCGGTTGTCGATGAGTTCTCCAGGAATTGCTCTGCGCTCGAAATTGAGGACTTCGACATAGATGGTGAAGTTAGCCGATGACCTTGAATCTCAAGACATTATTCGAACCTTGATAGTAGATCCCTTGCCGGTTCGACTCTCCACATCGAAATCACTACGGTTGTGACTCATGTCATCGATCCACCTAGAGACCGAGGTCCCCGGACCGAGAAGCACAGAGATCGTCGAACGCCGCCGCGCCGCGCTCAGTTCAGGAGCTGCGTTCCTCACCGAACTCGCGGTCGAATCGGCCGAAGGCGCGATCGTCACCGACGTCGACGGCAATCGTTTGCTGGACTTCGCTGGCGGAATCGGGGTGTTGGCGGCAGGACACTGCCCGCCAAGCGTCGTCGAAGCTATCCAACGCCAAGCCAGCGAGCTGCTCCACATTTGCGGCATTGTCGCCACCCACGACTCGATGGTCGATTTGGCCGAAGCACTAAATGCCGCGGCTCCGGGCGACTTTGAGAAGAAGACGCTGCTCATGAACTCGGGCGCCGAAGCGGTCGAGAGCGCCGTGAAACTCGCTCGCGCTGCTACCGGCCGAGCGGGAATCCTCGTTTTCGAAGGCGCGTACCACGGCCGGACCAACATGACGATGTCGATGACGAGCAAGTACGGGCTCTTCAAGAAGGGCTTCGGCCCGTTCGCTTCGGAGGTCTACCGCGTTCCGTATCCAAACGTGTTGCGGCGACCGCCAGGTTCGGACCCGGAACAGTTCGTCGGCTGGTCGATCAACCGACTCGAAGACGCACTGGTCTCCCAAGTCGACCCGTCGGCGCTGGCCGCGATCGTGGTCGAACCCGTGCAGGGCGAGGGCGGTTTCATCCCGGCGCCTGCGCCATGGCTCGAAGCCGTCCGGCGCATCTGCGACGAACACGGCATCGTCATGGTGGCCGACGAAGTGCAAGCGGGCTTCGGTCGTACCGG
>CALHXU010000262.1 GCA_938040365.1 uncultured Acidimicrobiales bacterium
ATGATCGACGATCTTCAAGAAACGCTCTTTGAAGAGCTCGTCTTGGCGCTCCCCTGGAGAGGTGCATGGCCTCCCGAGTTGCTAGCCACGACGTCAGAGTGCTTGACCACCTACATTCTCAACGAGCTTCCCGAGGATGCACAGCATCGGCTGACTTCGATTATTACTAGGCAACTCCCCATCCTTGATGAAGTTGAGGACGAGATTGCAGAGGACGAGTTAGCAGTCGCATACGTCGAATGCGTGGGAGCTTCCGAGAACTTTGTGTCCATCTTTGCAGGCGAATGGGCTGACCCTGAGTACCTGGATTGCCTGGCTATCGACCTGACCATTGAAGATCGGGTCAAGCTGCTGGAGCAGTACGGCCAATTCCACGAGGAATGGTTTCCACTGCTCGAGGACTGTGGTTGGGTGAGCCCGTACGCGTCTAGTTAGTAGCCGTGTAGGGACGATTCTGAACGCAACGTCGATCGTTCTCGTGGCGTGATTAGCTGAACTTTCGGAACGTCGACTCGACGCCACCGAATCGATTCATGTCGACCCCGGCCGCTGCGGCGAACTCGCCCCACCGAGAAGCAACCGCCAAGACCTGATCGACGATCCCCTCAACCAGTGAGGCTGGCTCTCCCGATGCCGTTGCGAGCAGGCTCACCAGCTCGGGCTGGCTCCACCCGTCGGACTCGCCACCCAACGTCAGCTGATGCGACGCGGTCCATTGGCCGGTCGGGTTGAACGACCAGGTGACATCAAACGCAGGCGACAGGCGCCACTTGTCGGAAGACTGATCCAACAAGAACCCGAAGTTCTTCGTGTGGTCGTCTTGGTTCCGAAGCACGATGTTGAACACGCACCGTCGGATCATCTCGACCTGCTCCGGGACACCGAGCCCGATTCGGCGCATCACCATGAACAGGTCCTCGTACGAGTACCGCCTCGGCTGGTTGAAGTCGTAGCCGCCCATCGCGCATAGCGACTGGTAGTGGACCTTCCCGTTGGCTCCGATGCGGTCCCAGCGCTTCGTCATGAAGTGAGCGCGGCCGTTCTCTTCGAGCAGCCGGCATTCCTCCATCTCGATGCCAGCGGCGATCGCCATTAGCCAGTAGGCGTACTCGACGCGGCCATAGCCTTGCGGGTCGGCGAGCTCGTTGTCGCGGTTGCCGTCGACCCCGTCGAACTTCAGGAGCCAGTGCTCGAATCCGTCGGGGAGGTTCTGGGCTTGACCGGATCGAACCTCTTCGGTGTTCGGGTTGAAAGCGATGACGGCTTTGGCTCGGGCACCACCGGCTGATGTGCCAACGGAAAGGATCTGTGTGAAGTCCTTTTCGGTGGAGAGCCCCTCACTCATCTTTCCGTCGCGAGTGGCGACCACTTCGTTGGCGAGCTCGACAAGATGCTGCACGTCGAGCGCTTCGCCGGTCAGTTCGGGGTGGGGTGTTGCGGGGCGGTACTCGAGAGCCCCCATCCCTCGGGCACCGACGTAGCAGAGACGTTCGAGCGGGGTGAGAGGCTCGGTTCGTTGCTGGCGGGCGATCCACTGATTGATGATCGCTTCACCGAACTTGTCGGGGAGCGAGTCAATGACGAGCGGGGGCAGCCCCTTGAACGTCTCGCCCCTCTGGTTGAAGTCGGTGAAGATCTGACGGCTCGCCGGCATGAGGATCGGTGCGACCTCGTAGCCGGTGGAGAGGAACTCGTCGGTGTACCGGAAGGTCACCGCCCGGGACGCGTCGAGGGACTGGGCCAGCGAAGCGATGTGGAGGTCCCAAAGCCAAACCTCGACGATCGGGGGAGTGGACACTACTCGTCACCGCCGTCGGGGCGGCGAGGCCACTGGGCCGTCGGCCGAACTCGGAACTGGCGGGCGGTTGCTCGTTGCCGGTCGGGGGTGCCGGGGGAGAGTGGATCGATCGGTCGGGGTGGGAGGACCTGCTCCAGGGCTTCGAGGCCGCCGAGAGCTCGAAGGATGGCGACCAGCGTTTCGAGGCCAGGAGTGTTCGAGTCGTTCTCGAACCGAGCAACGGTCGCTCGGGAGAGGCCAGCCCGTTCGGCGAGGGCTCCTTGGGAGAGGTTCTGGGCGAGACGTTCGGAGCGGCATCGCTCTCGGAGTTCGTCAATCACCTGATCGTCGGTCAGTACGAGCCACGTCATGACTTCAATGTATCACCAATGAGGCGTTGTGTGCGGTTGCGGGTATTCAATGAGTCGCATATGATACATTGATTCAACCCGGTTGAGGCCCGAATTCGCGACCGACACCATCAACACGTTCGACACCGGAGCGAGATTGGTGTTGGCTCGCCTTGACCCGGCGAGCGCACGGTGTGCCTCGCTCGGCTCGACGACGCACTCAGATCGGAGACAGGCACGGCCACGTCCGGATTTCAGGGGTTGTTGACGAGGACGCTCTCCAAATCGGAGAATTCGCCTCTATTGACTTGCTGATAGAGCTCGGAGAGTTCTTCTCTCGTCAACTTGCCTGCCTCGACTAGCTCTAGAAGCTGCTGCTCCTCCGCCGAGAAGAGCCAGCTGTCGCAGTCCTCGGCGACGGCCGCATCTGTGGCCTCAAATTGGTTGCCATCCTCTGCTGTGAAGAT
>CALHXU010000263.1 GCA_938040365.1 uncultured Acidimicrobiales bacterium
TCAGACCGAGTCGGAGAGCAGGACCAGGGTGCTCGAGATCCAGCCGCCGGCTGCTTGAAAGATCTCGTCGAGCAGGTTGCCGTCGGCAAGAACGTCCGCGTGCAGTTCGAAGATGCCCGCGTAGCTGACCTCGATTGCATAGTCGGCTTTGCTGAGGTCGGCGCCGAAGTTCGTTTCGATCGTCGTGCCGACGACTCGCTCCAACACGTTGGTGCCGATCTGCGGCGATTCCTCAGGAAGCAGGTCGAGCACGGTTTGGGGATTGGGTGGTTCGCTCAAGCGTTGCGCACGAGCTACCACCTCGGCCTCGATCGCCGGAATGTCGTTGAGCTCACCGGTGAGGTACCAGTTGCGGTACGCGGTCTGGCTCCACGTTGGCCACAGCAAGGTCATGTCGGCCTGCACGCGAGGTGGGTTGCCTTCGCCCGGGATGCTGTACGAGGTCTCCCACCGAGTATCGCCCAGCAGGGCGTCGGTCGTGAAGCGCTCTTCGACAGCCTGACGTTCGAGGAGAGCGAGTTCGAGCGCGGATCGGAGGGCGCCGATCGCATCGGCAAACACGTGGTCGAGCATCAGGAAAGTCCGAACAGGCGATCGCCCGCGTCGCCAAGGCCCGGCCGGATGAAGCCAACCTCGTTCAGGGCTGTATCGATCGACGACGTATAGATCTCGATATCGGGGTGTTTGCGATCCATGAGCGCAACCCCTTCTGGGCAGGTGAGCACACACGCCACCGTGATCACGCCAGCATTTGCCTCCCGGAGAAGATCGACCGTGTGCGAAAGCGAACCGCCAGTTGCCAACATTGGGTCGAGCACCAACGTGGGCCGCTGGTCGAGGTCATCGGGAACGGTGTTTGCGTACGCGTGGGGGAGAAGCGTGTCTTCGTCACGCTTCAGCCCAATGAAGCCCACCCGAGAGTCGGGGAGCAGATCGAGCGCAGCATCGAGCATGCCGAGGCCGGCCCGCATGACCGGAACCAGGATCGGCGATTGAGTGATCTTCACTCCGGTGGTTGGTTCGAGCGGGGTGTCGATATCGATCGTGGTGGTCTCGACGTTGCGAAGCGCTTCGTAGATTACAAAGCTCGAAAGCTCGGTGAGAACCCGACGAAACTCCGGCCGTGGCGTCGACCGCATACGAAGCCGAGTCAGACGTTCACTGATGAGCGGGTGTTCGACCAAGTGCGTTGCCATGGATGAGAATGTAGCGGTCGAGGCCCCGTGAGCGTCACATTCGTCAGACGCACTACAATGGATAGATGTTCGGGGTATATCTCTTCTGTGCAGTAGTGGGGATTCCCCTGCTAGCGCTCTTGGCTTTCGGCGGCGGGGATGTCGAAGGCGAACTCGGCATTGGTGGCGACGTCGACTTTGATGCCGACATCGGCGGCGATGTTGACGTGTCAGGAGCCAGTGGCGGCTTCGGCGACATCAGTTGGCGTCGCCGGATACCAGCCAGCTCGTATGTCTCTTTCGTCGCGTTCTTCGGTGGTGTCGGCGTCGTCTCATCAACCCTGGGCGTCGCGGCTGTCACAACGCTCATCCTCGCAGTCGTCCTCGGCATCTTTGCCGCTGGCGTCAACACGGCGCTCTTTAGCGTTCTCCGCAATAGCGAAACCGATAGTTCGATGACCGACAAACAACTCGAAGGACGAATTGCAGTCGTGAGTGTTCCGATCGAGGGTGGCAAGCGCGGTCGCGTCACGCTCGATACCGGAGGCGAACGCCTGCAGCTCACCGCCGGCGCCGCCGACAACATGCCCGATCTCTCTTTCGAGCGAGGCGACGAGGTGCTGATCGTCAATGTCGAAGGTGGCGTTGCTCGCGTCGTTGCGGTCGATCCGGACCTCTTGTAAAGCGTTCGATCGAAATCCATCGACTTGGGGAATTTCCTAAGTCATCAGCACGCTCTACTGTGAACATAGACGGGAAGGTAAGTATTTATGGTGATTATTGGAATTGTGGCGGTTGCCGTTCTCCTGGCGATTTTGACGGCGGTATTTGTAGCGAAGAGCCTGATCATCATCTGTCCGCCGAACCGTGTTGCGGTCATCTCCGGTGGCAGAGGCCAAGTGGCAGCCGACGGGCGCAAATTGGGGTACCGGGTGCTCAAGGGCGGGCGTACCTTTCGGATCCCTCTGCTCGAACAAGTCTCGTGGATGGACCTCAACAACATCCCGCTCGAGGTATCGGTTCTCAACGCTTACTCGAAGGGCGCAATCCCGCTCAACGTGCAGGGCATTGCAAACGTCAAGGTGTCGAGCGTCGACTCACTCCTCGGCAACTCGGTCGAGCGCTTCCTCAACGTTCCACATCAGTCGATCGCACAGATCGCAAAGGAAACGCTCGAGGCAAACCTTCGTGGCGTGCTCGCAACGTTGACACCCGAAGAGGTCAACGAAGACCGGCTCAAGTTCAGCCAGTTCCTCATCGAAGAGGCCGACGACGACATCAAGACGCTCGGTCTCGAACTCGACGTGCTCAAGATCCAAAACGTCACCGACGAAGTTGGCTACCTCGATGCAGTTGGTCGTCGTCGTACAGCCGATGTTCTCAAATCTGCACGTGTCACTGAGGCCGAGAAGCAGGCCGAAGCCGAACAAGCCGAAGCTGACTCTCAGCAGCGTGCACAGATCGCCCAGGCTCAGGCCGAGCGCAAGATCGTCGAAGAGCGAAACCTGCTCCGAGTTCGCAGCGCTGAACTTGACGGTATTGCCCGAGCATCTGAAGAAGAGGCGCGAGTCGCCGGTGAGAAGGCAAAGGCAATCGCCGAGCAGGAACTCGAGCTCGAGCGAATCGAG
>CALHXU010000264.1 GCA_938040365.1 uncultured Acidimicrobiales bacterium
ACCGGTATAGGACGTCACGCCGGCGGCTGGGCTTGCGACCCATCCGTCATTGTTGCGGAGCACCTCGGTGCCATCGCGATCTGACCACGTCACTCGCACACCATTCCCAGAAGCCTCAACGACACAATCACCACCGCCACCGCCACCACCGGCAACGCTGCAAACCTCATTCACACCAGAACGACGAATCAACCACCCATCATTCACATCACCAGGACCGGTATAGGACGTCACACCAGCAGCAACCGTCGCCACCCAACCATCGTTGTTTCGAACAACCTCATTGCCCGCTCGATCAGCAAACGACAACCGCACACCACTACCAGAAGCCTCAACAACACAATCAACACCGCCACCACCACCGGAGTAGCGGGCGGTGATCGTCCGGCTCGTCGATGGCGTCGTAAGAACAGCAGCACGGCCGCGACCGTCACTCCAACTCTGGAACGTCACGGTGGCGCCACCCGACGTTTGGGTGGCCGGTGCGGCGATCTCGCGGTCGATACCTACGACACTGTCAAAGCTAAAGGGCGCGGTCCGGTCCCGACCCTCGAACTCAATGTCGAGCCCACTCGGATCCGAAGCCACCGTTATCGTGACGATCTTGGGATCGATGCGCTGGGTCACCGTCGTCGATGTCCCGTCAGAGTCGGTCGCCGTCAGATACAGCGTGATCCAGACATTTGTCGACGTCTCGATCGCAGCCGGCAAGGTGTAGGTGCCATTCCGACCAATGAAGCCCTCGACCAACGCATGGTCGTGCGCATCATGGTTGAGACGAACATCCCAACGAAGCGTTCCACCCGAGATGTTCCCGTCTTCCGCGTCGGTCGCAAAACCACTGAACGAAATCTGCTGCCCAGCCTCATAGCCACCATCAGCACCCGAGAACGAGATCACCGGACGAGGCGCGGTGTTTCCTGAGAGGCGCAGAACTGCGGAATTACTTCGAACCGTTTCGCCCCCACTCGATACATCGACACGGAATCTGTCGAACTCGTCACCACCGTCGACGTTTGTGACCGTCAGCCGAGAAGTTGTCGCACCTGGGATTGGGTTGCCGTTTCGAAGCCACTGGTACGAGATGTCGCCAGGTGCGGTCGCTGCGACGAAGAACGACGCGTCGCTACCCGTTGCAATCGAGACATCCGATGGCTGCGATGTGATCGTGATGTCGGTCTGCTCGCCGACAAAGGTGATCTTGCCAATGCCGCCGCGAGGGAAGGTGTTGTCATCGTTAAACGTCTGGTCCAAGTAGTACAAGTCGCCGTTGATTGGACTCACCTCAAGATCGAGAAGCCCGAAGTTAAAGCCATCCATGAACTCGGTAGCGGCACCGGTATTTGGATTGACTACCGCAATATGGCCTTCACAGAAATCACCGGTGAAGTACTGCCCACGGAACTCGGCGGGGAAGGTTGGGTTTGGCGTCTCGTAGAACGCACCGCCGACGATCGCACAGCCAGCGAGCGGCACATTCGGATTCTCATCGACGTGTGGGTACGCCCACAGCGGATCAACAAAGCTCGCCGGGTCGCCCGGATCCTTTGGCCCCTCAGCCTCGAACCAGCCATAGTTGGCGCCACGCTCGAGCACATTGAGTTCCTCATAGGAATTTGAACCAACGTCGCTAAAGAAGATCTCGCCACTCGTTGGGTGTTGGGCCATCTGCCATGGATTGCGAACGCCGAAGGCATAGATCGCCCGACTCGGGCCTTGTAACTCGCCAAAGAACGGGTTCGACGTTGGGATCGATCCGTTTGCATTGAGCCGGAGAATCGAACCCGAAAGGTTCGACCGGTCCTGACCGTTTCGGCCAAGCAAATGATCGCCAACGCCGATGTAGAGCCTTCCATCGGGTCCCATCTCGATCGAGCCGCCGTAGTGAAGATCGACGTCGGCATCGGGGAAGTCGTCGAAGAGTACGACTTCGTTCGAGGCCCGATTGCCGTTCATGGTGAAGCGCGATAAACGAGTCTCGGCAATGCCATCATCGACACCGTTCGAATCGAACGAGTACACGACGTAGATGAAACCGTTCTGGGCGAAGTTGTTGTCGAATGCCATGTTGAACAGGCCGCGATCAGCAAAGTCGTCGACCTGGCTGCGAATGTCGAGGGCGGGAGTACCGAGAAGCCGATCGTTCTCGATGATCAGAATCTGACCCGCATCGGTGTTGACGAACAGACGACCGTCCTCTGCCATTGCCAGACTCGTTGGTGAAAAGATCTGATCGGCGATCCGGACATCAGAAAAGTTCGGAGGCGGATTCGCTGCCTCAGCAGGATCTGGGCGCAGGTTCATCGCAATGAAGACCATGACGAGGCCTCCAACAATTAACAGTGCCCTGCCACCAGCAAACCAAATTCGCCCAAGTCCCTTTTTCGCCACGTTGACTCCCTCATCTCCGCCGCCGACCACCCAAAGTAACGCGTTCGACCACTCTCCGATAGGTACAAAGGACGTAGGCCGATCGATGTACTCGAGCACCCGATGTTCTGTTTGGCCATGGTCGATCAGGCGCGAAGAAGGGAGAACTAGTGTCGTGACATGACCACTGAACAGTCGGTATCGGCTGAGTCGACCACGCTGGACAACATGCCTCGTTGGGTTCCGCGAGCAATCGGAATCTTCTGGTTGGGCGTTGTTATCTTGTGGGTCCTTTGGCAACTCTTCGAAAGCCTGAAAGGCTTTCTCGTCACGCTGCTCATCTCGTTCTTCTTCTCCTTTGCCCTCGAACCTGCGGTGAACTGGCTCGAGCGTCGAGGAATACGGCGAGGCATCGGCACCATCATCATGTTCATCCTCGCGCTCTTCCTGATCGCGGGCTTTGGCTGGATTGTCGGCAGCGTGCTCGCCGAACAGCTCACCGGCCTCGTCGACGATGCACCGGTCTTTATCGACCAGGCAGAAACGTGGTTGCAAGACAATATCGATGAGTCGATCACCCTCGACGGTGCACGGGATCAGTTCCTCTCCGATGACGGCCTCGGCGAACAACTCACCTCCATGGCCGACAACGCATTTAGCCTCGGCGCCACCCTCGTCGGCGTGATCTTCGACATCTTCACCATCGCGCTCTTCACCTACTACCTCACCGCCGATGGGCCCCGACTCCGCCGAACCATCTGCACTCGCCTCAAGCCAGAGCGTCAACGACGAGTGCTCGGCATTTGGGATCTCGCCATCCAAAAGACGGGCGGATACATCCTCTCGCGCACCTTGCTCGCATTCATCTCCTCGCTGAGCACATGGATTGCATTCAGCATCATCGACGTCCCATTCCCACTCGCGCTCGGCGTTTGGGTCGGCGTCGTCAGCCAATTCGTGCCAGTCGTCGGCGTCTACATCGCTGGCGCGTTACCCGTCATCCTCACCCTCCTCGAGTCGCCCACCCGAGCACTCTGGGCCCTGCTCTTCCTCCTTGCCTACCAGCAGATCGAGAACTACGGCTTTGGCCCGCGCATCGACTCAAAGACCCTCAAGATTCACCCCGCCATCTCGTTCGGTTCGGTCCTGGCAGGCGCAGCAGTTCTCGGCCCCGTTGGCGCGCTACTCGCACTTCCCGCCGCTGCAACAACACAGGGCATCATCAGCGCGAGCGGCGAACGCTACGCGATCGAGGAAGGCCCACTCACCCGCCTCAGCGCAGAACATGAGCGTCGATCAACTCCTCGGTCAACACCGGCAACCCTGCCAAAGCGCGAGGAAGACGAACTCGACGAAGCCCTCGCCGCCGAAAACGAAACCGCTGGGGACGATACGGTTAGCGACGAGACCACGAAAGATCCTGAGAGCACAGCCGAGGAAACGTAATGAAAACTCCCCAAGCGCTCTGGCGTCACGAGGCACTCCCCCGCCTCATCGACGTGGTTATGCAATCCGATCGAATCACCGAGTGGCGCAAACGTGCCATGGAAGGCATCTCGGGCGTCGTTGTCGAACCGGGCTTTGGCACCGGGCTCAACCTTCCACACATGCCGCCCGAGGTCACCAAGGTCTACGCCGTCGACCCCGCCGTAGTCGGCGAAAAGATCGCCGCCGACCGACTGGCCGCATCGCCAATCCCGGTCGAGTTCATTGGCCTCGACGGCCAAGACCTTCCACTTCCCGACAACACCTGCGACGCCGGCCTGCTCACCTACACACTGTGCACGATTCCCGACCACGATCGGGCCCTCGCCGAACTACGGCGGGTAATCAAACCTGGAGGCAAGCTGCACTTCGTTGAACACGGCGCAGCCCCCGACCCCGACATCAAGAAGTGGCAGGACCGGTTTACCCCCATCCAGCAGCGCATCGCCGACGGATGCAACCTCAACAAGCCCATCGCCGAGCTCATCGACCGCGCCGGCTTCGACATCGAATGGACCGAAGCCCGCTACCACGGCCAACCAAAGATCGGCACCTACTTCACCGCCGGCGTCGCGAGTAACCCGGACTGAG
>CALHXU010000265.1 GCA_938040365.1 uncultured Acidimicrobiales bacterium
CGGATCATGGTGATGGCGTCGCGGGCGTTCTCTGGGCGTACGCCTGTGTTCAGTAGCGCGGCGATGCCTGTCGCAGCGGCGGTGATCGCTGCGGCGATATCGGGGTTTTGCACTTCCGAGGCCATACGAACAAATGTACGATACGACTGTGACAAAGGATCCATGCATGTGGCCTTCGTGTGGAGTCTCCAGGCCCTAAAGAACTTCCCCTATATCGCCGAACATTCGGCCATGAGCGGCGGTGAGTACTCTGTGGACAAACCCAGAAGGGAACAATAGCTTGATGGTTCTGGCGGTTGTCTTGTGGAACTTGTCGAGCCCACCATCGCTCGCTGAACGCGGTCTTGCTCTCGCGGTTGTCGAACGAGACCTGATTCTCGAAGAACTTCCCGAACCGAGCGGGATCCGAGACTCACCCACGAGCGTCTCTCGTTGTGGATGGTTCTTCCGCTGTCGAAACACAGACGACGTGGAGGTTGTGGACGTCGATGAACCGCACCCGGGGCGCTTCAACCCGTCAGGGAACGTGCCGTGTGAATATCGCAATGACGTTCAACAGGGCGAGTTTGAATTGGACATTGACTGTGGTGTGGAGATCGGAGGGGCGGTCGCTGATGTGATTTCTACGCAAGGTGCGGAGCCGTGGTCCTATGACCGCTGACGTGACGCGGTTGCGATTTGGTGTGTTATCGGTGTTGGCGGGCGAGGTTTTCTTGAGCCTAATTTGCTATGTGCCAGCGGTAGGCATGACCTATGGCTTCGTGACGGGTTCGTTTACCTCAGAAGTGGTGCTTCCAGCCGCCGTTTTTTTTCTCTTCGGCGTGTATTGGTCGTCTCTTCGGGTCCGGTTGGTTGGCGAGTATCTCGAGTATGGCCGGGTGTTTGGACGGCGGCGGATACACAAATCCCGTGTTCGAGGCGCTGAGAATGTGCACAGTGGGGGTATTCAAGCTACGAAACACGTTGAAATCTCCTTTGATAAGGATTTGAAGATATTCGACTCGACGTATCTGATGCGGGACTCTCAGCGAGATAAGTGGGTGATGGAAATTTCGAGATGGCTGGACGATGAGCCTGATTGAAGGGCAAGCGTCCCTTGATGAGGTGGGGTTTCGGGCGGCGTCCGCCGTTAGGTGAGCCGCCAGCGTGAGGGCTGGACGTGTCGTTGAAGGTCTCGCCAGGAACAGTGAGGAATTCACGTAGCTTCGGGGCCGAGGTGTCTTTGGGTTTATCGGTGAAGACGCTCACTCGCAGTCTCTTCGGTCGCTAGCCTCATTCGAATGAAACGAGTGTTTAGCGGCATCCAACCATCAGGCGAACTTCATCTTGGGAACCTTCTCGGTGCGTTGGTGAATTGGGAGAAGATGCAAGACGACCACGACGCGGTCTATTGCGTCGTCGACTTGCACGCACTCACCCTTCCCCAAGATCCCGGCGAACTCCGTAATCAGACGCTCTCAATCGCGCAATTGTTGATGGCGGTCGGGATCGATCCGGAGCGCTCGACGTTGTTCGTGCAAAGCCACGTCCCCCAACACCCACAACTGGCGTGGTTGATGGAGTGCACGGTCAGTTACGGCGAGCTCAGCCGCATGACGGCCTTTAAGGACAAGTCGAACCGCGACAGCACCAAGTTTGTGTCCGCCGGGCTCTTTACCTACCCGGCGCTGCAGGCGGCCGACATCTTGTTGTACGACACCGACGTCGTGCCGGTCGGCGACGATCAGCGCCAACACATCGAGATCACGAGAGATATCGCCGAACGTTTCAACTCGCGTTTCGGTGAGACCTTCGTCGTGCCCGAGCATCGAATCCCTCCCGCGGGCGCTCGTGTCATGGACCTACAAAACCCGGATCGCAAGATGTCGAAGTCCGAAGGCGAAAGCCCCGGGACCATATGGGTTCTCGAGGAGGAGAAGAAGGTAGAAAAGAAATTCAAGCGGGCCGTGACCGACAGCGATGGCGAAGTGCGCTTCGACATCGACGAAAAGCCCGGCGTGTCGAACCTGCTGTCGATCCTCGGCGCGGCGACGGGCAAGAACCCTGAAGACCTCGCATCGGACTACACCCAGTACGGGCCGCTAAAGGGCGATACCGCCGAAGCGGTTATTGAACTACTCCGACCGATCCGCACTCGCTACGAAGAACTCGCCGCCGACCCGGCCGAGACCGAGCGGTTGCTCAAAATCGGTGCCGACAAAGCCGAAGCGATCGCATCTGATGTTCTCGCTCGGGCGCAACGAAACATCGGGCTGCTCGGCGCATAGGCGGCGATGACGTGGCCGTGCCTCGGCCCCGTTACAGCGTTTCGTTTGGTGCAGTTCGACCCAGCGCGTAGAAGGCAATGGCTGCTGCATTTGCGACGTTGAGCGAATCGACGTTGTTTGCCATCGGTATTCGCGCCTCGATGTTCGCTGCACGTCGCGCCGCGTTGGTCAGGCCAGGGCCTTCGGCGCCGAGCAATACCGCTCGCTTCTGGTCAGGAGCGAGGTCAATATCTGCGAGCTCGACATCTCCGGCCGGTGTGAGCGCGATCGTTGTGATGTCGTGATCGTGGAGTAGCGGCAGGCTCTCGTGGAGCGGTCCGATGCGAGCATGGGGAAGTGCAAAGACCTGACCCATTGCCGATCGGATAGCGCGACGATAAAGCGGATCAGAACACGTTGGGTCGAGCAACACGGCATCGATGCCGAGCGCCGCTGCGTTGCGCATGATGACGCCCATGTTGTTCGGGTTGTTGACGTTCTCGAGAATCGCGAACGAGTGGTGCCGTTCGAGGAGCGCTTCGGGTTCGGTTGGCGGCGGTCGTTGGAATCGAGCGATTGGGTCCCGCAGCTTGGGCCGGCCCGTAATTTCGGTGAGCACAACATCGTTGGCAGCGAATATCTGCGCGCCGTTACATGCGGTTGGAAGCGGCTTCGTCCGTTTGGCCGAGACGAGCACCGAGGTGAGCTCGAACTCGTGTGCAACGCCACGTTCGATCACCAAGTCGCCTTCCGCGATGAACGAACCATGTGCGTCACCGCCGGGCATCTCGCGCTGTTGGCGGATCTCGTGGTCGCGTAGCCCAAGGAAGATCGCAACTCGGGGGTCTGCAGGGTCCTCGATGAGCTCTGCATTGTCGAGCGCTGATGCCATCTCGAAACCATAGGTCGCTCGCGAGCGATTCGGGCTTCCAACGCACTCCAGAACGTTGAGAAAGCAAAAAACCTATCCGATCCGTATGGGTCGAACGGCCGAAGAATCTGACCGGCGCGAACACCTACTCTCAGGGTGTGTCTGATGTTTCGAGTAGCTCCCAAGACTTGTCGACGTTGCTTCTCGACGTTGACGACCTCGCTGCTGTGCTGGAGAACGTCGGCGTCGACTTCTTTCTCGACGAGCTCATTCGACAGCTCGCGTTCGACATCGGCAGGTTTGATCCAACGGCCATCGAACACAAGATTCGGACTGGCTTTAACTACGACACTCCCGAACACGGCTTGATCGAGTGGATGCCAACGATGGTCGTGGGCGACGTCGTGTCGGTAAAGACCGTTGGATATCACCCGCAAAACCCTGTCGAGCGTGGGTTGCCAAGCGTGCTCGCAACAACGTCGCTCTACGATACGAACACCGGCGGGCTGGTCGCACTCACCGAGGCCACGCTCCTCACGGCCTTGCGAACCGGGGCTGCATCAGCGGTGATTACCCAAGCCGTGGCGAAAGAAGGTCCGATCACGCTCGGAGTCGTTGGGTGCGGCGCGCAAGCAGTCACCCAGATTCACGCCATTAGTCGAGTTCGAAAAATTGAACGCCTTATCGTCACCGACGTCGACCAATCGACGGCGGAGAGTTTGGCCGGTCGACTGCCCGAAGCAATTGTGGCTCCCGAGGTCACGACGCACACCGAGTTTGACGAAGTGATTGCCGACCTCGACGTGCTGGTTACCGCCACCTCGGTTGAACCAGGGCATGGGCCGGTCGTCACCTTGGATCATGCGCCCGAACACCTCCACATCAACGCCATAGGGGCGGACTTTCCGGGCAAGACCGAACTTCCCGAGAGCTACGTTCGGAACCCTGACGTTGTTGTGATTCCTGACGTTATTGAACAGTGCCTCGCTGAAGGGGAAGCGCAACACCTCAATGCGAGCGAACTTGGCCCGGACATGGCCGAGATCTTGGAGCGCGACTGGCATGCACTGCGGAGCCAACAAACGATCTTTGATTCGACCGGATGGTCCTATGAAGACTTGATCGTGGCGTCGCTCTTTGTTGCACATGCCGTTCCGTTGGAACTGGGCACGGTGGTGGAGCTGCAACGAGCGCCGACAGATCCGCACGACCCGTACGAGACGCTTCGATAGACGCGTTTGCCGTTGCAGTTGTCGTTACTCGGCGAACGCGATCGACCTCGTCGTTATTTGCGTTCTGCGCGCCGATAATTTCGTCCGCCGAGGAATGAAAAACGAGATTCTCAAGCACGGGTGGCCGCTTCAGCTAAGGTCTCGTTAAATTTCGGGTGTGAAAGTCCGCGCGACCAAATGCATTGCTCGTGCGTCAGGACGATTGAACACTTCCAACACATGGGCGAACTTGCATGAATGAGAACGATCCGGTCGACGCTGACGATGAGGAAGGGACCGACAAGGGCAAACTTGCTGGCGGCGCAGCCGCTGCAGGTGGAGCTGCTTCCCTCGCAAAGGGCGTCTTTGGTAAAGCCAAAGATGCTGCCGCTTCAGCGAAAGACGCCGCGGGTGACGCGGTTTCTGGCGCAAAAGACGCTGCGAGTTCAGCCAAGGACGCCGCTTCTGGCGCTGCCGGTGGAGTGACCGGCGCTGCTGGTGACGCGGTTTCTGGCGCGAAAGATGCTGCTTCCGGTGCTGCTGGTGGAGTGACTGGCGCTGCTTCTGGTGTTGCTGGTGGAGTGACTGGCGCTGCTGGTGGAGCTGCTGCTGCGGCGAGTGGCGCTGCTGGTTCTGCGAAGGACGCGGTTTCTGGCGCTGCTGGTGGAGTGACTGGAGCTGCTGGTTCTGCGAAGGACGCGGTTTCTGGTGCTGCTGGTGGAGTGACTGGCGCTGTTTCTGGCGCTGCCGGTGGAGTGACCGGCGCTGCTGGCGGCGTAGTCGCTGGTGGTGCTGCGGCAAGCGCAGCGGTTACTGGGTCGGTAAGTGATGGCGCAGGCGCTGTCACAGGAAGTATTCAAGACGGTGCTAGCGCAGCTGGCGCTGCGGTAACCGGTGCGGCCACCCAAGTATCTGGTGGTGGCGTAACTGGCGGAGGCGCTGGCGGTTCTGGAGGCTCCGGTGGTTCTGGAGGCTCTGGCGGAGGGGGTGGCTTCTTCGACAACGATCGAGACGACGACGAAAAGCTGATCGCCGCCGCTCCGGTATCGGGAACGAACCAGATCATGATCCTCGGCCTCATCGTTGCTGCCTTCATGCTGTTTGGCGGCGGCCTTTGGGCGTTCCTCGGATTTGGTGACGAAGAGATCCTCGCAACTGAGGCAATTCCACTCGACGACGATGCGTCCGCCGAAGAGCTCGAAGAACTCAACCCCGCATGCACCGCGATTCTCGAGGCGATCGAAGATGACGAATCCATCGATCAGGACGACGTCTCAGACGTGACCTGCAGCTCGAACGGCGACGACGTCTTCTTGGAAGGCGAAGTTAGTAGCAACGCTGCAAAGACCGCGCTCGCCGGAATTGCCGCCGCTGCACTCGCCGACTTTGACGAAGATGCAGTGCTCGACGAGGAAGAAGTGACCTTCGTCGAAGCAGAGGTCGAGGAAGAGCCCGTGGCCACAACGACCACGACCGAAGCTCCAGTCGAGGAGACGACGACCACGACCGAGGCACCTCCCGCCGAGCCGACCACGATGTGGGATGCGCTCAACGGGTCGGGCGAAGCAACACAGTTTGCAGTCATCGGTGGCGCACTCGGCCTCCAAGCCGACCTCGAAGCTCTCGAAGACGCTGATGGCAACGAGATCATGCGAACCCTGTTCGCACCGTCTGATGCTGCGCTCGGCGCCCTCGGCCCAGAAGCGATCGCCGGCCTGTCCGCCGATCCAAACGCTGCGGCTGCCCTCGTTGGTTATCACTTCCTCGAAGAGCCACTGCTCGCAGCAGACTTGGTTGCACTCGATGGCGAGACGCTCACGACCCGCACCGGCCTCCCACTCGAGGTCACCGTGGTCGACGGACAGGTTGTCCTCAACGGAACGTCGGTCGTAACAAGCACCGACTTCGACGCAGACAACGGTGTTGTCCACATCATCGATACGGTGCTCGATCCTCCGACGATCAACCAGGTGCTCCAACTCGAGAACATCGAGTTTGATCCCGCTCAGTCGACGATCACGCCAGCTGGACAAGCGACGCTTGGACGTGCGGTTGACTTCTTCACCGAGAACGACACCGTCAACGCAGTCATCGAAGGTCACACCGACAGCGATGGCAGCGACGAGCTGAACGATGAGCTCAGCCAGGCACGAGCCGATTCGGTTCGTCAGTTCCTCATCGACGCAGGCCTCGACGGTGATCGCTTCACCGCCCGGGGCTTTGGCGAGAGCCAACTCATCCTCGTCGATGGCGTCGAGGACAAAGAAGCCAGCCGTCGCATCGAGTTCGTTGTTCAATAACAACACCGAGATGTAACTCACGATCGAGAGGGGCCCTGCCTACTGGCAGGGCCCCTCTCGCGTTTTCAGCTGCGCCCGTACTCCCCAGCGAGAGTCCGATACAGTCCGGTCATGGTCTTCCGTCGTCGCCGTCGCCGTCAGCAGCGCTTTACCTATTCGGCATGGGACGGAACCCAGGCCGACTACGACATGACCGCAGACGACCTGTTCGCGCAGATGACCGATGATCTTGCCTACCACGGCGACCTCAACGCAGCGCTTCGCAACCTGCTGCAAGAGGGCTTCGACCTCGACGGCGAACGAATGGCCGGCTTGCGAGAGATGATGGAACGACTCGCCGAACGGCGACAAGAAATGCTCGACTCTGGCGATGTCGGCGGCGTGTTCGAAGACATTGCTGGCAAGCTCCGCGACATCGTCCAAGCCGAGCGAGACAACCTGACCGCCCAAGCCGAGTACTCCGCTGGCGGTGACGATCAGGCACAGGCAGACCGTGACGCTGCAGCCAAGGTCGAACGCAACCTCGCCCTCGACATGTTGCCGCCATCGCTACCCGGTCAGGTCGAGGCGTTGCAGAACTACGACTTCACGTCGAAGAAAGCCCAGCAAGACTTCGACGAACTGCTCGATGAACTCCGCAGTCAGCTCATGCAACAGACCGTCGATGGCATGAGCGAGGCAATGCAGTCAATGACGCCAGAAGACATGGCGCGCATGGCTGACATGATGGCCGGCCTGAACGAGATGATCGAGCAGCGCGAGAACGGCATCGAACCCGACTTCGATGGCTTCATGGACGAATTCGGGGACTTCTTTCCCGAGAACCCAGAAACGCTCGACGAGCTGCTCGAAAACATGGCTGCTCGAATGGCGGCCGCGCAAGCGATGCTCGCCTCGATGACTCCCGAGCAACGAGCACAGCTCCAGCAGCTCTCCGAACAGCTCATGGCCGACATGG
Source organism: uncultured Acidimicrobiales bacterium (assembly GCA_938040365.1). Lineage (GTDB taxonomy): Bacteria > Actinomycetota > Acidimicrobiia > Acidimicrobiales > SHLQ01 > SHLQ01. The sequence goes on from CALHXU010000265.1 coordinate 7,587, forward strand.
ACCTGCAGTTCCAGATGGGCCAACTCGGCGGCAACCTCCAAGCGATGTTCCCGGACATGAACTGGGGGGAGAGCTACGACACGACCGGTTCGGATCCACTCGGCTTTGGTCAAGCCATGGACCTCATGTCGGACCTCGGCGACCTCGACCAGATCGAACAGATGCTCAAAGGCGTCACGAACCCGGGAGCGCTCGCCGAGATCGACTTCGAGCGAGCTGCCGAATTGCTGGGCGACGACACTGCTCGGTCGATGGAACAGATGGCTGAGTTCACCAAAATGCTCGAGCAAGCCGGGCTGATCAACAACAAAGGTGGCGTGCTCGAGCTAACCCCTCGGGCCCTGCGCAAACTCGGCCAGAACGTTCTCGAAGATCTCTACACCAAGCTCAGCGCCGACCGCCTCGGCCGTCACAACGTGTCGGTCTCGGGCGTAGGGCACCAGCGAAACTTCGAGACCAAGCCCTACGAGTTCGGCGACCCGTTCACCCTCAACATCGAACGAACGATGCGAAATGCCATCCGCCGCACGGGTGGAGGAAGCCCCGTGCAGCTCACGCCTGAGGACTTCGAAGTCGAGCGCACCGAACGGACGACGCGAACCTCGACTGTGCTGATGCTCGACCTCAGCATGTCGATGCCGATGCGCGACAACTTTGTTCCAGCCAAGAAGGTTGCGCTCGCGCTCGAGTCGCTGATCTCGGGC
>CALHXU010000266.1 GCA_938040365.1 uncultured Acidimicrobiales bacterium
TTGACCACCCGCAATTTCTCGTGCTCAGAAGACGCGTCGTTAAATCGTTGAAAGACCTCTTGGGCCGAGACGATCTTCTTTACGAGCGAGTCGGTTGGATTGTCAGGAAGATCGAGTGATTGGATCGCAAAGACCGCCTCGCGAACGCCGTCGAAGTTGAGCGGCATTGGACGATCGCCGCGCGATTCAACCCCGATTAGGCGATCCCAGTTCTGGTCGAATGCGTGGGCCACCGTCCGCATATATTTTCCGGCGAGATCCACGCCGAGAATCGCCGCACGAATGATGAACTCTTCGAGTTCGGCATCGTCGTAGAGCGTGTCGAGAAAGGCCGACCAGCGAGCCTCAAACGCGAGCTGGCTTTCGACATCATCGACGAGCTCGATTCGGGGAGGGATACCGACCTCAACCGGATGCTCTGATAGCAGCCGGTACGCAAACCCATGGAGGGTTTGAATCGCAGCGATGTCGGCGTCGGCTAGTGCTTGCTCGCACCGGCTGACCATCACCTGATCGCCATCTCTACGCGCTTGGGTCAACTGCGATTCAAACTTCAGTCGAATGCGTTCGCGCAACTCGGCAGCTGCAGCCTTCGTAAACGTAATTGCCGCGATTTGGCTGAGTGAGCGGCGCGACTGTTCGTCGGCGGAAACAACCAAGTTAACTATGCGACCAACGAGCGCCGTGGTCTTGCCCGTACCAGCACCGGCCTCGACGAAAAGCGTCCTCGACAAGTCGTTTGCAACGCTGGCCCTCGCTGCTTCATCTTGGGCAATCAGGGCGTCGAAGTTATCACTCACAATGGACCATTCCCTTCGTCCTCCACTTCAGACGGCGGGACGGTCATTGCGAGGTAGTCGACCAGCCGCCCCGACTCGACAGCACGTTCAAACTCGGTTCCTCGATCGACCGGGCAGATACTCGAGAAGTCACAGTACGTGCAGTTCTCGTGGGTATTGAAGTGGCTCTTGTACTCACCAGGGTTCGGCGGAAACTGGCCGGCCTCGATGCCGTCGATGATCGTCGTAATCGCGCTGAGAAAACGATCGTCTTGTTCGGTGCCCCATCGGTACCCGGCAGTAGCAAACTCGCCCTTGCTCGTCGCGTACCAGTAATACGCCTCGGCCTCTTCGGAATCGAATGCCTGCTTCGCCGCATAGGCGTAGGCGCCCAACTGCAACTTTGTGCCGCCGAGGACAGGGTCTTCATCGAAGGAGTTCTGCGACGTCTTCTTCGACGTCTTGTAATCGATCACGACTGGAGCGCCGTTCGCTTGGCGCGTGTCGACGCGATCGATGAGGCCTCGCAACCCAAGCGTGCGTCCGTTCGGCAATTCGACCATCGCAGCATCTTTCGAATGCCCGAAACGCTCGACAAGCCCGAATGGCATCTCGACGCTCGCCGGGACCATCTGTTTCTCGGCCCGCAAGTCTTCATCGCGCCGAAGGAACGTCGCCAGGTCGTTCAGGATCACTTGCTTCTTAATCGACCACAAGAGTGGCTTCCCGGTTCGGTTGAGGCGCTCGTATTCATCGAAGTGCTTCTCGGCGAACGCGAACAGGCGATCGCGATCATCGGCCGTCCACGGCTGGCTCGGGTTGGTTATTGCGGCCTCGCTCGGCGGGAGCGAATCGGCAATGAAGTCCTCCAAGATCGCGTGCACGAGGCTGCCTCGATCGAGCGCACTCATGTCGTGGATTGCCTCGGGCCGTTCGATTTCGCCAAGGCCGAGCACATGGCCGAGGAAGTATCGGCGAGGGCACCCGGCCCACGTTTCAAGCCGAGTCGGGCTTATTGCGTTGCCCCCTTCAGTCGGCGACGCAATGGCAGCTCCGCCCAAATCGCCGGTAAACCGATTGAATCCGTCGAGTCTCGATTCGAGCATTTCGAGTCCTCGTCTGACGGGTCCGGCAAGCGCATCATCACCAACATCTGTTCCGAACTCGCGCCGGGCGTGAATCGCATGCAGCTGGAGGTCGGCCGCAGAAGTTACGAGTCCTTCCGAAATCGCCCGACCCAAACTCTCCTGGAAGGACCCGCGACGCTGGCCGACGAGCTCAGTGACGTCCTTCCAGTTCTGGGAGGTGATGACTTCGTCATCGGGAAGTTCGACGCCGTCGCTGCCTGCCATTGCCCGCATTGCTTCGATCCACCACCGAGAGACGGTGAACTCGGTTCCCTCGCGATGGTCGCCCATCGGCATCACGAGCGTCGAACCGGTCGAACCGCTCGCAATCGCATGGAGATAACGCGCTCGTTCGCGCAGGTTCAGCTCGGCTCTCGTGGGAAGCCCGCCACTTGTGAGCTTGCGCTCATCATCGGAGATGAGCGTGTCTTCACGAATCGGTCGTGGACACACACCCTCGGCCAGGCCGAGCACGTAGATGACGTCGAGGTCGAGACCGACCGCAGACGACAACGGGGCCACAAGCACGCCGGTTCCGAACCGTCCTCGGCGACCCGCCGGGACGTCGAGTTCGAGCTGGATTGCCCGAGCGAAGCTCGACGAGGTGAGGTTTGGCTCGACCTCGTCCAAAGTAGCGACACGACTGAGAATCTTGTCGATGCGTTGTGCCGCCTCGGTTTCGGACTCGGGCCAACCGCTGCGCTTGTTCTCGGGCGGGAGAAGCGCGTTGATCGATGACCGAAGCCACTCGGACCGTTCGTTCCACGTCCGACCGATCGACGCCGGCGATGTGAGTTCTCCGAGCCATGAGACAAAGCTTGCCATTGACAGCGTTGCAGCTTGTTCCCGGCGAAGGGTGGAAACAAAGGCTTCGGCGGCCTCGGGCGTGTCCTCGATGCGCTTGGTTATCGACGCGACGTGAACGTCGAGCGACTCGGCCCAGCCGTCGAGCCCCGAAACGACACCAGCCTTGCGTGAGATGTTCTCCCACGGCCCGCTTCGCAACGGCTTGCCATCGGGGCCACGCAGCGGCGCGGCACTCACCAGCGCCATCACGGTTTCGCGAGAGAACGCCTTTGCGGGCGGCAGCGATCCCGAAGCATCGGCGAGCGCAAGCAACGAGGTGAGCAGGCGTCCGGTCATCGAATAGGCGAGCGTCCGGTACTCGGGCCCAGCCGATGGAATGTTGGCCCGATCGAGTTGTTCGCGAACCGTGCGTAAGTACGGGTTGGCCGTCGGAACGAAGATCGCCATACGGTCGAAGCGAGTACCAGCATCGGCCGCGACCAGAATCGAACGGACGACCTCGCGCACCTCCTCGTCGCTGTCTGCGGTGGGCACCAGGGCTGTAGGCACCGGAATGGCGAACTCAGGCAACGGCGAATCGGCCGCTATTGGCAAAGCGGTAGCCAGCTGTGGCCCAAAGATGCTCGCCGCTTGTTCAAGGCCAACAGCATCGACCTCGTCGTCACCGGTCATGGACCACACCGCCACCGGCTCGCGCCCGTCGCCATTTGGCAGCGTGGTGTTGACGAGATCCCGGAGAAACTCGATGGTGGCAATGCCCTGGGTGAATGGACCGACGAAAACGAGCCGGTCATTGCGCTCGGCTGGCCCGGTCGGTTGCCCAGCAGCGCGCAACGCAGTTTGGAGAACCGTGTACTCATCGTGATACCCCGCTCCCGTACCCGAGCGGAGGTGTGCATCGACCGCAGACACAAAGCGAAGGAGGTCTTGGGTGCGCTCGGTCGAGGACGCCGCGAGGCCAGCGCGCTGAGCGGGCGGCATTTCGGTGATCTCGCCATAGGCACGAATGAGCGCGGTCTCGGTCGCCACATGTTTCGCGACCGAACCAAAGCGCCCAGGATCGACGCTCAAAACATGTCGCACCGCGGCAGCGAGCACCGAGGTGGTCAGCGGACGAAGGCCGCTCATCGCCAGCGACGGGCCGGCGAGCAGCGACGCGAATTGGAACGGGGTCGAGAAGTTCACATTTGCAATGCCCGCGCCAGATGCGCGTTTGGTCGCACCCAGAACACGACGCAGCGACAGGCCAGCGAGGTTCGACGACACGATGACTCGAACCGGCCGCAGCGGCTCATCGCCCTTCGCTTGGGCAATTGCGTTACTCACTGCGAGCGTCGACGAATGGCCAGCGGAGGCGTGTACGAACTTCACGTGACGAACTGTAGATGGCGGCACTGACAGAACTTTGGTTCGCGCCGGGTTTAGCCAGCGTGTAAATCGGCGTGTCGGGCGGCACACTTGACGGTATGGCAAAGAACGTTCTCGGTGGAGAACTCGAGGTGTGCAGCATGGACCCGCTCACCGGTTTCACGCGAAATGGGTGCTGCGAGGTGCACCCCTCAGACGGCGGCTTCCATACGGTTTGTGCCGTCGTCACCGACGCATTCCTCACCTTCTCAAAGGAGATGGGTAACGACCTGAGCACGCCTCGCCCTGAATACGGATTCGCTGGCCTCAAAGCCGGCGATCGTTGGTGCGTTTGCGCTCCTCGTTGGGTCGAGGCCCTCGAAGCGGGGAAGGCGCCACAGGTCATTCTCGAGGCGACCTCGGCCAATGCCCTCGAATGGATCGATATCGGCGACCTTCGAGCCCACGCCATCTAGTTCGGCGTTTGGGATAGTTACGCGTTTGGGGATATTTCAGTAGCCGTTTCTCACACTAGGTGACAAAAACAGCTTTACTTCGCTATTTCTGGCACCGATACCACGGTATGACCTTGGCCCTCATCCTGATCTTTGTGACCGCACTCGCGCTCATTTCGATCCTTACCGTGGCCGAAATGCGACTTGAGCGCATCGCTAAATCAACATCGTCGGTGAACACCTCGAAGAGCGACTGGATAGCGGTCGCCAAGGCCCTCGACCTCGAGATGTCGCCATGGACTACGGCCGCGAAAGCATCGGCCCGCGGAACGGTCGGCGGACACTGGGTATCGGTTGAACAACTCGAGTCTGGCATCGAAATCGTCGTCAACTATCGCAGTGGTTTGGACTCGTTCGCAGCTACCCAACCCAACCCGTCAGAGCGCAACGATGACCGCTTCGTTACCGGCGACGATCTCTTCGACAGCCAAGTCGAAGTGTCGAGTCGTGCACCCGAACAGGTACGGGACTACCTGACCCCAGCGCGCCGCAACGCTCTTCTTTGGCTCCAGTCCGCATTTACGCTCGGCGAAATCGACCAAGAAATGCTCGACGTCACCTTCACCCAGACCTCGTGGCAGCCAGGCCAACTCGTTTCAAACATCGAACTCGTCGTCGATGTCGCCGAAATCATGGAAGCTGGCGAGAAGGTCTTCATGGCCCCTCCTGGCGTAGCCCTCGAAACCGACGGCGGAGAAGACGCCGTGGTTTGGGGTCCTCGACTCGTGTCAGACGACGCCGCGAATTAACCCCCGTGATCTTCACAAATCGCAAATGAGCTCGACCATGAACGCCAGGGCCTGGCGACCGATCGGCGAGGACCAACAGCAGGCGTGGGAAATCGTCGCGACCGAACTCGGCCTCACCTACACGGCCGGGACGGTTTCGAAACCACCGGTCATCGCCGGAACGATCGACGGCTTCGGAATTCGCGTGACCTGCTCGGACGATCGAGAGGGCTCCCCGCCGGCAAACACCTACTACTCGGTCACCTACCCTTCGCTCGGCGCGCCAATTCGGATCGGACGCGAACGTGCGATCCGCCGGATCGGCATCCTACGATCCATCATTGCTGTGAACGACGTCGAGGTCGGCCACAAACCCTTCGACAAGATGGCGATCATCGACACCGACACCGTCGAGACCGCACGAGCATTCCTCACCGACGCTCGACGCGAGGTCATCTCGACGCTGCTCGACTGCCGACACACCCGCAACGTGATCGTCAGCGAAACAACGACGGCCTTCGATACAAAGAGGATCGAAGCAAAACCCGATCGGCTCGCCGGGAACATCTTGGGTTGTGTCCAGCTTGCGAAACTGCTGTCGAGGCGGCGTCCTGGAGACGGCGTTGTTGCCCGCCAACTTCGTTCCTTCTTCGACGAGGACCAGTTCTCGGTCTCGGCAATTCAAGACGGACGCCGCTAAACACCGCCGCTCAGGTGGTGCCTCGCCTCCAGCGACGTTGCACCCGATAGTGCGAGCGAACGGCCTTCGTCACTATTCTCACGAAATGAAAACGAATACTCAGGTTGTAGTCATCGGCGGCGGTGTTGTTGGAGCCTCGATTCTCTATCACTTGACGAAGAACGGTTGGACCGATGTGGTGCTGCTCGAGCGCACCGAATTGACCGCTGGTTCGACGTGGCATTCGGCGGGCGGAATGCACACACTGAACGGCGATCCGAACGTCGCGAAGCTCCAGCAGTACACGATTGAGTTGTACAAAGAGATCGAGGAGATCTCAGGCCAAGACTGCGGGATTCACATCACCGGTGGCGTCATGTTGGCAGACACGCCCGAACGAGCAGATTGGCTTCGAGCCACCCACGCCAAGGGCCGCTACCTCGGCATGGACACCGAACTGATTTCGGTGGCGGAGGCGAAGGAGCTGCACCCCATCTTCGACGAGCAATATTTCGTCGGGGCCATGTGGGACGCCCACGAAGGCCATGTCGACCCGACCGGCGTAACCCACGCGTATGCAAAGGCTGCTCGCATGAACGGCGCCGAGATCTACCGAGACACGTGGGCTCGGTCGATGTCTCGAGCGGCCGACGGCGGCTGGAATATCCAGACGATCAAGACCTCGACCGGCGAGGACCTCGAAGAAATCCACTGCGAGCATGTCGTGAACGCGGGCGGACTCTGGGGTCGCGAGGTCGGCCGCATGGTCGGACTCGAACTGCCGATCCTCGCAATGGCACATCAGTACATCCTCACCGAAGACCTCCCCCAGGTCGCCGAGATCAACGCGAGCACTGGCAAAGAGGTACTTCACGCCGTGGACTTCGGCGGCGAGATCTACATGCGCCAAGAAGCGGGCGGGCTACTCCTCGGCACGTACGAGCCGAACGGCATTCCGTGGTCGCCCACCCAAACCCCGTGGGAATTCGGCATGCAGCTGCTCGCCCCCGACCTCGAACACCTCGCCCCGCAACTCCAGCAAGGCTTCGAGCACTTTCCGATCTTCGCCGATGCCGGAATCCGGTCGGTCGTGAACGGCCCGTTCGTGTTCAGCCCCGATGGCAACCCGTGCCTTGGGCCGGTTCGGGGCCTGCCCGGCTACTGGTCGGCAACCGCTATCATGGCGGGGCTGTCCCAAGGCGGAGGCGTCGGCCTTGCCCTTGCGAACTGGATGACCGAGGGCGACCCCGGCCACGACATCTGGGGCATGGACATTGCCCGCTTCGGCGACTTCAACACGATGTCGTTCACCAACGCCAAGGTGCGCGAGAACTACGGCCGCCGCTTCCGCATCACGTTCCCCAACGAGTTCCTTCCCGAAGGACGGAACCTGCAGACCACCCCGATCTACGATCAGCTCCGGGATGCGAACGCAGTGTTTGGTAACAGCTACGGTCTCGAATCGGCGCAATGGTTCCAGGCTGAAGGTAAAGAACCGACCGAAGATGTCACCTTCTATCGCAGCAATGCATGGGACCAGGTTCGAGCCGAAACCCTGGCGGTGCGAACCAGCGTCGGCCTGATGGACACCACGGGCTTTTCGAAGTTCACCTTCAGCGGCCCGGGCGCCCGAGCGTTCCTCGACCACACCCTCGCCGGCCGCATACCGAAGCCGGGGCGGATGTCGCTCACTCCCATGACCAACCACAACGGCAAGCTCATTGGCGATCTCACGGTCGCATGTCTCGCTGCGACGCCGGGCGAACCCGAAGGGCCACACACCACCGTTACGGCCGGAGCCACAGGAAACACGACCGCCGATGGCGAGCGGTTCTATATGTTTGGCTCTGGTGTGGCGACCCGCTACTACCAGCGCTACTTCGAGTCGCTCCTTCCGACCGACGGCACCGTGTCCTACCGTTCGCTCGGCTATGAGATGTGCGGGCTGTCCATCGCTGGGCCGCAGAGCCGAGAGCTCCTGTCGCGTCTCACGAACGACGATGTCTCGAACGAGGCGTTCCGCTTTATGGGCTTTCGCGAGCTCGAACTTGGCTGGGCGAAGGTGTTGTGCGGCCGGGTCACGTTCTCGGGCGACCTCGGCTACGAGTTCTGGATGCCGGCGAGTTACCAGCGCTATGTGTTCAACACGCTCATGGAAGCCGGAGCCGACCTCGACATCACGCTCTTTGGTTCGAAGGCGCTCGACTCGCTGCGACTCGAGAAGAGCTTTGGCTCGTGGGCTCGCGAGTACCGCCCGATCTATGACCCGTTCGAAGCGAACCTTGGCCGGTTCATCGACCTCAGCAAGGATTTCATTGGCAAAGAGGCCCTCGCCAAGATTGACGCTGACGGACCAGCGCGCAAGCTTTGTACGTGGACTGTCGACGTGCCTGCTGGGCGCGGGGAAGGGAACGAGAAGCATGCCGATGTCATTGGCGACGAGCCAGTGTGGCGCGATGGCGAGGTCGTTGGATGGGTCACATCAGGCGGCTACGCCCACCACAGTGACGTTTCTGTAGCGATGGGCTACGTTCCCGCCGAGCACGCCGCTTCGACGTCAGGATGGCAGATCGAGATCCTCGGGGTGATGCGCGATGCCACGCTGCAAACCGAACCGATCTGGGATGCTACAGCCGCAGTGATGCGGTCCTAATGGCAAACTTTGATGCGGTAATTTTCGACAACGACGGCACGCTCGTCGACTCTGAACACGTCACCCTTGCCGTCCTGATGGAGATGGCGATCGACCATGGCGCCGACATTCGTGACGGCGACGTCGAACGATTTACCGGCTCTCACCTGCAGACGGTTTTCGACGAAATCGCAGCCCGAGCTGGCTCGCCCGTGCCCGATGACTTCATCGAGACGTTCCGGGCGAAACAAACCGTCATGATCGAAGCTGGCATCGATGAGATGCCGGGCGCGACCGAACTGCTCACACACCTCGCTGCTGTTGATATGGCGATGGCGGTCGCTTCCAACGCTCCGACAGCCAAGATGGAAATGTGTCTAGATTCGGCCGATCTCACACGCTTTTTTGCACCTCGACACATCGTCAGCGCCTATGACATCGAAGTGTGGAAACCAGCCCCAGACATCTTCTTGCACGCGGCCAAACTCCTCGGCGTACCTCCCGAGCGGTGCGCGGTGGTCGAAGACAGTGCAACGGGCCTCCAAGCAGCACACGCTGCTGGCATGACCGTGTTCGCCCTCGATACCTCAGCCGACGGTCAGCCCGAGCAGTATCCCGAACACACGACAGTCCTCACCAACCTGAATGAGCTCATCGCTCACCTCTAGCGAGTGGCGGCGTTTTGTAGCGTGCCTTCGAAGCGGGTGGTCTGCTCGAAGTCGCCGACGAGGCACTGCACGGAACGATCGCCGCCCCAGGCATCCTCGGGCGGTACGAAAGTCCACACATCCCACGTCGACAGGTTCTCGGGACCGCCGCCGATGAACGCGACGTACTCGTTCAAGCAGAAGTCCTGGCCAATAGCGAAAGACTCTTGGATCCCGGGGTAGGTGTCGTTGGGAAACAACCCTGCGGTGGTCGTGAAGACCTCGTAGGCATGGGGCTCTGAACAGTCGACGGTCGAGACCACAAAGATCTCTACGAACGAACCAGCCTCATCGCTGTCGAAGAAGTTCTCGATACATTCGCCGCTCTCGAGATCAGAAACGATCGAAGTACCACCTAATTGCTGGGTCACGAAATACCCAATACCACCTACGACCAACAACGCTGCGAGAGCCAAGAGTATGGGCCTTAGGTCCGAACTCTTCTTTGGACTTGCCGATACAGCTCCACCGGGAGGTGCGAGCGCTGCCGCTGGTGCGTTCGTCGCCACCGCGGTGGTGAGCGGCGCGTCCTGTCTGACATTTCCCTCCAGCGACTCCATTCCTGTGGGCGAAAGTCGCTCGATTGAGTCGACCGGTTCGGGGGCCCGGGGCGTGAGTGGGGGCGGAAGCGGAGGTAGTTCAGCGCGCCGAATAGTCGCCACGTTGCGGCCGTCGGTGAGTGAATCCTCCATAGGTCTGTTTTCGGTATTTGGCTAGTGAGGCTCATGAGGTGTACGACCCATTCGACTTGTGAGAATATGGTGCGATGGCCGGACGAATCGCACCGAAACCACCGTCGCACCGCACCGGCGATGGAACGCCCGAGTTCTTGCTCGCCGCAGGACCCAATCACCACCTCAACCTCGGCCCGAGCCAAGCAGCGAGAGCCGAATACGCGGCTGCGGGTCTCTCGACGCCCGACCTTGCTGCCATTCGCACCTACCGGCAGGCCCGGATTCGCGAACAACTCGACCATTTTGGATACGACGGCGTGCTTGTCATGGACCCGATGAACATTCGCTACATGACCGACACCACCAACATGCAGCTCTGGGTGATGCACAACGCCGCGCGCTATGCGTTCATGTCAGCAAGCGGCTACGTCATCTTGTGGGACTACGAGAACTGCGAGTTCTTGGCTGGACACCACGACGAGGTAGACGAAGTCCGAGCAGCGACCGGCACGACCTATTTCCTCGCTGGCGATCGCTTTGCCGAGATCTCCCAACGATGGGCTGACGAGATGGCCGAAGTCATCAGCGAACACTGCGGGCCAAACGCCCGGATCGCGGTCGACCAAGTCAACTACCTCGAAGGAACAATGCTCGCCGCCCACGGCGTCACGATCGAACGCGGCCAGCAGCTAATGGAACAAGCTCGCCTTATCAAGTCGGCCGACGAACTGGACGCAATGCGTTGCGCTGGCGTCGGCTGTGTATCGGCAATGGCCGACATGGCCTCGTCGGTCGAACCAGGAATGACCGAACACGAAGTGTGGGCCATGCTCCATGCCGGGAACATCAGCCGCGGCGGTGAATGGATCGAAACCCAAATCTTGGCATCGGGACCACGTACGAACCCGTGGTTCCAAGAAGCGTCGTCACGGGTCATCGAGAACGGCGACATGCTCGCCTATGACACCGACCTCGTCGGCGCCTACGGGATGTGTATCGACATCAGCCGCAGCTGGGTCGTGGGCGACAAAGCGCCCACAGCGGCGCAACGAGACATCCACAGCAAGGCGCTCCACCAGATCGAACACAACATGGCGCTGCTCCAACCTGGCGTCACGGTCGAAGAGCTCACCCACAAGAGCTGGACGCCGCCGGTCGAGGAGTATCGGCACTATTCATGTCTCTTCCACGGTGTTGGGCAATGCGACGAGTATCCCGAGGTCTACTTCCCGGCTGCGTGGGACGATTGGGGAATCGACTGCACGCTCGAGCCGGGCATGGTCCTGAGCGTCGAAGCCTTCGTTGGAGCCAGACTGGGCGGCGAGGGCGTCAAGCTCGAAGAGCAGGTGGTAATCACCGAAAACGGCTGCGAACTCCTCGCGCACTACCCCCTCGACCTGTAGCCAACCGCTCACCAAAAAGACGAAATCCCGGGCATGGTGCCCGGGACTTCAGCAGTTCGGTTAACCGATTCGAGAGTTACTCGGCTTCGGTAGCCTCGGCGCCGTCGCCAGCACCAGGAATCTTGTCGGTGACTTCGTCGATCTTCTCGGAGATTTTCTCGCCGCCAGGAACCTTCTCGGCCATTTCCTTGGCTTGATCGGCAAGACCGGTTGCCTTGTCTTTCATCTCGTTCAGCTTGTCCATCATTGGATTCTCCTCGTCCGCCAATCGTGGGTCGAATGGCTTAGTTACTTACAGGACGAAACGTAGCCGATTTTTGTCGCGTTCGGCGGAAAACGAATTGTCGAATCCCGATTACCCCAAATTGACGGAATTGAACACGAAACATTTTGTTACCGCACACCGAGAAACCGGCGGCAAGATGACCATATGAGCAGCATCGTTATCTCCGACCTCGATTACGCCCCACCAGGCGCGGATTCGCTCTTCTTCGACATTTCGTTCAACGTCAGCCCCGGCGATCATGCTGCGATCGTTGGCGCGAACGGGGTAGGGAAGAGCACGATCCTGCGAATTCTCTCCGGCGAAATCGAAGCCGACGCTGGCGATGCCGCCATTGGCGGGACCGTGCTCACCATGACCCAAGACGTCGGAATGGGAAACCCCGATGCGACCTTGCGAGAGATGCTGCTCGATATTGCTGTGCCCGAACTGGCGACCGCCGGCCGAGAACTCATCGCTGCCGAACACGCCCTCGCGGACGGCAGCGACGACGGCATGGGTTATGCCGACGCCATCACAAAGTGGGGCGACCTCGGCGGCTACGAACTCGAAGCACAATGGGCTGCCGCAGCCGAACGAAGCGTCAAAACTCCAATCGATGACTTCTCGACCCGTCTCGTTCACGAACTCTCAGGCGGTGAACGAAAACGCCTCGTGCTCGAGCTTCTGCTCAGCTCTGGCGCCGATGTGCTCCTGCTCGACGAGCCCGACAACTACCTCGATATCCCGACCCGGGTCTGGCTCGAAGACGCAATCCGGGCATGTCCTGCCACCATCCTCATGGTGAGCCACGACCGGTCACTACTCGAACGCGTCGCGACGAAAGTCGTCGTTGTCGAAGGGTCGGGGTGTTGGGTCCACGGCGGCCCGTACACCACGTTCCCCGAAGCACGCGCCCAACGTCAGCTCCAGCTCGGCGACGCGCTGAAACGGTGGGAACAAGAGGAACGCCGACTCCACGCGCACATGAAGACTATGAAGACCCGCGCGGCCCAGAACTTCAAGAACGCAACGAAGGCAAACGCCGCCGAGACCCGATGGAACAAGTTCGTTGCCAAGGGCCCTCCTCCCCCACCGGTGCGCGATGAAAACATCCACGTCAAGCTCCGAGGCGCTGACTCAGCGCGGCGGGTCCTCAACATCGTCGACGTCGCAATCGACGACCTGTTCTTTGCGTTCTCTGACGAAGTGCACTTCGGCGAACGAGTTGGGCTGATCGGCCCGAACGGCACGGGTAAGACCCACTTGCTCAGAGCATTCGCGGGCGAGCTGGATCCGACCGAAGGATCGATCGGACTCGGCCCACGCACGTCGGTCGGCACCTTTACCCAGATCAATGATCGCCCCGACTTTCTCGGCCGCGAAGCCGTCGAGATCGTCAAGGAACGGACCCGAGACGAGGAGGCGTCGATGCGCTCGCTCGCCCGCTACGGTCTAGCCAACCACGCACGCCAAGAGTTCGAAACGCTCTCGGGAGGCCAGAAAGCTCGCCTCGAAGTCTTGTGTCTGGAGTTAGAAGGTCACAACGTGTTGCTCCTCGACGAGCCGACCGACAATCTCGATATCGAGTCGTCTGAAGCGTTGGAGAAGGCGCTCGATGGGTTTGCAGGCACGGTCATTGCCGTCAGCCACGACCGTACGTTCCTCGAAACCCTCGACCGTTTCGTCATGATCACAGACGATGGCGATGTGTACTCGCTTCCCGACTTCGACGTTGCGATGGACGCGCTTGCGAACCCGGCCAGCGTCGCCAACATCAAGCTGGCGAAATCGCTGACCGAGTAGCAACGACCCTAGGAGATCTCGGCAATTGCCTCACACGATGCAACGGGAAGCTCGACATCACCACGGAAGCGAACACAAGTGTCTTCGCCGCCACCGGCGTCGATCGAGGCGTCACGACCCTCGACGTTGATGAGGTCGTTGCCTTCGCCTCCGAACACGGTGTCGATGCCGCCAGAGGGGATGAAGGTATCGGCACCGTCGCCACCGAAGAGCGAATCATTTCCTTGGAATCCCCAGAGCGCATCATCGCCGGCGCCGCCCTCGATCGTGTCGGCTTGTGAGCTTCCGAAGAGAAGATCGTCACCGTCGCCGCCCGAAATGAACGAACCTTGGGTGTCGCCGCCTCGGATACTCGAGAAGAGGTAGAACTCGGTCGGAGCTTCGTTGGCGTAGATGATGTCGTTGCCCTCATCGCCGTTGAGGCTGTCGAAGCCGAGCTCTCCGAAAATGAGGTCGTCACCGAGCGAGCCGGCGATGTTATCGTTTCCGTCGCCACCGTTCAGGCTGTCGTTTCCGTCGCCTCCGTCGATGCTGTCGTCGCCGCCACCGCCGAAGATCGAGTCGCTGCCGAGGTCGCCGTTGAGAAGGTCGCCATCGTCGTCTCCGTTGATGAAGTCGTTGCCATCGCCACCAGAAATGTCATCGAACCCTTCGCCACCTGAGAGGTTGTCGTCGCCCTCGCCACCGATGAGCGTGTCAGTGCCGGTGCTTCCGTTGAGCGTGTCTGGGCCATCGCCACCGTCGAGACGATCGTTTCCGGCGTCTCCGTTGAGCGTGTCTTGCCCGGCGTCACCATCGATGAAATCGTCACCATCAGAGCCGGCCAAATTGTCTTGACCTTCGCCACCGGAGATCACGTCGTTGCCCAAGCCACCAGCGATGTTGTCATCTCCAGCACCACCGCTCAGCTCGTCGTTTCCTTCGTTGCCACGGAGGAACACGCCGTTCGCGTTGTTCGAGCGGACGACATCGTCTCCGGCGCCGCCGAACACTTGGATGCCTGCGCCACCTTGGCCAATGACGACCTCGTCGTTGCCGTTGCCAGCCCGTACGGTCACCCCTGCGGCAAGGCCCAATCGAATGGTGTCGTCATCGTCGCCACCGTTGATCTGCGCGCTGGTGGCGAGCGTCCCGAGGAAGGTATCTGCACCTGCTGCGCCGGTCGCTACCTGGAATGCGCCTGAGCCGAGGCTGAAGGTGTCGTCGCCAGCAGCGCCGATCATCCGTTGCCCTTCGCCAGTCCCGCCGACGAACTCATCGTTGCCGTCTTCGCCAACCGCTTGAACCCGATCGCCGTTGCCCAAGTGGATCGTGTCGTCTCCGGCACCGCCGAGTACCGACGTGTCGCTGGACTCAACGACGACTACTACGTCATCGCCACCACCCGCATTGACAAACACGCCAGCGCCGCCGACGACGCAGATCGTGTCGTTACCGTTGCCGCCAATAACCACCGGCGAACCCGCGAAGCCGTCGGTCGTTTGGACAACCACGATCACGTCGTCGCCGGGCGTGCCGAGAAGTCGGTCGGTGAGGTCCTGCTCAAAATGCGTCGCCACCTGCCCATCACAGGTGGAAGCGCCCACCTGAGCATCGAGGCCTCCCGATAACGAGAGAGTGACGAGTGAGAGAGAAATAACCGCTATGGATGAGGTTCTGTAATTTAAACGCACTTTTGGTCGCAATTCTGTCGTGTTTTCCAGACCCTAAGCGAGATATTTTCTCAAAACAAACCCGAGACACAGGTAATTGCACTCGGCGGTAAAGCAGGCAAACTACAAACGTGGAATTTCCTGATGCAGCCCGATGGAACGCTCGTTACGAGGCGAGCGAACCGCCGCGCGAACTGTCTCCTCCACAGGTGGTCTCGACCCATCTCGCCGACGTCGGTGGCGCTGGTTCGGCACTCGATGTTGCGTGCGGTTGGGGGGACTCGGGGCTCTACCTCGCCACGCTTGGCGCTTCGGTGACGCTGGCCGATGTTTCAGAAGTTGCCTTGGCTGCGGCACGAGCAAGAGCAGCGATGCTCGGCGTATCGGTCGACACGATCACCACCGACCTCGCTGCCGACGACATACCGGGTGGTCCCTGGGATGTGATTACCTGCGCGCACTACCTCGATCGGCAACTACTCCCCCGCCTCGCACAGGCGCTTTCACCGAACGGACGGCTCGTCTGTGCAATTGCGACCATCACAAACCTTGAGCGCCACGAACGTCCGTCAGCGCGGTTCCTCCTCGAACGTGATGAGCTCGCCACCCTCGTACCGACACTCGACGTCATACATCACAGCGAAGAATGGCGAGACAACGGCGTCCACGAAGCCTGGCTCGTGGCCCGCGCGACGCGGTAGACCGACCCGGAGCTATAGCTACAAGAACGAGCCGAGCATCGCTCGGAACTTCGATTGGGTTTCCTCGAGTTCGGCCTGCGGATCGCTTTGTGCGACCACACCAACACCAGCTTTGACGTGTGCGGTGTCGCCATCGATCTGCGCGGTACGGACCGCGACCGCAAACTGGCCGTTGCCCTGACCGTCAAACCAGCCCGACGGGCCGCCGTAACGCACCCGGTCGAATCCTTCGAGTTTGCGAATCAGCTCGAGTGCGTCGGCCTGCGGATTTCCCCCAACAGCTGGAGTTGGGTGGACCGCTGCGACGAGTTCGAGCACCGAGGCGGGAGGCTCGGACAGCACGCCCTCGACCCGCGTGCCGAGGTGATGGACATTTTCGAGCGTCACGATCGACGGTTCAGGCTCGGCATCGACATAGGACGAGAACTGCAGCAACTCGGTGAGCAGCCAGTCGATCGTGATCTGATGTTCGACCCGGTCTTTCGAGGAACTTCGGAGCTGCTCGACCGCTGCGAGATCCAGCGCCGTATCTTCGAGGCGCGCCGCGGTGCCGGCGAGTGGGTGAGCTCGCACGGTTCGATCCCGACGACTTACGAGCAGTTCTGGTGACGCTCCGATAAACCCGTCGATCGAGAACAGCAGTGCGGTACTGAATCGTTGTGCGAGCCGCTCCACGATGCGAGCGGCTTCGAAATCTGTGGAACCGTGCAGCGTAAGAGACCGGGCAAAGACTGCTTTCTCCAACTCGCTCCCCGCAATGGTGTCGCGGGCAACGGCGACGACATCGTCTCGCCACGAATCGGCCGATCGAGACAGTTCGAGTCGAACCTCATGAGGGTCGGCCATCAGTTCTTGACCGAGTGTCGCTTCGATCAAGTCGCTCGCACGTCGCTGTGCGTCGGACACATCATCTTCTGCCGAGATGGTGGTAATGAAGCGAACACCTTCCGACTCGCCCAACACGACTTCAGGTACGGCAGCGACCCCCGGCCGTTTCGCATCGAAGTGAAGCGCAGCAAAGGCCACTGGACCTGTCCCGGGAAGGTCGACCTCATCGCTGCCCGACATTGCCGCCAGCTGCGCCTGGACATCTGTGACATCACCCGAAAGCTCGACCGCGAGGTCGATGACCGACCCCAAACCGGCGAGCACGACGTCGGGAGAGCGCCACAACAAACCCGAGCGGGCACCGAGAGCGACAAGGTCGACCGCAGCGAGCGGGCTGGAACTCTCTACAGGAGTCGTCGTTGCGTACACCCTCCTGAGCGTAGATGGCGGCACACTGTTTAGGTGAAGCACAGCAGCGAGCTATTCGTCAACGCCCCGACCTCGGTTGTTGTCGATGTTCTTTCCGACCTTGCCACCTACCCAGCGTGGAACGATCTGGTGGCCAGCGCAGAACCCGTTGTTGGCCAGTCACACGATCTCGGACCTGCATGGATTACGACCCTCACAGCGAAGGTCGGCCCGTTCGCCCGAAGCAAACAGCTTCGCTTCGTTCGCGACACCCTGACCACCGATGACCAATCAGCCGAGACAACGATCCGCTTCTTGCGCAACGAAGTCGACGGTCGGGATCACGCAGCGTGGACGATGGAAGTAACCGTGAGCGAGCCAGCGCCGGATCGACCTGATGAAACAGTGGTTCTCCTCACCCTCTCCTATGACGGCGGCCTGTGGATTCCAACGCTCGGCACGGTCCTCGACGGAGCGATCGAACGCGCAACCCGCCGCCTTCCCACCTATGTTCAGGGACGTACATGAGCACAAAATTCGACGACGCAATCCACCTCGAAGCACACGGCGACCTCGCTGGGGACACCGTCACGTGGTCTGGCTTTATGACCAAAGACTGGTCGATCGGCCGGGTCCCGAACGGTGGGTATTCCGGTGCACTCGTGCTTAACGCTTTGCTCCAACACAGCGGCCAAGCAGTCGCTCGATCGATGACTTCGCACTACTACCGGCCAACAATTCACGGCGCGCCATGCTCGATCATCACCGAGGTTCGACGTCGCGGCCGAACAATGGTCCACGCCGACGCCACGCTCATCCAAGAGGACAAGGTCCGCGTGCGAACCGTCGGCGTGTTCGGCGACTACCCGGCCAACGATGTTGAACTGCCGGTACTTCCGACCGAGATCCCTGCGCCCGAGGACTGTGTTCTGCGCGACCCCGGGCTTCAAGGATTCCACATGAGCTTGATGGACTCGCTCGAAGTTCGCGTCGACCCGAGCATCGAAACGCTCGTCGGCAGCCCCGATGCCGAAGCGCGGATCGAGGGCTGGGCGCGCTTTCGCGATCCCCGACCAAACGATGTGCTCTCGCTTGGTCTATTCGCCGACGCGTTCCCTCCCGCCGTACTCATCCCTCGACCTGACAGCGGATGGATCCCAACCGTCGAACTTACGAGCCATATCCGGGCCGAAGCAGCACCGGGTTGGATCCGAGCCCAGATCACCACCGAGAACATCAGAGGCGGCACCATGATCGAAAACGCCCGCCTCTGGGACGAAACCAACACCCTCGTCGCCGAAAGCCGACAACTGTCGATGCTGTTATAGCGCGACCGCGACCCAGCCGAGCCAGATGATGAGGATCAGAACGCCGATGCCGAATTGGGCGAGTGCGGCCCAACCCATTCCTGCGAGCACGCCCTTGGTCGACTGCCAGGCAACGCCCCAGTCGTTCTTGTCTGCATATTCGGCCAGAGCAATGCCTGCGACCGCGCCGATGACCACCCCGACCACCGGGATGACGAAGAACCCGACGATTGCGCCAGCAACGGCTGCGAGTTGAGACTTCTTCGACGCTCCCGCAGCATCGGCAGCTTGCTTTGGGAGAATGACGCCGAGAGCAACCGACAGTACTGCGAGCGCAGTTACCACGACGACGACGCCGAGCCCAACAGCGTCGAACCCAGCCACGAACCCGTAGCCGATCACGGCGCCCCACATCAACAAGATTCCGGGAAGGATCGGAAGGATGGTGCCGGCGAGGCCGGTCAGCATCACGATCAGGAATAACCCTGGGACGAGAAGGTCTTCCACGGCTACCTAGTGCAATCCAGGGTCGGCGAAATGGTCGATCGGGCCACGGCCTTCACCCAAGCGCCATGTCGTTGCCGACTCGAGACCGGCAAGCACGAAGGACGCTGCGGCCTGAACGGCGCCTTCGAATGGAAGGCCCGACGCAAGTGATGCGGTGATCGAAGCCGACAAGCTACATCCGGTCCCTAACACGTTGGTGGTGTCGACAAGTTTGTGTTCTAGGGCCTCGACGCCAAAGTCGCTGGCCAAAATGTCGACCGCCCATCGGTCTTCGAGAAGACCGGTGATAACCACCGCTGGGCCCATCTCGGCAAGCGCTGCGGCCGCGTCCATTGCGCTCGGTCGATCGGTGATGTCTATTCCAGACAACAACGAAGCCTCGGCCACATTGGGCGTGATCACCGCTGCCTTTGGTATTAACGACTCGCGATAGGCAGCTACGACGTCGCCAGACAGCATCGGCAGGCCGCTCGAGTTCACGAGCACCGGATCAACAACGAGCGGGCCGAGACGATCGAACCGATCGACGACCACATCGATCGCATCGACCGAGTAGAGCAGCCCGGTCTTTGTTGCCTTGACGTTGAAGTCTTTCGTAACCGCGTCGATTTGCTCGCCGACAAACTCCTTGGCCATTGGTGTGACCGCGGTAATTCCGGTCGTGTTCTGGGCAGTTGCCACGGTCAGCGCAAAGACGCCGTGCACGCCGTGGCGCGCAAACGTCTTGAGGTCGGCGGCAAGACCTGCGCTGCCGCCGGTGTCGGTTCCTGCGATCGTGAGCGCTACCGGAGGCGTCGGTGACACGACGCTTAGACCGCTACCGACGTCTTCTTGGGCCAAAGAACGCCCGCCAGAATCAAGATGACCCCCGCTGCGCCAACGATCAGCACCCAGTTCGGTCCACTATCTCCAATGACGGCAGGGGCGACGGGAATGAGGCGATTATCCGACGTTGGGTCGAAGACGAAGAAGAACTCTGCGCTCTGAATGTCGCCGTCGGGCGAGAGCTCGGTGTGGTTGACGACGTAACGGCCAGGCTCGATCAGCTCGGGGAACGTCGTGGTTGCGATTCGATTCTCCGAGACGAGCTGGGTCGTCGCAACGTCGATCGCCTGACCGTCAGGGCCTGTGACGGTGATGTTGCTGGTAAGCACGTTCGACCAGAAGGAGATGTTGACCTGGTCGACAACGCCGCCGACGGGCACCCCAGCAATCGGCGCTCGCTCAAACACTTCGGTGTGTGCTCCCAATGGCGAAACGAGAACGCCGCTGAGCAGGATCGCAAACGCAGCGACCAGCCGAGCGAAGGCCCGGCGGCGATTGCGAGGAATGGCGGCGGTCGAAACCATGATGAAAGGTTACCGTCAATGGACCGCTGGCGAGCTGCGCGCCGAAAAGGTCTTGACCACCCTTTACCGGTGTCTAGAGCCGTTCGAATACACCAAAGTGCACGTCGATATCGGCAAATTCGGGATGCCCTGGGATGTAGGGCTGCGGGTCGGTCACCGCGATGATCTTCCACGATTCGTCGGCTTCGAGCTGGCGAAACACTTCGCCAGTTTTGCGTTCGGCAAACAGGTCGGTCCGCTCGGTTACGACGATCAGCCCAGATGGTTCGACCACCCGGCAGAACTCGCGAAGTACCTCCTCTAAGTTCGCAAGATACGACAGCACGCCGACGCTTAGCAGCGCCGAGAAAGTGTCGTCGAGCAGGTTCGTTGGGAGGTCGGTGAAGTCGACCTCGGTCACCGCTCGGTAGCACTTCGTTTGGGCGGCGAGGTCGAGCGAGTCAGAGGACAGGTCGACCCCGACAACATCGTGATAGCCCGCAGCGGCCAGCGCCCGACCAACGAGGCCGGTGCCACAACCCGCGTCGAGAATTTGCGCTTCTTTATCGACCCGGTCCGAAATAAACTCGACCGCGGCTTCGGGAGCGCCATAACCCCACGACAGCACATCCTCTTCATATGTTGGCGTCCACTGGTCGTAGTACTTACGAACGCCGGACGAGTCTCCGAGCGACTGGTCCATCAAGCCTTCTTCGTGCGACATCAGTAGCCGCCACCAGCACCTTGATCTTCGACCACTGAACCGCGACCGAGCGACAGTGTGTCGATGAGCGTGAGACGCATCGCGGCGAGCTCGGCATGCATCGTGACCATGTTGTAACCCCGCTCGATCCGGTCGGCAGTCGTATCTGGAGCTGCGTGGATACCGGCCACCACGCCGTGGGCCTTGCACCGTTCGGCAATGTGGTCGAGGGCATCGAAGAACGAAGGGTCGGTCGTGCCACGGCCAAGACCCATCGAAACGCCGAGATCCATGGGGCCGACATAGATTGCCTGCACCCCGTCGGTCGACAGAATCGCGTCGATGTTCTCGACCGCCTCAACCGTCTCGACCATAGGGATGATCGAGACATGATCGTTTGCGACCTCGGCGTAGTCGGGACCTTCGAGTGGTTGCGCCCGAACGGGCCCAGAACTACGAGCACCCCGTGGGGCGTACATGCCGCGGCTGATTGCGGCCTCGGCTTCGTCCCCGGTGTTGACCATCGGCACAATCACCGCCATCGCCCCGGCATCGAGCACCTTGCCGATGATGCCTGGTTCGTTCCAGGGGACACGCACGGTTGCAGTCGAATCTCCGTTGCTCAAGCCTTGCAACATCGGTACGACGTCGGAGTAGTCGATCAGCCCGTGCTGCATGTCAATACACACGTAGTCGAAGCCGATCTTTCCGGCGACTTCGGCGGTCACCGACGAAGGAACGCTCAGCCAGCAACCGAGCGCAGGGGTCGAGTTGGCGAATGCATCGCGAAGTGGGTTTGGTCTCATGGGAGAAACCTAGACGCAACAGCTCCGATCTGGCATGCTGACGGTCTACTGAACGGCCGTTCAGTAGATGCCTTCAGGGAAAGTGTTGTTCGGGGGTTTTATGTCCTACTCGTTGTCTTCCAAAGGTGACACTGGTCGCCTGCTGTTCTCCGGCGGCGGCGAATCGATCGAGCTTCACCCGATCTGGTTGCGGGAGCGAACGACCGAAGACGGGACGGTCGATGCGGGTAGCCTGCAGCGCCTCTATGACCCCGCCGCGCTCGACGCATCGCTGCAAGCAACGACGATCGAACTCGATGAGGGCACGAGCACGATCACGTGGTCCGACGGCCATGTCCAAACCGTGACGCACCGGGTCCTTGCTATTGAGCTCGGGTGGGAAGACGATGCGCTCGCACTACCAGCCGCGGTTGGCTGGTCGACCGAACCCTCCCCCTTCCCCCGACACCAATGGCCCGAAGACGGCGATGATGCAGCGCTCACCGCAGCGCTGGATGCCTTTTGGACCCATGGCTTCGTCGTGTTCTCCGGAACACCGACCGAGCCGGGCTCTCTCGAACAGATCGCCGGCCGCTTCGGCCCGGTTCGCGAAACGAACTTCGGCTTGTTGTTCGACGTCTTCACCAAGCCGAACCCAGTCGACCTCGCCTACACCCCGATCGAACTCAAGGCGCACACCGACAACCCCTATCGTCGACCAGTGCCGAGCATCCAGTTTCTCCACTGCCTCGTCAACGATGCGACCGGCGGCGAATCGACCCTCGTCGACGGCCTCGCCGCCTTCGACGACTTTCGCACGATCGATCCCGAAGGCCACGCGGCGCTGACCAACACGATGGTCACCTACCGCTACCACTACGGCGACGAACGACTCGAAGACCGCTCCCCCATTCTCGAAACCGACAGGAACGAACAGTTCGAAGGCATCCGCAATAGCGACCGACTCGACTTTGTCGACGCCGTCGACCCCGACCTACTCGACGTGTTCTACCGCGGGCGCTACGGACTCCGGACCCTGCTCAACGACCCAGCCCGCCGTGCCACATTCCTGCTCTCGGCCGGTGACGTGATGATGATGAACAACCGCCGCCTCCTCCACGGACGCAACAGCTTCCAAATCACCACCGGCCTGCGCCACCTCCAAGGCTGCTACATCGAACTCGACGGCCCCGCCCTACTAAGAAAACGCCTCGCCCTCACCTCAACAACGACGTAGACCAACCCCAAAACGTAAGGGTGCCAGGTACAGTCACGTTTCCAATGCTCAGCAGGGAGCGTTTTCCTGGAGCGAAGCGGAAGGAAAAGGCGCAGTTTGCGAAGGTCCGCCAGGACCGCCGCAATACCGCCGCCTCGGGCGCCCGACCGGTGAGTGCCACCAAACGAGAC
>CALHXU010000267.1 GCA_938040365.1 uncultured Acidimicrobiales bacterium
ACGGGTTCGAGGGCGGCGATTGCATCGAGTGCAACTTGGGTGTTGCGAAATCGAATTGCCGTTTGCACATCGCCGGGAGTTGGCGTGGCCGCAAACTCGTGCTCGATGCCATGGCGTTGTTCGGCGCGGGCACTATCGAAGAGCAGCCACGTTGCGAAGAGCCCAAGGCGGGCAACATGCGCGCCTGCGTCGACACGCCATGCCCACCGGACCGCATTTACCGTGGTGAGGACGTGGGTGATGTCGAGCCACCCGAACTCGTCATCGACCATGAACTCGACGTCGAGGCTGTGGCGGAGCATTCGACGCGATGCAGCGATCGAGAGCGCATCGAGCAGTCCAACCAAACCTGCGCCGTCGAGGATTGCGTCGATCGCAATCTCGATCGGTGCATGATCCGCTTCGAGCAACGCGTCGGCGAGTGCATCGACGTCGAAGTCGTCGCGACTATCTGCGTTTGCAAGCGCTGCGAGGTCTGCGGCCTCGATCAGCCGCATCGTGGGTTTCATGTAGGGAAGGAGGTCTTCGCGGGTCTGCGATGCCGTGCTCAGTGCGACGTACGGCAAGAACTCGGCCGCCTTGTCCCAGCCGACGATGTCGAGAATCTCAAATGCTTTCTGCACAAAGATGATGCCGTGTCCGTAGCCGAGGTGGTGGCGCGAAGCAGCGAGAATGAACTCGTGCCTGATCGTGGCGACGTCGGCTCCACCGGCGAGCAAGGCCAGCGTCTTTGCTTGGAGGTCGTCGATTTCTTCCTGCTCGACAGCTTGTTGAAAATCGGGCGCCTCGTCGGGCTGGGGCAACTCATGTGGGGTGCGGCCCCGAACGACTTCTGCGATGCCGCTGATGCCCTGCACGAGCGCGAGGCAACGCTCGTCGCCACTCGCGTCCATGGCGACTGCCAGACAATCGGCGGCCATTGCCATTTCGTGGTCAGGGCCCCATTCGGCACGAGGCGCCCCGTATTTCACTGCCTCCCACATCACTTCCTGAGCCGAAGCTCCTGCTTGGAGCAACCGCGCCGTATCACGAGCGACCTGCCCAATGTAGTTGGCCTCAATGCCACAGCGAAGGCTCGGCCATAGCGCGATTCGAGCCTCTTGCGGCGTTGGATCGACGACCGACACGACGATCTCATCGCCGTCGATGTCCACCTGATGACAGGCCACATTCTCTTCACCTTGAGTGCATTCACCGGTCGTGACATCGAACTTCCAGTTGTGCCACTGGCACACGACCGTCTCCCCGGCGAGCGCCCCAGTGGTGAGACCGTAGCCCTGGTGCGGGCAGGCGTTGTCGATTGCGTGCACCCCTGACGAGGTGCGGATGACCGCTACTCGCCGTTCGCCGACCTTGGCCATCTTCATCGCGCCCACTGGAAAGTCGGACACGTTTCCGACGACCGAAGAGGTGGTTTGGCCGATCGGTATCTGTTCGCTTTGGTTCATAGGAGCCAACGTAATACTTCAAGTACACTTGAAGTCAAGGGGTAGTGACTCAAGGAGTTTAGGTAGCGGTAGCAACGGAGCAGAATCGGCAAGAGCGTTGTAGCGGGCGCGCTTGTCGGCTTCGTGAAGTTTTTCGATCGGGGTTTGACCGGTGGCGTAGTTGAGGGTTTCGGTGATCGGGTCCACCCAGGAGGGGGACTGTGGATTCGTACCTCCAGCGGACCGAGATCCGGTCCGGAATTTCTCTTCCAGCCAGAAATCCGACATGCTCGCCCAGCAGGGCGGTGTGTGTGCGCATTGCGGTGATGCCTTGCAACTGGATCAATCGGCGGGTCATCACGTCATCAGGCATGCTGATGGCGGGCCGACAACCAGTGACAATCTTGCTGTAGTTTGTAGTGGGCGCGGAAGTTGTCACAGTGAAATTCACTCGGGGGGCTAATGGTATACGTTGAGGGCCGGCCTGGAGCTAAGATAAGCGTCTTCGGTGGCCAAGACACTCCGCGAATAGTGTTTATGACCGGTGACGCAGATTCCGCAGATCTCGTATTGGCTGGTGACTGCGGTCTTGGTGTCGGTACCGATGCAATTGAATTGGTGGCTGAGGTTCTCCTTGCTGGCCCTTCAAAGACCACGAAAATCGAGACCGTTAAAGTCGGGCCGGTTGATTTGCGTCCGGTAGCCAACGGTTGGGTCCAGTCATCTGCGCTCCGAAGAATTGGACTTGGCACTCGTCCTTGTTTGCAGGTCGTGCCGCTTCTTGGAACGGCAGTGACAATCGATGTACCTGACATGCAGGTTGACTTCGCAGCTGATCGTGAGCCTGCCTGGGCATACCTTGCAGACTCCGTAGTTTGGACTTTCTCATTTCCGGTCGGCTTTACAGTCGTCACAGATTCAAGAGCGCTACAAGGGAAAGCCATAACAGAAGTCTCTCGTTGGGACGATGGCGAGTTCGAAATGCTCGCAATCGGAGATGATGGCGTCCACCCAAATGAAGAAGATTTGCGAGTTGTGCCACTCTCGACCTTGGCCGCAGTTGATCGCACTCTTGAGCCACTTTTTGAAACTCCGCGGGGATGTTCATGGTGGAGAGCCAATGGCTCGTCACCATGGCAGCATTGGCGCGGATGGCGAGAGACAGTCGAGTGAGATAGTTGAACTAGCGCATGGCTATCCCTTTCATTCACGGCTAGGGCCTTTTCCTTTGTCCTGTCAAGGGTCTGTCGCAAAGTGGAGTTCTCCCGTTTTGCGAGACACAGATACCTAAGAGGATCTCTTGGGGAAGAAGTCCCGGATGGGCAACAGGAATACCTACAGCGACGAGATCAACTCTGAGGCGGTTGCGTATGCGCTGTCGTCGGATCAGCCCCGTTACAAGATCGCTGAGACGCTCGGCGTTTCGAATGGGTCGCTAGCGAAGTGGATTGCTGACGCGAAGCGTGATGCCGAACCAGACGCGTTGACGGCCGATGAGCGAGCGGATATTGTGCGGCTGCGTAAGCGTGTGGCTGAGCTGGAAACGGAGAAAGAACTACTTCGTAAGGCAGCTGCCTATTTCGCGAAGGAGACGACCAGGTGATCCGCTGCTGGTTCATTGAAGATCACCCAGCGGAGTATCACGTCACAACGCTGTGCGAGCTTTGGCTGCACTCACCTGAAGAAGTGCCTTTAAGTTGACGGCCAAATGGGATCGAGCGACCGAATGAACTTCGTAACAGCGCAGCGGGAGTTAGCCCCACGAACGTTTCGTAGCGCGTGCATGCCAGTTGAATACACGTGCACCGAAGCTGAAAACCCTAGCCTGAGCCTGTAAGGGGGTCAGGCCTCACTCCACGACCCCAACCCCGAGTTGTCATGAGCGTTCCTCAAAGCCCGCATAGAGACGATGTACTAACCGTGGGCCAGGTGGCGACTCGTTGCGGGATCGCCACCTCAGCCGTTCGGTATTACGACGACGAAGGCCTCATCTCGTCACACCGGTCCACTGGCGGACAACGTCGGTTTGATCGCGAGGTAATTCGGCGCATCTCGTTCATCCTCGCTGCACAACGAGTCGGCCGATCACTCGCCGAAATTCGCGAAACCCTCGATGCGCTCCCCCACGATCACGCGCCGAGCCAATCGGAATGGACCGAAGTCTCAACGCAGTGGCGGGCACGGCTCGACGAGCACATCGATCAGCTCGCAACCCTTCGAGACCGTCTCGACGAGTGCATTGGGTGCGGGTGCCTCAGCCTCGAACGGTGCGCAATCTACAACCCCGCCGACGCCGCGGTGAGTCTCGGAGCGGGCCCAAGATTTCTCTTCGGCGACTCCGCATCTGACGTCTAGCGGACCCAGCTGTTGACCACAGAGGCTCGTGCTTGAACTGTCCTAGGCTGGTACCGTGGAAGCCCTCGACGTAGCCCTCCTGCTCGTCGGCGGAATCTTTGCTGGCGTTGTGAACGCTATGGCGGGCGGTGGATCGACATTGACCGTTCCACTACTCGTCGTCGCAGGCGTTCCAGGCGTTGCGGCAAATGGCTCGAACCGAGTCGGGATTCTCACCTCGAACATCTCGGCCTTCCTGTCGTTTCGAGACGAGGGCAAGACGATCGACAAAGCCACGCTCCTCCCGATTATTCCGCCAGCGGTCATTGGCGCTGGGATCGGCGCATTCGGCATTAGCCAGCTCACCAACGACCGATTCGAGCAGGTTTTTGGGCTGATCATGATTCCGGTCATCATCTTGACGGTGAGAAAACCGAACGCGAAGTCCAACGTCGAGCCGTGGTCGGATGCGTCCATGGCTACCGTCTCGTTCTGCATCGGGATCTACGCAGGCGCGATTCAGGCCGGCGTTGGGCTCATTCTTCTC
>CALHXU010000268.1 GCA_938040365.1 uncultured Acidimicrobiales bacterium
CGAGGCGGTCTTTGCGATCCAATCACTCGATCTTCCTGACAATCCAACCGACTCGCTCGTAAAGAAGATCGTCTCGGCCCAAGAGGTCTTTCAACGATTTAACGACGCGTCTTCTGAGCACGAGAAATTGCGGGTGGTCAACGAGATGGCTGGCTTGAAATTTGCTGGCACTGGCGCCAAGAAGAACTGGGGTGACGACCTCGACTATGCGCGAGATGTTTGGAGCGGGCTCGAAGACCCGATCCTTGAGATTCTCCATGCAGTTGCGAATCAAACACTCACCGAGATCACCGCCAGGATTGCTGTCTTCACGGTCGAATCCGCGCAAGCCCGTCGTGCCGAGGGCGTGCTCGAGCAGCAAGACCTACTCGTTTTGGCTCTGCAACTTTTGAAGAACTCACCAGAGGCCCGAGCGAGCCTCTCGTCCCGTTATTCGGTGCTCATGCTCGACGAGTTTCAAGACACCGACCCGATTCAGATCTCGTTAGCGATGCTCTTGGCATCGTCGGTCACCGGCGCAGATTCAGGCGAGTGGTCCGACCTTGAATCTGAGCCCGGTCGGCTGTTCATGGTCGGCGACCCCAAACAGTCGATCTACCGATTCCGCAGGGCCGACATTCAACTGTTTCTGGCCGCTCGCGAGAAGTTCGCCGACGGCTCAGCTTCGCTCCAACGGAACTTCCGCACGGTCGAGCCGGTCATCACCGCTGTGAACGGCCTATTTAGCGAGGTCATGGCGGTCGGAACCGAACTGCAGCCGGAGTACTCGCCGCTCATTCCCACACGAACCCCATGCCCGCAGGTCGATCATCGTCCGTTGATCTTGGGCGGCGGCATGCCCGACAACGTTCCGGAGATTCGCGCTGCTGAGGCAGTCGATGTTGCGTCGGTTATCGCCGAGATTCGTGACCAACCCGAGAAGTGGCTCGTCGGCGATGGGTTCGACGCCACTGGCACTCCTCTTTGGCGAAAGCCGAAACTCTCCGATGTCACGGTGTTGCTTCCAAAGCGAATCTCACTGAAGCATCTTTCAGCTGCCCTCGACCGGAGGGACATTCCGTTTCGGGCCAACACGGGTGAGCCGGTGTATGAGAGCCAAGAGATCCGCGATCTGCTCAGCGTGCTTCGGGCTATCGATGACCCGTCGAACGAGTTGGCGATGGCGGCTGCTCTGCGGTCACCGCTGTATGGGTGTGGATACGACGATCTCTACGCATTCATTGCAGCGGGTGGAAAGTTCTCGATCGACTACGCCATCCCCGACAGTGCACTCGGATCACCGGTCGCCCACGGCATCGAGCACCTCTCGGCGCTCGCTCAGCGCAAGTGGTGGGACGAGCCGAGCGAGTTGCTACTCCGCCTGATCGACGAGCGTTATGCGATGGTCTACCCGGCAAGTGAGCGACGCGCTCGGGACGTGTGGCGCCGACTTCGTTACGTTGTCGATCAGGCTCGGAAGTTTTCAGAGTCGGGGGGAGGAGATCTCCGGGCGTACCTCGAGTGGACCGATCTTCAGGGGTCCACTGGATCGAGCGAGAGCGAGAAGGTCCTCCCAGAAGCTGACGATGATGCGGTCCAGGTCACCACGATCCACGGTTCGAAAGGACTTGAGTTTCCGATCACGATCATCTCGGGAATGGATGCGTCGCTTACCGATACCCGCCGGGGCGCACAGGTGCTGTGGGGTGAGCTCGGTGAACGACCCGAGATCAAAATCCCATCGGGTGGCGAGACGAAAGGGTTTGCCGATCTTCTTGGCCCGGAAGCCGAGAATACCGAGCCAGAGAAGGAGCGCCTCTTGTACGTGGCGCTCACTCGCGCAAGGGATCACTTGGTCATCAGCGGGTATCACGCCCTAAAAACGAACGGGGATCCGAAACCTTCGCTTGGATCAAAGGTCCACAGCTGGGC
Source organism: uncultured Acidimicrobiales bacterium (assembly GCA_938040365.1). GTDB lineage: Bacteria > Actinomycetota > Acidimicrobiia > Acidimicrobiales > SHLQ01 > SHLQ01. The sequence goes on from CALHXU010000268.1 coordinate 1,912, forward strand.
GATTGATGGTGGGAAAGATTTAGTGCGTTGGCTCGAATCTGAAGCGGCAGAGGATGCTGGAGCGGGGGAGCCTGATGGTGAGGCGACCGATCGCGCTCGTAGCGTCGACCTTGCAGCGGATGAACCAGCTGACACCTCGAACGTGGTGTCTCACGCCGAGTGGGCCGATGCGCATTCGACTCGCATCGCCAACGGGAGCGCACGGTCGACGATCTCGGCTACCGGCCTCGCACAAGCGGTTGCCGCTGGAACGTCGGCGAACGAAATGCCAGCTCCCGACGTGTATGGAGGCACGGCCGATGACTTTGATCCGATCGATCAGTTTGATGGAGAGGATGGCGAGATGTCCGGCGACGAACTTCCGCCACGAGTGTTCAAACGCGGACGCGCTGGAACGGCCATCGGAACTGCGGTACATGGCGTGCTTCAGTTCCTCGATCTGGCGAACCCAAGCGAAGACGACATAGCGGCTTTGGCCGAATCACAAGCTTGGTCCGAGTCGGTGCCCGAGCATCTCGAAACCATTCGCGAATCGGTTCGCTCGGCGCTCTCGGCCGACATCGTCAAGGCATGTACGCAGCACCGTCATTACAAAGAGCTCTACGTCGCGGCACCGGTCGGGTCGATCACGGTCGAGGGTTATGTCGATCTGTTGGTCGAGACGCCCGACGGTCTCGTCGTCGTCGACTACAAGACTGACTCGGTCAATAGCGAAGCTGATGTCGACAAAAAGCTCGCCCACTACGCGCTGCAGGGCACTGCCTATGCGTTGGCGATCGAAGCTGCGACGGGCATGTCTGTCGTCGATGTTCAGTTCATCTTCGCGAAACCTGGAGGCCCGATCGTCCGATCGGTAGTGGACCTCGATGCGCAACGTAACGCGGTGCTCACCGCGGTCGGCGACCTCAGCGAATAGGGTCTATTCAGATACGGCGATCGCTAGGGGAGTGTTATGAGCGGCCAGATGTCTGATGTCATCGCAATCGACGGGAACGAATACGCCATTGTTGAACCCGTGAGCCACGAGCTGTTCGACGTCCGTAGCTACGGCGTCGCGCCCGTGATGATGCATACGGCCAATACTCGAGGCGTTGCCGCCCGCTACCGAATCGAAGACGACCGGCTCTTGCTCGCCGACCTCCAAGTGGGTTCGGTCGATGCCCCGCCCGCGATCGAAGGTGTCGAAGCAACGACCGACGAGCATGGACAGACGTGGACCTACCTCCAACTCGACGTGCCGATTAGTTGGACTGGCGATCTCATCGTTGGAAAAGACCCGATCCTCGACTTGTTTGTGCACGGAGGGTTCCTCCCGGCGTGGCACTACGAGAAGGTTTTGGCATTCGATATCGAGGCTGGCGTTGTCCAGTCGAGCGAAGACCGGTCAGAACAAACTCGCGCCTTCCGGGACGAAAAGACCGGCGGCACGTCATCTGAGATCGCCGACGGTGACGATGACGAGAACGTCTTCGAACGGTTTATGTCCTCGCTGAAGATTCGCTTCGGTCTCGACGACTAGCCAACGACGCCGACGACGGTGAGCTGGGTGATGAGCGTATCGCCACTCTCTGGGTCAGGCCCGAGTGCTGGCGGCACCACGATTCGCAGTTCGTCGCCGATGTTTCGACCAACGAGTGATTCGCTCCAGCCAATGAAGACTTGAGCCGGTTCGACACCGATCGCAAACTCTGCGGTCGAGCCATCGGTCCACGATGATCGCACGACTTCGCCGGTGCTCTCGAGCGCAAGGCTGTAGGTGACTTCGACAACGTCGCCTTCTGCGAGTTCGGCGCCATCACCCGCGACGATCTCGGTCACCTCGAGCGAATCTGGGTCGTCGGTCGTGACGTCGATTTCGTGTGGGCTATGGGCGTTGACGAGATCAACAACAAAGATCAGCGCTGCTCCCGGCGGGATATCGGCTCCTGCGCCCTGCTCGCCATAGGCCTGCGCTGCAGGGATGGTGAGCTGGCGGCGACTTCCTTCGGCCATGCCAACAATGCCTTCATCCCAACCCTGAATCACGCGACCTTGGCCGAGAACGAAGTTGAAGGTGTCGCCACGATCCCAACTCGAATCAAACTCGCTGCCGTCTTCGTGGAGCACGCCGACATAGTGCATGACAAGTAGATCGCCGCTTTCGGCGGTGTCTCCGTTACCGCTGATGAGATCTTCGGTGAGCAGGCTCTGGGGTGCATCGCCGCCAGGAATTTCAACGACGGGTTTGCCGCCGTTGATCGCATCGATACCAGAATCGTCTGGCACTGCCTCGGCGGTTGTTTCTGCGGCGCCGTCGTCGTCTCCAGTCGCCGCTGCAGCGTCGTTATCGACCTCGGCCGCGTCGTCTGAGTCGGTAGCGGTTGCGACATCGTTCGAACTGCCACACGCTGCGGTAGCGAGGGCGAATGCAGCGAGTAACGCCGCCATTTTCTTGGGAAGTGGCATTGCCAAAGACTACTCGTGCCCTGCACACAAGACGTGGCGCTAGGGTGCGAGCTCGTGGGCAGTTCTCGACCAACTCAAACCCAATCCAGCACGGCGGCGCGTTCCAAAACCACGATGTCAGGCGATGTCGCGCGCCGGGTCGCCCTGGGCGCGCAAGGCTTTGCTGACCCCGTCCCGAAGGGTCCGGTCACGAAGCGTCACATGCATCGGGTGATGGGCCGCCTGCGCGTGATCCAACTCGACTCGGTACCGGTCGTGGCAAGAACCCAATACCTGCCCTTCCACAGTCGCCTCGGGCCCTATGACATGAGGCTGTTTGATCGTGTCGCGTACGACGCTTCGGATTGGTTCGAAGCATGGTCGCACGAAGCGTCGTTGCTTCCAGTCGGTGCCGAGCCGCGGTTCCGGTGGATGCGCGAGCGGGCCCGCCAAGGAGCTACATGGAAGGGTCTGTACGAAGTTGCGCAACGCGAACCGAAGTACGTCCAGTCGGTGCTCGACGAAGTTCGCGAACGCGGGGTGGTTACCGGTGGAACGCTCTCTGACCCTCGCCCCGTCGAACGCGATGGTTCCGGTTGGTGGCATCGATCGCTCGGCGTTCTTGCGCTCGATTGGCTGTTTCGAATCGGCGAGGTCGGCATCCGACGCCAGGGCAATTTCGAGAAGGCGTTTAGCCCGCTCGATACGATCGTTCCGGCCGACATTCTCGCCGAACCAACACCGACCGAAGACGAAGCGATCGCTGCATTGATCGTCGACTCGGTCCGCTCGCTCGGCGTGGGTACCGCCGAAGACATCGCCGACTACTTCCGTCTCCCGATTCGAGACGTACGCCGGCTGCTCCCCGACGTAG
>CALHXU010000269.1 GCA_938040365.1 uncultured Acidimicrobiales bacterium
GGTCGTAGCGTTCGAGCAGGACGTCCATCTCGGGGGTTTCGCCGGGCTCGGCAAGACCGAGCGTTTCGGCGAGGCGCCCGCGTACCTGGTCTGGGGTGACGCCGAGTGGTGCGAGGTCGTCGAGCGTGACGGCGCCGTCGCGTTTCGCAAGTCGGTCACCGGCCTCGTTCAAGACGAGAGGCACGTGGCCATGTTCTACTTGAGCGAGTCCGAGAACGTCTCGGAGCCACACGTGCCGTGCGGTCCCGACGAGTAGGTCGGCACCGCGCACAACCTCGGCAATTTCTTGCTGCGCATCGTCGAGGACGGTGGCCAAGTTGTACGAGGCCACCCCATCGTTTCGCTGAATGACAAAGTCGTCGACAAACTCGGACTGCGGACCAAAGTTGCGGTCCACAAACGAGATTTCGACGTTGTCAGTTCTGACGCGCATGGCCGCGGGGCGGTGCTCGGCCCGTTCGGTTTGGGCTGCCGAGTCGAGGTCGCGACACGTGCCGGGGTAGGCGCCGTCGGGAAGGTGGACGTGTGGCGCTGACGCTGCCTCTCGGACCTCACGGCGAGAGCAGAAACACCGATACAGGAGTCCGTCCGCTGCGAGCAAATCGATCGCTTCTTGGTACACCGAGGTGCGCTCTGACTGTCGAAGTTCGGGACCCGAGAAGGTGATCCCGAGCGCCGTGAGGTCGGCCCGTTGCGATTCCTCGTGTTCGGGGAGTGAGACCCTCGGATCGAGGTCGTCGATGCGCAGACGAAGCTCGCCGCCGCCGTGGTGAGCAGATAGCCATGCGAGCATCGCCGTGCGTAAGTTCCCGACGTGGAGGCTGCCCGATGGCGAGGGAGCGTAGCGGCCGATCATGATCAGATCGTGAGCTGCATTGGGCGTCCGAGCAAATCGGGTTCGCCGCCAAGGCGAATCGACGTTCCCGCAATGACCCGCCGAGCAGTCCAGTTGAGGACCAGCGCATCGATGGCGTCGACGCGCCACTTCTTCGGAAACTCAGCGACGAGCGCGGTCACCTCTCTACCCAAGGCCGAATGCAGCAACCCAAGCCGTTCGCTTTGGCCTTCGGGCTGCGCCTTCTTCGTCGTGAGCGGTTCGCCGTTGAGCTCGGCGAAAGACGTTTCTGGATGGCCTTCGAGCACACGGTCACGAACTTCGAGAGTCCACGCATCATCGATCTCGGCGATCTTTGGGACGAGATTCCAAGCCTGTTTCGACAGGCCCTTTCCAGCGACGCGCTTCGCATGATCATTGGCCTCGGACCAGTCCTCGAAATCGAGCACCGATCGAATCGGCGTAGGGAAGAATGTGGAACGCCGAGGTCCGAGTCGTTCCCGCACGAGGGCATCGACCGGTCGGATCCCATCCTCGGAAAGACCAATCGGCATGTCGACGACGATGCTCGCCGTCGGTCCAGATTCGGCAATGATGTCGGCGAACGCGTCGTAGAACCCAAGGGAGAGGTCACCGTCGAAACTCACCGCAGCTACCCAACCCCCAGCTGCACCATCGACGCCAACCGCTCGCGACAGCGTTGAGGGCGTCGAGTTCACGAGGGAGTCCTCAACGGCGGCTGATCAGCGGCAGGATGCCTGCTGCAACACCGAAGAAGCCGAGGATCATGAATCCCCATTCGCCGGTAATCCACGAAGCGACCAGCAAGATGATGATGAGTGATGCCATGAGGGCGAGAAGTGGGCCCGGTGCTTGTGGCTCGTGGACTGGTTCAGAGCGCGGCCGCCTCGGTGTCGAGCGGTCTTTGGGAACGCCCGATTCTGGGGAGTGCAGCGGATCGCTCGACATGACACCAGTCTAAGCCGACCGGCCGACCGGGCGCGAAGCGCCTATCGGCTAAGTGACCTAGGGCCGGAGCGGGCCTGTCGCCTAGCCGATGTTGACCCGATAGATGGTGGGCCAGTTCTTACCGGTGAGTAGAAAGTTGTTGCTCGCTTCGTCGAACGCAATGCCATTCCAGACAGCACCAGAGTCGTTGCGGGTCGACTCGGGGCGCAGTTCGTCGATATCGAGGACAGTGATGACGTCGCCGGTCGCCGGATCGATCTCGATGATGAGGCTGGTCAACCAAATGTTTGCCCAAACGGTGTCGCCAACGCACTCGAGTTCGTTGATGTTCTCAATGGGTGAGCCGTTGAAGGTGACATCGACAAAACCGAGACTTTCGAAGGTGTCGGGGTTGCGAAACTCGAGCTGGGATGACCCGTCCGACATGACGAGGTTGCCGCTTCCTTGAGACGCAAGGCAGAGGCCCCAACCCTCGCCTTCGTAGGTGTAGGTCTCTTCGATTTGGAAGGTGTCGAGGTCGTAACGGAACGCCTGGCCTGCCCGCCAGGTCAGCTGGATGACGTCATCACCAACGATGGTCAGGCCTTCGGCGAAGAGTTCGGGTACCGCAACGTTTCGGATGATCTCGCCCGTGGCAAGGTCGAGTTCGCGGATCGACGAGCGGTCGAACAAACCCGTACTTTCGAAGAGCCGCCCGTTCGAGATCTCAAAGCCTTGCGTAAATGCGCTGGTGTCGTGGGGGAGTGTTTCGAGGATCTCAAAGCTCGCAACACGCGGCGTGTCAGTTGGCGGTTCGGCAGGCTCGGTGGTGGTTGAGGTGGTCGGCGGTGTTGTAGTCGCCGCAGCTTCGCTCGTCGTCGGTGCTGCAGTGGTCGCCACAGCTTCGCCACTCGTCGTCGTGACCGCCTCACTCGTGGTCGCCGCAGCTTCGCTCGTCGTCGTGACAGCATCTGTGGTCGGCGTCTCGGAATCGACATCGGCCTCGTCGTTCGTCTCAGCCTCCTCAGCCGAATTCGTGGTCTCGGTGCTTGCTGGAACATCGGTGGTGACTTCAGCGGTCTCCGAAGCGCCGACGTCTGAACCGCCGGCAGCTGAAACGTCGGCGTCCGAACTACCCGATCCTGTGGCGTCTGTATTTGCTTCTTCGACGAGTTCTTCTAGTTCGCTTACGACCTGGCTTTGTTCCGGGTTGCCGCTGAACAAGATCAGCCACCCGCCAACCGCGATGAGCACAATGCCGAGCAGGCCTACCACGGCGCGAATCCGCGTAGTTGTCGACACTGTTTAGCCGTCGGCAGCGGGAGCGGGAGCGGGGGCTGGGGCCTGCGTGGTCGCTGGAGGTTGGGTAGGTGCAGGAGCTTGCTGGGCGTCTGGATCGACCGGGGTCGGTACGCGAATTGCAGTTACCACTTCGAGTTCTGGAGCTTCTTCTCGATAGATAAAGCCGTTGCCAATTCGAATGCTGCACTCTTCTTCGATGAATTCGAGTGTTGCATCGACGCCGACAACCGGGGCGGTCGACAGCGCAAGCCATTGATCGCTGAACTCGGATTGTTCGAGCTCTTCGAGGTCCCAGCGAGCGCTACCGCCGATTTCGACAAAATCGATGAAGTAGTCCGCAGCAGCGGCAAAGTCGGCGTTGATCGTGCCGAGGCGCAGAATCGATGCGGTCGCATAAAAGTTAAGTGCGACCTCTTGGGGTTCACCGAGCAGGTTTGATTCGAGCGGGGCGACTTGCTCGGTGTCGATGACCGTCGGCGGGATGCGGCGCGTTGGTGCGGGCGGCTCGGTCGTGGTCGTGGTCTCGTTTGGGTCGGCGGTCGTCGTGGTAGTAAACGCTTGGCCGTTTACGAAGGCTTCTTCGCCAGCGACGGTGCGCGCTTCGCGGACTTCGACGGGAATGTCGCCACGCTCGTCCAATCCAATGTCGATCGGTAGGGCATCGGCGGGTTCGAGCGAATCACCCGCGGTGTCGACAAGTGCGATTCGGATCTCGGCGAGGTCTTCGCGGAACCCGCCAGCGAGTGAGCACAAGCGCTCGTTATCGCTGGCCGGGATCGTCGTCGACGATGTCGTGGCAGCGACGGTGGTTGTTGTCTGTTCGGCTTCTGCGCGCGCAGCCTGGGCTTCGAGGCGGTCATCGTTGAGGCGAGTAAAGAGCCAAACGATGAGCGCTCCGACCAAGATCACGACGAGGACGCCACGAAGTTCTCGTGCCAAAATATTCGAGCGGGACATTGTGGAGATTCTACGGTTTCTGCGGTGTCCCATGAGGTCACCCGCGGTAATTGTCGTCGGTGGAGTTGCCTGAAGGCACGGTCGCGCCTACGTTCGCGACCTATGAAGGGGAAGTGGACACGCTTCGGGGCCTTTGCCGTGGCGGCGGCATGTCTTGTTGCTGCAGTGGTGATGGTGACGCGCGGAGAGGACCAGACCACCGGTCAAGCGTGGCTGAGCATTGTGCTCATCGGAGTCGTGGCATACCTCATCACCTTCGTGGTGTGGCCGCGACGCCTCATGGTCGAGCGTGCTAATGAAAAAAAGTCGGCGGGGGCGCAGACAGCGGATACGCCACAACCATCGAAGCAATCGTCAACGTCGAAGCGTCCTGTCGTCGATGAACGGCCAGTTGCGGTCATTCAACCTCGACCCGCTGGGTCTCGTCCTGCATCGCGAGTGCACGTGGCCGAAACGCCTACCGCGCGGAGCCCTCGTGGGCGACGAGTCGGCGATCGCCGTTCCTCGGAGCAGGACTTTCGCTGGCCTGCATCGCGCTAGCGGAGGCCTCGCTTGCGCAATCGAGCGATCCGACGTCCGGGCCCTAGATGCCAGGGTTTTTGATGACATGGCTCGGCCGGCACAACCACAATCGAGCGAAGGTGGGGCAAAGTCTCCTAGGCTAGCGAACGCTGTTAGTCCCGGTGGGAAAACAGGAGAGTAGGACATGGTAAAGGTTCCAAAGGGGTATCGAAGCAAGAACGTTCGCGACACCCGGTCCGTCGGTGGATCACGGTCGTCTGGTCGAGGTTTTGGCGGCGGGCGAAGCTTCGGCGGTGGAGGTCGGCGTTCGCCGAGCCGGGGAACCTTTGGCGGTGGGAACACCGCGGCGCAGCGACGACCAGGAGGCTGCGGCACGTTCTTGGTCATCGGGCTTGCCGTCCTTGCGTTCATTATCTTTTCGAGTGTCGGTGGCGGCCCATCGACGAGCGACAACGTCACATCCACTGGTAATGGTGGGCTGTCCGGCGGAAGCGGGGCGAGTGAAGACGTCGATTCGGGTGCCGTGGCCTCGAATTCCGAATCACAGGCAGAGGAAGACTCGTTCACGCTCATCAACTTCGTGCTCGACGACCTGCAGATGGATTTTTGGCCCCAAGAGTTCGAAGAAGCCGGCCTCATGTACGAAGACGCGATCGTCAACGTTTTCGAGAACGGCGTCAACACCGGCGGCTGTGGCAGCGCAACGAGTGCCGTTGGGCCGTTCTATTGCCCTGCCGACGACACGGCCTACATCGACATCGAGTACATGTTCTTGCTGCAGCGCCAGCTCGGAGCGGAAGGTGACTTCAGCCAGGCGTACATCCTCGCTCACGAGATTGGCCACCACGTGCAGAACTTGCTCGGTATCAATTCGGCCCTCCGCCAAGCGCAAAGCGTCGTTGGCCAGGTCGAATCAAACGCCCTGCAGGTCAGCCTCGAACTACAGGCCGACTGTTTTGCCGGCGCGTGGGCTCGTAACTTTTCCGACCGTGGCTTCCTCGACGAGGGGGATCTCGACGAAGGCGTGCAGGCGGCCGGTTCGGTGGGCGATGATGCAATCACCGGAAGCACGAATCAGGAAAATTTCACCCACGGATCTTCAGCTCAGCGAATCGAATGGTTCACTCGGGGGTTTGAGGAAGGTACCGACAGTTGCACTACCTTCGATGGAGAACTCAGTCCCGGCTGAGTCGCCAAAGCTGTCGGCGAGGAACCGCGAGCAACTATGAATGAAGAATCGAATCGGTCGGGGATTGTCGTCGACGCTCGCGGAGTCAACGTTAAAGGCGTCGACAAGTCCTTTGGCGACACTGCGGTGCTCCATAACATCGATCTCTCGGTCGAGCCGGGGACAAGCCTTGCGCTCCTCGGTCCGAGCGGTTGTGGCAAGACCACGTTGTTGCGGCTTATCGCAGGGCTCGAGCGGCCCGATGGCGGCGAAATTTCGGTCGGCGCCAGGACTATGGCAGGCAGCTCGACGTGGGTTCCGCCCGAGAAACGCAACGTCGGCATGGTCTTCCAAGACTGGGCGCTGTTCCCGCACTTGACCGTTGGAAAGAACGTTGGCTACGGGCTGGATCGGGCCGAGCGAAAGGGCCCTCGCGTCAACGAGGCGCTCGACATGGTGGGTCTCGCAGATCTTGCCGATCGGATGCCCGACACGCTCTCTGGAGGTCAGCAGCAACGTGTTGCGCTCGCTCGTGCGATCGCTCCGCGGCCGTCGGTGCTCCTTCTCGATGAACCGTTTTCGAATCTGGATTCTGCGCTACGCGTGGGCGTGCGTACCGAGGTCCATCGCTTGTTGATCGACCTTGGAATCACGTCGATCTTTGTCACCCACGACCAGGAGGAGGCGTTTGTTCTCGGCGATGAGGTTGCGGTCATGCAGGGCGGACGAATCGAACAGATCGGTTCGCCACAAACGATCTATCAGACGCCGAGTTCGCCGTGGATTGCCTCGTTTGTTGGCGACGTGAACCTGCTTTCTGGGTCGGGCAACGGTGTCGAGGCCGAAACCGTCGTTGGCGGTTTGCGCTTGGCCGAACCGTCGAATGGCCCGCTGCAGGTCTTGGTGCGCCCTGAAGATCTTGCCTTGACCGCGGACGGTCCCGGCACGATCACCCTCACCGAGTACTACGGCCACGACATGATGGTCACTGTCGAACTCGATGGGCAATCAGTTCTGGTCCGTGCGCCTGCTCGCGCCGAATGGATGCGCGGCGATCGCGTCAGCGTCTCCTACATCGGCGAAGCGGCTAACGCGTTTTCATAGGACGCCCACACCTTCGACGGGGTGAGCGGCAGGTCGATGTGGCGCACGCCGACGTGGGAAAGCGCGTCGATGACCGCGTTTTGTACCGCTGGGGTCGATCCGACCGAACCGGCCTCACCAATGCCCTTTGCTCCAAGCGGGTTCAGCGGCGTTGGCGTCTCGGTAAGCGTGACTTCGAAGCTCGGCACCTCGGTCGGTCCGGGAAGGGCGTAGTCGGCGAAGTTCGAAGAGGTGAGGTTGCCGTACTCGTCGTAGGTGATCTCCTCATAGAGCGCCTGAGCGATTCCTGAAGCCACGCCGCCGTGGACTTGTCCTTCGGCGAGCAGCGGGTTGATGAGCGTACCGGCGTCGTCGGTCGTGATCATGCGCAACATGGTCACCTCTCCGGTCCCGGTGTCGACTTCGACGACGGCGATGTGGGTGCCGAACGGAAACGTTGCGCCGGTCTGTTGGAACTCGCTCACGCCAATTACGGCTTCTTCTGCAGCCTTTGCGATCTCGGCCCAGGTCACTGCCTTCGCGGGCGTGCCGACGACGTGAAACCCTCCGACCGTCGCGTCGAAGGTCACGTCGGCTGGTGCGGCTTCGAGGATGTTGGCCGCCAGATCGATCGAGTTGTCGATGGCGCGTTGTGCCGCGTCGGCCATTGCCGAACCCGCCAGCTGCACCGAACGCGAGCCGCCGGTGATCTTCGACGACGCGACCCTGTCGGTGTCGCCCCAGACCACAGTTACGTCGTCGAGGGGGACGCCCATGGCGTTCGAGATGATCATTCCCCACGTGGTTTCGTGGCCTTGTCCATAGGGAGTGGAACCGGTGCGAGCAAGAACGGTTCCGTCGTCTCGAACCTCGACCGAACCAAACTCGTCGTCGGTGAACGCGGCCCCCGGCGCGGTGATCTCGACATAGGACGCAATCCCGATGCCGAGTAGCGAGTCCGCACCTTCGTCGATCCGTCGTTGCTGTTCTGCCCGCAATTGGTCGTAGCCAGCGTTATTCAGGGCGAGGTCGAGGGCAGCGCCATAGTCGCCGCTGTCGTAGACCTGGCCCACTCCGGAGGTGAAGGGGAAAGCGTCGGGCTGTGCGAAGTTCTTTCGACGAATCTCGGCGGGGTCCATGTCGATTTCGCGTGCGAAGGCGTCGATTGCTCGCTCGATCGTGGCGGTTGCTTCGGGGCGTCCTGCGCCGCGGTAAGCAACGATCGGAGCGGTATTGGTGGCAACGCTGACCCAACTCGCAGCGACTTGCTCGAAGGTATAAACACCGCTCGCCATGATCGACGTGAAGTAGGGCAGGAACGACACACCCTCGGGGTAGGCGCCAGCTTCTTGAGCGATCTCGAGTCGGTAGTGGGTGAGGTTGCCATCGGCAGATCCGCCAAGGCGGACCCGATTCAGTTGCGAGCGGGCGTGGCCCATCGCAAGGAAGTTCTCGGTTCTGCTTTCAACCCACACGACCGGGCGGCCCACGACCTTTGCGATCGCGCCGAGGATGCTTTCTTCGGGGCCTGGTCCCGCTTTCGAACCAAAGCTTCCACCGACGTCGGTGGTGATAACTCGTACGTTTGCTTTGTCGAGCCCGAGGACCGAGCAAATCTTTGCTTGGGCGGGGTGTGCGCCTTGGCTGCTGGTCCAACACGTCAGTTGCCCGTCGTCGCTCCACGACGCAGCCGCGACGCGGGGCTCCATGGGCGCTGCGTTCATTCGGTTGTTGACAATTTCCATGTCGATGACGACGTCGCAAGCCGAAAAGTCGATCTCATCGGCCGAACCTTCGTTCACGACATTGGTGCCGAGGTCGGGAAAAACGAGTACGTCGTTCGTGAGCGCATCGTGAATTGTTGTGACCGCATCGACGGTGTCGACTTCGACCCATACCAGCTCGGCCGCGTCGACTGCTTGTGCGACCGTCTCGGCGATGACGACGGCCACGGGTTCGCCAGCGAAGCGCACGTGGGTCGAAGCGAGCGGAAACCGGCGAGTGACGTCGTTCTTTTTGTTCGAATAAGGGTTGAGTTCGAGGTCGGCCGCAGTGAGTACTGCGAGCACGCCGGGGGCCTGTTTCGCCTCGTCGATGTCGATGTGGGTAATCGCCCCAGCCGCTGCGGTGGAACGGACGAAGACGACGTGTGCGGGGTTCTCGAGCGGTATGTCGGCAACGTAGGTGCCGCCGGTTCTAAGAAAGCGAGGGTCTTCGACTCTAAGGACGGGATTGCCGAGAATGCTCATAGCGAAACACTAGCGACTTCGTTGCGATGCGGTCGGCTCGCGATCGCTTCGTTAGACGGCGGGCCTAGTTCGTGAGAGGTTGTCGTGCAGCGCAAATCTGCGAAGCAGCGCAAATCTGCGAAGCAGCGCAAAAGAGCCAGGGGGCGATATGGAGCATCAGTTCGTAGAGGTCGACGGCCAAAAGATGGCCTACATCGAAGAGGGCGAAGGCGACCCGATCGTGTTTCTGCACGGCAACCCAACGTCGTCGTTTCTCTGGCGCAATGTCATACCCGAACTCGCGGGGACCGGCCGTTGCATCGCCCCTGACCTCGTCGGTATGGGACGCAGCGAACCGCTTCCCGATTCCGGGCCCGACTCGTACCGTTTCGTCGAACATCGTCAATACCTGGACGGCGTTCTCGAGGCGCTCGGGGTCACCGAGAATGTGACGTTGGTAATTCACGATTGGGGCTCTGCGCTCGGGTTTGATTGGGCGCGCCGTCACCCCGAGGCCGTCGCTGGGATTGCGTACATGGAAGCGATTGTCTCGACGGTCAAGTCGTGGGATCACTGGCCCGAGGCAGCCCGTGGCATCTTTCAGTCGATGCGATCAGAAGCGGGCGAGCAGATGATCCTCGAGAAGAACCTGTTCGTCGAGGCGATCCTGCCCGCATCGATTCTGCGAGACCTCTCCGACGAAGAGATGGCCGAATACCGGCGCCCATACTTGGAGCCGGGGGAGTCCCGACGACCAACGTTGACGTGGCCCCGGGAGATTCCGATCGAAGGCACCCCGAGCGATGTCGCCGAAGTTGTCGAATCGTACGCCTCGTGGCTCGAAGGCTCCGACGTGCCGAAGCTGTTCATCAACGCAGATCCAGGGAGCATCCTCACCGGACGTCTACGCGACTACTGCCGTACGTGGCCGAACCAGACCGAGGTGACCGTGTCGGGCACCCACTTCATACAAGAAGACAGCCCGGCCGAAATCGGCCGGGCTGTCAACGAATGGATTATTGCCTCAAGGGCATAGCGGGTAAGGAGAGGAACTCGCCTTGCCCGTAAGGCGATGTTCTAAACCAAACGACCCCAACGCATGCACAAGGCACCGAGGGCAAACAGGACTGCTGACATCATCATCAGGAGCTTCCAAACTTCGGAAGGACCAGTGAACGCCAGGACCGGCGCAGCTGCTGCACCTGATACCGGTGCTGCCGATGCGGTGTCGGTTGTATCTGTTGTGCTGTCGACCTGTGGAAGCACCGGAGCGGTGACGGTGATGCCTTCAACCTGGGCAACGATTTCGGTTGCCTCAACCGCTGGAGCGGTGGTTCCTGCAACCTCGTCAACAACGACAACTTCTTCGGTGAGCGGTGGTGCGGTCTGCGCCGGAGCAGCGACCTCAACCGCGCCTTCGACGACGGTCGAAACCGGTGGTGCGGTAACTTCGACGGTCTCGATGACTACCTGTGGCACCTGGCAGCTCTGGCCGTCTTCGTAGCCAAATCCGTCGAAATCGGTGTCGGTTTCAGCCGATGCGCACACGGGGAATGGCACGGTGACTTCGACGTATTCGGTGATTGTTGGGTTGCCCGCTTCGAATACCTCGATGAACTCGGTGAGGACCTGGGTGACTTCGCAGGTTCGGCCGTCTTCGTAGCCGTATCCGTCGCCGTCTGGGTCTGAGTCGTCGAGTTGGCAGACCGGGTAGTTCACGGTGACTTCGACGAATTCGGTGACTGTTGGGTTGCCCGCTTCGAATACCTCGACGACTTCGGTGATGACCTGGGTGACTTCGCACGAAACGCCATTCTCGAAGCCGAATCCGTTTCCGTCTGGATCGCTTTCAGCCGATTCACATACGGGGAACGGTACGGAAACGTTGACGGTTTCGGTAGTCGTTGGGTTGGTCTCGACGAAGACTTCGTTCACCTGGGTCAGTACCTGGGTGACTTCGCACGATGCGCCGTTTTCGTAACCGTATCCGTCGCCGTCTGAATCTGAGTCAGCTGATTCACATACTGCGAACGGCACCGTAACGTTGACCGTTTCGGTGGTTGTTGGGTTGGTCTCAATGAATTGCTCGACGGTTTCGACGAGTACTTCGGCAACTTCGCAGGATGCGCCGTTTTCGTAGCCGTATCCGTCGCCATCTGGATCTGAGTCATCGAGTTCGCAAACGGGGAGTGCAACTTGGACGGTCTCGGTGACGGTCACGGTCGGGTTGGTCTCGACGAAGACTTCGACGGTTTCGACGAGTACTTCGGCAACTTCGCAGGATGCGCCGTTTTCGTAGCCGTATCCGTCACCGTCTGGGTCGGAGTCGTCAAGTTCGCAAACGGGGAGAGGAACCTGGACGGTCTCGACCGACCCTTCCTCGGTGAAGCAGACCGACGTAGCGAACAGCGAGTTAATGCCAAAGCCGATCTGAGCGTGCTCAACGGTCAGCGATGCGCTGTCTTCGATGACCTGGCCGGTAAAGACCGTCGTGATCTCGTTGACATCTTCTGGGATGTCGTCTGTTACTGGAGAGCGGTAACCCGAGTCGAGCACGATGTGGAGTTGCTCTTCGAGCTGTGGCTCACCGCTAAACACGTCGTGTACGTCGCTCGTAACGACAGAGACGGTGTAGGTGCCAGCGTCGATTTCAACATCGAATGGCCCCGCCGTAGGCGAGTTGTCGTTGTTGAGAAGCCGAGCGTTTCCGAGGTCGACGCTGAATGTACAGTCCGACTCTTGGGCACCGAGTGGCCCAGCGACCGTTGCAACGGTGCTGAGCAACAGCGTTGCTGCTGCTGCAGAAAAACACATTCGTGCGGCCCGATTTTCGGGCGCTCGAACGTCTTGGAGTATGGACATTGAAAGTCTCCTTAGGGTGTAGCTATACAGCGACCCCTACTCCGACCCATGATCTTACTTAACCGGCTCTTTCTTTTGAGGATGGTCGGGAAAGATTTTTAGACCGGCTTTAGCTGACCCCTACCGACGGATTTGGGGTCTGACCCCAAATCCGTCGGTAGGGGGATCGCTTCTGTGTTCAGATTGCATTCGCGATGCCGTGGTTTTGGCGGGCCAGTCCGAGAAAACGGAAAGACGCCCGCACGGGTCGAAGTCGACTCATGCGGGCGTCTCTCTACTTCATTGAGGCCGGCGAGGACCCCGTTGCGGCGTGGAGCTACTTGCCGAGAATTTGTCCCAGGATTGCCTTACCAGCGCTGCTGCCGAGGAGGTCGCCAGCAACGTCCATCAAGCCGCCGCCAGCTTGGGGAGCATCGGGCTTTCCGTTTCCGCTGAGAACATCAAAGATTGCGCCGAGGCCACTATCTTGTTTGTGTGCTTGTTCGCGTTCTTGACCGAGGAGGCTTCCAAGTCCACCGACGTCGAGGCCGCCGCTCGTGACCTTCCGGCCGATGTAGCCCATGACGATTGGAGCAAGCATCGGCAGCAGCTTCGAAACGAGGCTGCTCTCGACCCCTGCGAATTGTGCGACGCTCGACTCGACGTTGTTTTGCTGGTCTCCCATCAGGTGTCCGAGGATCCGCGAACCATCGGAGCCAAGTGCGCGGCTCGCGTAGCCACCCGAGAGCATCGGGCCCAACATGTCGAGTATCGACCCGTCGTGGCCGCTGGTTATTGCGCCTGCAAGCGCATTCACGCCCTGAGGTTGGTCGGCATTGCCGGTGATCGATCCGAGTAGAACGGGCAGCGCTGCAGCGACAGCTTTGCCCGTGTCGTCTGTCGAGCCGCCGACGAGGCCGGCGAGTTTGCCGATCGTGTCGCCACCGAACTGTGCCGCAAGACCGTTGATGAGTGATTCTGACATGTGTTGTCTCCCTTACTTCTGGCGCCGTTCGGCGCTGCCGCCAAAGCCGACCCTAGTGGGTCAGCGGCCGGTCTGGAGCACTTCTTTGATTCGAAGTGCTTTGGGAACTATTTCGAACGTGAGCGGTGAGGAACCAATGGGTTCTCCGTCCGCCCAGAACTCGTGGCCCGCCGAGAGAATCTCGATACGGCGGCCTTCGCCTCGGAGTACCTCTTTGCGCTCTGCGCTCCCTCCTCGTCGTGCGAGGAGGTGCGGTGTTAGTCCCAAGCGTCCGACGTCTTGGATCGAGGTGAGGTGCAGTAACCCGTCATCGGGCAGCGCATCGGGACACGGGAGCATCCCGCCTCCGAAGTACTTGGTGTTTCCGAGTGCGAGCATGGCCGAGTCCGTGCGAATTGGAATGTCGTCGATGGAAAGGACGACCTGCTGGCGGCCAAAGCGAGGCATCTCGAAAGCGGTCGCGACCGCGTAGACGCTCGACCCCCACCTGCGCGACATGGTGTTTGCTCGGGCGTTGATCTCGGCGGGGAATCCGGCGATCGCCACCGATGCCGCCCAGCTTCGGCTTCCGTCGGTCTCGGTGATCATGATGAGATCGGCGTGGACGCTGTCGCCTCCGGCGTGTTCGTGAATTGCCTTCGCGAAATCGTTTCCGGTGCCGGTAGGCACGAGCGTTACCGGTATGTCGCTGATCGCCAAGTGCTGAACGGCGAGATGTACAAGACCGTCACCACCAGCGATTACGAGATGTTCTACCTCGCCTCGTTCCACTGCGGTCTCGAGCGCGGCTGTGGTCTCTTTTTGGGTCGACCTTGCTAAGTCAACGATCCGCTCGCCACCTGCTCGAAACGTTGTTATTGCGTCGCGGGTTCGCTTCTGTGATCGTTGCCCCGCAGTTGAGTTATGCAGCACGTGAACAACCACGGTCTGACTGTATAGAGCGAACTGCGGTCGGTGGGGGATTGGCGTTGCTCGCCGGGCTGCTCGTTTGCGGCTAGACCGGTGCGAGCGCGTCGAAGACGAGGACCGCCCTACCGAGCTGGCGAGAGCGGTCGAGATCGACCCATCCAGTGAGTGCCCAGTCACGGTTTTCTTCGGGGTCGATTACGACTTGTCGAACCGAGATGACCTCGCTGCCCTCGTCGGCCGCCGTTTGTGCAGCGAACTGCGCGTCTTGTCCCGCGGCTTCTCCTAGTTGGAACAGGTCGGGGCTTCGCGCGTCGGGTCCGGTCGCTACCTCTTCGTAGGTTTCGAAATAGGCGTCGACCATCTGGTTGACCTGGTCGGTCGATCGCAGCGGGGTAGGTGCTCGTTCGAGGTCGGCGGCGTGATCAGCATCTGAACAGCGCGAGAGCTCGCTCGTGTTCTTCCGAGAGAGCAACTGAACCCATCGGAACGCTTCGTTTCTCACCATGACCGAAAACGCCCGCTGATTCTGCGTGACGTCTCGGGGTGCCGCCTCGATTGTATTGAAACGTGAGTCGGGGGCGAGGTCGTCGGGGTCGGGGTTGATCAGCTTTTCCCATTCGTCGATCAGGCTTGAGTCGACCTGCCTCACGAGCTCGCCCAACCATTCGATGATGTTGGTGACCTCTTCGGTCTTCTCGCTATCGGGAACGGTTTGGTTGAGTGCCCGATAACAATCGGTCAGGTAGCGAAGCACGGCGCCTTCGCTGCGTTTCATGCCATATTCCGACACGTATTCGCCAAAGGTCATGACCCGCTCATAGAGCTCGCGCACGACCGACTTCGGCTTCACGTTCTCTTGGCCGACCCACGGATGGCGTTGTCGAAAGCCGTTGAACGCCTCATAGAGCTCGTCGCGGAGCGGCTTTGGGTACTCGACTTCTTCGAGCCGCTCCATGCGCTCTTCGTATTCGACGCCGTCGCGCTTCATTTCCGAGATGAGGTCGGTCTTTGCGCGGTTGAGTTGGGCAGCGAGGATCGCCCCGGGGTTTTCCAAGACCGACTCGATAACCGACAGCACGTGCATTGCATGTTCAGGATCATCGCGATCGAGGCGCTCGATCACTTCGAGGGCGAAGAGTGAGAGCGGTTGATTGAGCGCAAAGTCGTCTTGGAGGTCGAGCGTGACACGGACGGTACGGCCCTCGTCGTCGGCCTGGTCGAGGTGTTCGACAACTTCGGCTTCGAGTAGCGACCGATACATAGCGATCGCCCGCTTTTGGTGACCTCGGGTGGCCTTCCTGCTCTCGTGGTTGTCGCGCAACACCTCGCGCACCGCATCGCAGCCGCCGGATTGGCCATGCTCGTCTTTGCTGGGGTCACCTTCGTTCGGCGGGCGATCGAGCAGGTTCAACAGCATCTGGTGGCTGATGGTGAAGCTCGAAACCATGGGTTCGGGGTCGCCGTTCACGAGTTTGGTGAAGGTGTCCTCGGTCCAGTGCGCGTAGCCCTTTTCGGGTTGTGACTTCTTCTTGATCTTCTTCTTTTTCTTCGGGTCGTCAGCAGCTTTGCGTTCGGCCGCCAGGTTGTCGATGACATGGGCGGGCGCTTGGACCCAGACGGTCCCCTGATCATCAAAGCCCTTGCGGCCTGCTCGGCCAGCGATCTGCTGGAATTCTCGAACGGTGAGGATGCGAACCCGTTGGCCGTCGTACTTAAACAGTTGAGTCAGCAGCACCGAGCGGATCGGCACGTTGACCCCAACGCCGAGCGTGTCGGTGCCAACGATGACTTTGAGCAGCCCCTTCTGGGCGAGCTTCTCCATGAGCAACCGGTATTTGGGAAGCAAGCCAGCGTGATGAATGCCAACGCCGTGGCTGAGGAACCGCTTGAGGTCTTTGCCGATCGGCGAGTCGAAACGGAAATCGCCGACTTCGGCTCGGATCGCCGCCTTCTCCTCCTTGGTGCAGATCGAGAGGCTCGTGAATGATTGGGCCGCTTCAAGCGCCGACTTCTGTGTGAAGTACACGACATAGACCGGGGCCCGCTCGGTTTCGAGCAACGTCTCGACCGTCTCGTGGATCGGTGAGGTCTGCCACGCAAAGTCGAGCGGGACGGGACGTTCTTTGCTCGACACGGTCACGGTGTCGCGTCCGGTTCGTTCGGCGAGTTCGGTCTCGAAGAACTCGGTCGGGCCGAGCGTCGCCGACATCAACAAGTGCTGCACTTGAGGGAGCTGCAAGATCGGAATTTGCCAGGCCCACCCTCGCTGGGGGTCTGCGTAGTAGTGGAACTCGTCGACGACGACGAGGCCAATGTCGGCGGCCGAACCCGAACGCAGTGCAATGTTGGCGAGGATCTCTTGGGTACAGCAGATAATCGGCGCTTCGGGGTTGACCGATGCGTCACCGGTGACCATGCCAACGTTGTCTGACCCGAGTTCTTTGCTCAGGGCGAAGAACTTTTCTGACACCAATGCCTTGATGGGCGCGGTGTAGTAGCTGCGTTGCGAGCGGGCCATGGCAGCGAAGTGCCCGGCCATGCCAACGAGCGACTTTCCCGAGCCGGTGGGCGTTGCCAAGATGACGTTGTTGCCGGCGAGGAGTTCAAGGATCGCTTCTTCTTGCGCGGGATAGAGGTCGAGCCCGACCGATGCGCTGAAGTCGATAAAGGCATCGATCAGTTCGTCGGGGTCTGAGCCCGACGGCGGAAGATGATCGAGAAGAGAGATGGTTGCCTAGCGGCTAACGCCGGCTTTTTCGAGCGCTGCTTTTGTCCGGTCGATGAGGTACTGAGGAACGCCAAAGGCGTTGTCGCCCCCACCGGATCCGCCGCCGCCACCGTCGTCAGATGAGATGCCAGCTGCCGCAGCAGCCGCAGCTTCTGCAGCGCGTTCTTTCTCGAGGAAGAACTGGTCCCAGGCTCGGCTGATCACGATCTCGTCGTGATTTACATGGCTTACCAGCTCACCGTTCTCAAACCGAACCCAGTAGCGCAACCAGGTGAGGCCATTGGACATGGCGACTTTGCCTTGCGTGCCCGCTGGGACGCCCGGGAGGTCAACGGTTGCTCTCACCTTTGCCCCGGATCGAATCCGAGTTTTCAGGTCGACGGTCTTGGCCATCCCGACATCGTAACGTCCCCACAGCCGGGAACCTGTGCTGTGGTGGAGCGAATCTGAAGGTTCGAACTTGTCGTTCGAAACGCAGCCTCGGTCATCTTCCATAACGAAGTCTTAACTACTTGTGAAATGTATTTTCCACATACCGGGTTGGGCGAGCTATGAACCGATTCATCCCTGCCGTTTTGCTCCTCAGCCTCATCGCCGCTGCCTGCAGCACGGTCGAAGAAGCCGCCGAGAGCGCGATCGAAAGCACTGCGGACGCTGTTATTGCCGAACAGGAGGGCGACGCTGACGCGGCGCCGACCGCACCAGCGGACGAATCCGCGAGCGACGAGGGCGACGCGATCGACGACACCCGTCCTCGTGAGATCGACGGCGAGAAGTTGATCTTCAATCCACCGCTCGATGGCCCATTCGACCTCTCTGGCGGGATCAGCTTCGATCCGGCGACCGCCGAGGGCGTCATCATCGAACCTGGCGTGCAAAGTGCCCTGACCGACCGATACACGGCGTGGCCAACCGATTGGAGCCGCCGGACGGTCGAAGACTGGGATGAATTTCTTGCCGGACTCCAATCGAACGACCCTCGCGACGGAATTCCACCGATCGATTCTCCGATCTTTGAAACGGTCTCGCTCGCATCGGAGTGGCTGACTCGAAACGAACCGGGGGCGCTGGTCCAGGTTGGCGACGAAGCCCGGTTCTACCCGCTCTCGATTTTGACCGCCCACGAGATCGTCAATGACGCATTTGGTGATGTTCCGGTCAGCGTGACGTTCTGTCCGCTCTGCAACACCGCTATTGCATTCGATCGCCGTGTAAATGGCGAGGTCTTGGACTTTGGAGTCTCTGGGCTTCTCCGCAACAGCGACCTTGTGATGTGGGATCGTCAGACGACATCGCTGTGGCAGCAGGTGACCGGAGAGAGCGTGATCGGCCAGTTCGCTGGTGCCGAGCTCGATTCGGTTCCGACGTCGATCGTGTCGTTTGGCCAGTTCGCCGAGACGTTCCCCGACGGATTGTCGCTCGCCGGCGAAAGCGCCCGCGGTCGTTCTGCCTACGGCATTAACCCCTACCAGGGCTACTCGTCGTCAGCGACGCCATTTCTGTTCCGCGGCGAGATCGACGATCGCCTTCCGGCGCTCAGCCGGGTGGTCGGCGTGACCGAAGGCGAGGCGCAGGTCGCTTACAGCTTTGAGCGGCTGGCCGCCGAGAGCGTCATCAACGACGAGTCGAATGGTGTGCCGATCGTGGTCTTCCATGGCGGGCTCACCACCGACGCACTCGACGGAGGGCTCATCGCTGCGTCTGAGCAGATCGGTACCGGAGTTGCGCACGATCCGGTGGTTAACGGCCAGACCCTTACCTTCACGGCCAACGGTGATGACACCTTCACCGACGATCAGACCGGTTCGACCTGGACGATTCTTGGGGCGGCGATCGATGGCGAACTCGCCGGTACCCAGCTCGGTGTTCTCGAACACCGCAACGAGTTCTGGTTCGCGTGGCAGGCCTTCTTCGGCGCCGACAACCTCCAGCAGAGCTAGCGGGCTGACGAGCTGGCTTGAGGTAGCGGGCTACAGGTACGTTCCGGGCCGCGAGCTTGCGTCGATGGTCGATCCGCCGCTCGATGACGGCAGCCCAGGCTGACCGCCTCCGCTTGCCTGGCCTTGTTGGAGTGCCTGGAGCTGTTGCAAGGCAGCGGCCTGTTGTGCCATTGCCATAGCTTGGAAACCTTGGTGGAGGCCTTGGAGCCAGCCGACGAGCTGGGCTTGGGCGACGCGAAGCTCGCCCTCGGAAGGAACTTCGTCGTGTTCTTCGCAGTCGATACAGATCTGGAATTCGCGAAGTTCGTCGAGGAGGTCGTCGCTCATCGTGTCTTCGAGCGCTTCCATCGTGTCACGGTGGATCTTTGCGAGCATGCTGCGTCCGGCAGCATCTAGAGGGGCCTCTCGAGCTTCGGTCATGAGCGATTGGGTCATGGTCCCGAGGCGGATGAGCTTTGCTGCATCGGTGATCGCCGTGGTCTGTCCAGGTTCGGCCGGTACTGGCGCGTTTTCTGGTTGTCCGGTTTCGTTCGCTGATTCAGGCATCGTGTCACTCATGAATGAGATTGTAACGCGGTCGGGTGACCAAAGGTTTATGGAGCTTTGGTCGATACTTACGGTATGGATCGATGCAGTAATCAGTATCGGCGAGGGCGAATCCTCACGCTGATCATCCTCGGTGCGCTGGTACTTGCGGCGTGTGGCGCAACTGGGGACAGCGTTGCGCCTGAAGCGTCTGCCACTACTCCTGAGGACGCAGCGGTCGAGGAGGCAGTTGAGTCGGGCGAGATCGACGGCGAGAGCGCAGCCACGAGTGCGGTCTCGTCCGATGACGATGACGATGACGACGGTGAGCCGACCGATGGCGACATCGACGCACAGGCGGATACTTCAGGAAGTGGCAGCGAAGAATCCAGCGCCGAAGCAAACGAAGCGACTGCGACCACCTCTACCCCGACAACGACAGTCGAGTCTGCCGATGCCGATCCTGATGCTGACGAAGGGGATTTCCAACCTTCAGAGGCATCGAATAGTGAGCCTGAAACCACTGCGCCCGCCGCTTCTGCTGAAGCCACCGAACCCGCGGATGGCCAAGACCAACAAACATCGACCGGTGATGCAGAGCTCGACCTGCTCATTGACGAACTCTCGGCATTCGTCGAAGCCGAGCGGGGGCTGACCTTTACGAGTCGGCCCCAGATCGAACTGCTCGACAACGCAGAATTCGGCGAAGCCTGGCTTGAGTTGATCAACGATGATGCGACTGAGAACGCCAGCGCCTACCGAAACTTCACCGACATCTACCGGGCACTCGGGATCATCTCGAACGACGCCGACCTCGAACAAATTTGGGCACGCTTCGGTGACGCCGGAGTGCTCGGCTACTACGAGACCGACAGTCAGGCGATTCGCCTTCGAAGCGGCGAGATCAACGCGTTGTCGAAGACGACGTTGGTGCACGAGTTGGTTCACGCCCTCGAAGATCAGAACTTCAACCTCGACCGCGAGTCGTACTCGGACCGCGACGATGAGATTGGATGGACGTTCTCAGCGCTCGTCGAAGGGTCGGCGCGAGTAATCGAAAACCGGTATCGCGCCACGCTTTCCGATGCCGAACGCCAAGAGGAACAAACAGCGATAGCGAACCTGCCCCGATCGGTCTCGTTCAGCGAATTCAACCAGTCGTTCCTCGAATTGCAGTTCGGCCGCTACAACTACGGCGAAGTATTCGCTAACGCGCTCTGGGCCCGGGGCCAATCCGCGGTCGACCAAGCCTTTTCGCAGCCACCGACAAGCTCTGAACAAGTGCTCGACCCGTCGAGCTATATCAACGGCGTGCAAGCCGATAGCCAACTGAACCCACCACCTGCCGACGGCGCCGTGTTCGAAGACGGCGTTTTCGGTGAAGCAGCATGGATCGCCCTGCTCTCTGACACCGTCGCGACCTCAACCGCGATCGACCTCGCGAATGGCTGGGGTGGGGACTGGTTCGTTGCGTGGCGCGACGGAAGTACCACCTGTGTCCGCATCGACCTCGAAGCAGATTCACCAGCCGAACTCGCCGAATACGAATCCGCGCTACAGACGTGGACGAACGCCGGAAATGGCCGCGACCTCAGCGCGCCAACCACCGATGTTCTCCGCCTAACCGCCTGTCAATAATGTTCAACTGACTTCGTCAGTTGCGTTCTTGGTTCGAGCGCTCAGGTGTTGTTCGACTCGTTTCGTCAGTTGCGTTCTTGGTTCGAGCGCTCAGGTGTTGTCGGACCCGCTTCGTCAGTTGCGATTTCGGCTCTAGACCGGGGTGCCCTTGTAGGGAGCAGGATCTTTCGGACCTGGGAGCGTGAGTTCGCTCCAACCAACCTGAGTCGCGAGTGAGTCGATCACCGCTCGCCAGCCAACGGGGTCCCAACCTTCGCTCGACGCTGCGATCGTTCCATCCTGTTTGACGAGTACAAGCGCTGGGAGGGTCGAAAGGCCGAGGGCCTTAACCGCAACGCGGTCCGGGTCCGAAAAGGTCAGGTGCTCCTCGCCGTACGGGCCAAGAAAGGACTTCACACCATCGGCGGGACCAGCGGCCAGCCATGCCACACGGACCCCAGCGCCCGAATAGTGATGAAAGATGCGCTTTGTCGTGTCGAGCAACCACGATGACTCGTGGGTGTACGGATCGATTACGCCAAGGAGCAACGGGAAGGTCGTCAACCAGTCCGAGAAAGGTCGAGCATCACCGTTGATCGGGTCGAGATCTGGATCACCGTCAAGAGTTTCCACGGGCGAAACGGTAGCTGCTTTTTCACTGCATCGTGCGGTTCGCGCGACTACTGATACCGTCGAAGCGTGCACCCAATTGAGCGACTTCGCTATGTAGCCCGTGCCGGGACAGCGCCAGATACGTTTCTCGTTGCCGAATCTGTACCCGCGTTCGCGGCGTTTGCCCGAAACCCCAACGCCATGCTCGTGTCGTTAAAGGGGCTCATCTCACGCCAGCCCGAGTCTCCAGGGCTACTTTGCCTCGCTGCACGAATGGTGCATTCGCTCGACGCCGTTGCCGCCGGCTGGGAATTCGCCGACGCAATGGAACTCGACCGAACCAACGACATTGCAGAGACCATCGCCATCACCGAAGCCGGCGGGACCGACGTGATCGATTCGGTCGCAACCGGCCTCGACGGGGAAACTGGTGAGTTGGTGGCACTCTGCCCCGCAGGGACCATGGCCTGGATCGAAGCCGCACGCGAGGGCGGGCGGTCGGTTGCCATCGTCACGCCGATGGGCACGCGTCTCCCGTCGATGTTGTGGGAGCGATTCAAACGGGTCCACCCGCGCGTCGCAGCGCTTGAAGGGTCCAGTTCCGCGCTGGAAGAGCCCAGTTCCACGCTGGAAGAGTCCAGTTCCACGCTGGAAGTATCCAGTTCTGTGTTGGGTGAGTTCGAATTGATCCCAGCGTCATCTTTCGATGACGTGATTGGGCCCGACGGACTTACGCCGCTCGATGGGTGGCGACCGGATTGTCCAGATGTAGCCGAAGTTGCTCGCTTCTGACGTCGACCGCCGGAGCGAGGTCGATGACCGCTGCTGACTTTGGGTCTGGCGGGTTCGTGATTGCATCGAGGAAGCTCGCAATCACCCGCTCGTGATCGAGCCTGGTCATTCCCGACCCGCTCGGTAAGCACAAACTGCTCGCAGCGTGCGCCTCGGAGGCTCCGCCGCCGATCACCGTCGCGTCCACAAAGCGGGTTTGGCGGTGCAGCGGCAACTCCACAGGTCGCGCCTCGATCCCATCTTTTGCCATGTGTGCACAAATTTGGGAGGGGGTCGGCAGTCGGTTCTGGTCGATAGTGACAACCGACTGCGCCCCGTTACCCACGCCGTCGCGGTCGATGTCGATGAGCGAGACTCCAGGGAGCATGGAGAGGACCTCGGCATAGCGACGATTGATCTGGCGGGTCCGCCCCATCAGCTCGACGAGTCGGTCGAGGTGCGCGCAACCAAGCGCCGCGAGCAGGTTCGGGAGGCGGTAGCCGTAGCCGAGTTCGTGCTGCTCAAACGCTCGTGTTTGATCTGCCCTGCAGCCGGCGAGGCGGCGGGCGCGTTCGATCATGGGCCGCGGTCCAACAAGGGCGCCACCGGCCTCGCTGCTGATCAGTCCACTACCGGCAAAGTTGAACGCGGCGAGCGTCCCAAAGGATCCAGCTGCGCGTCCGCCGTGAGTAGAACCGAGCGACGTTGCGCCGTACTCGAGGAGAGGAACGCCGTAGTTCGCGCAGATCGCTTCGATCCGTGAATAGTCGGCGCATGAACCATAGAGATCAGCGGTGATCACCGCCGCTGGCGTGCGATAGCTGTTCGCCAGTCCGCGGAGACCAAGATCGAGAAGGTGCGGGTCGATATTTCCCGTGGACGGATCGCAATCGATAAATATCGGGATGGCCCCGACGTGGCGAACGGCATTGGCTGTTTCGACCTGAGAAAGCGCGGGGACGAGCACGATGTCGCGGCGTCCAACGCCGAGAAGAATGAGTGCGAGATGCAGCACGGACGCCCCGCTGAGCAAGGCCACGGCATCGCCGGTCCCGGCAACGCCGGCGAGCTTTGACTCGAACTCAGTCACGGCGGACTGAGTGGGAGCGCCCGAGTTCTCGTCGAACGCAGCGAGCAGCGCATGGCGCTCAGCATCGCCAAGGTCGGGCGTTGAAAGCAAGACTGGTTTGATCGAGTCATCCTCAGCAACATGAGCCGGTCGGTAACCGACGTGGCCTTCCACGTTCGTCGTCACCTTGCCTGATGCATGCGCTGGTGCACGCACGGGTCGCGGCGTGTCGGTTTGATCCGCCTGTAGTCCTTTTGAATCAGCCATATCTCCCTGTCGGACGATTTCGGCGAGGTTTGAGCAAAGCAACGAGTGCGGGAAGACTGACGTGGTGACCCGAGCGAGAAACGACAACGAATTTGCTCCGTTTGCTTCCGATGGTGTCGCGGCGGTAGTTGGGTGGTGGAGCGAGGAAGCGAGAGATCTACCGTGGCGCAAGACCCGAGACCCGTGGCTAGTGCTCGTGAGCGAGGTCATGTCCCAACAAACCCAGGTCGATCGAGTGATCCCAAAGTGGCACGCGTTTATCGAGCGCTTCCCGACTCCGGCAGACGCAGCCCGTGCCCCGGCGAGCGTGATCATCTCAATGTGGGACGGATTGGGCTACAACCGTCGAGCGCTCATGCTTCATAACTGCGCGACGAAAATATCGACAGACCATGACGGCATCGTCCCTAACGAGCTCGACGAGTTGCTCGCCCTGCCCGGAATCGGCCCGTACACTGCACGAGCAATTCTGGCGTTCGCGTTCGAAGATGACGTTGGGGTTCTCGACACAAATGTTGGGCGGGTGCTCGCTCGAGTATGCGGTCGAGCGCTGAAGCCACGAGACGCACAACTGGTCGCCGACATGGTGGTGCCCGTCGGGAAGAGTTGGGAATGGAACCAAGCGCTGCTCGACTTCGGCGCGCAGATTTGCCAAAAGCGGACTCCGCGGTGTTCGCAGTGTCCGGTTCGTGGTGTTTGCACCTGGGCCGGGACCGGCCCGGACCCAGCCGTTGGCTCGGCCGGCGTCGGAGTTGCGCAAACCAAATTTGTCGGGTCGGATCGACAAGGGCGAGGAAAGCTCGTGTCTCGTCTGCGGGCTGGTCCGCTTCGGGCAGAATCTGCGAGGGACGTCATGGGCTTTGCCGATGACCCTGACCGATCCGAGCGCGTGCTCGCTTCGCTCCTCGCCGATGGACTCGTCGTTTCGACCGGCGACGAACTTCATTTGCCCGAATAGATCGCCAGTTTCGGCCCTGTCCCACCGTCGTTTCGCGCACGGAAGCAAAAGGCGACTCATCCCGACGATCCGGCCGTTTCGGCGCGTCAATTACGTCACACGGCTTATAGCGCGCACCCCCTTCGCCGTTAGTGTCTACATAGGCGTTGCGGGTCGAAAAGTGCCCGGACGACGGTGAGGAGGTCCGAGCTCGAATGAAGTCAGCTGATGTGAACGTCTCGTTCTACGGCGTTCGCGGCTCCACTCCGTGTCATTGCTCCTCAATGAATCGCTTCGGCGGAAACACATCGTGTGTCGTCGTTCAACGGCAGGACGAAGATCCGATCATTCTCGATGCCGGTACAGGTCTACGCTTCTTCGGCCTCGACTCTGGTCTCGACCACTTCAGCGGCACGGTGCTCGTCACCCACCTGCATTGGGATCACATTCAGGGCCTACCGTTCTTCCCCCAGCTGCTCCATCCAAACTCGACCGCCACCGTTATTGGGCCTCCTGAGAAAGATGCGTCGTTCGGCGACGCACTGACCGCATTTGTTCGGCCACCGTATTTCCCAGTCGGTATCGACGTGCTTCCTGGCAAGATCGAGCTGATCGATCTCTGGGAAGAATCGACCTCGGTAGCTGGAGCGACCGTAACGACCCGACCAGTTCCCCACCAGGGCCGCACAAATGGGTATCGCATCGAATGGCCCGACTTTTCGCTCGCGTACATCCCCGACCATCAACAACCCGAAGATTCGACCTTCGTTGATCCCGGAGTGCTCGAGTTGGCAAACGGTGTCGACCTGCTCATCCACGACAGCCAGTTCACCCCCGAGCTGTTGAAGAAGCGCCAGGACTGGGGCCACTGCACCCCCGAGTACGCGGTGCACGTTGCCCAGTTAGCCGGAGCGTCGACGCTGTGCCTGTTCCATCACGATCCGCTGCACAACGACGACATGCTCGACGGAATCTTCGCCGACCTGATGTCGACCGAAACGGGCTGCGAAATTGTTCCTGCTGCCGAAGGAATGAAGCTCAGCTTCTAACAACCTTGGCTCTGCCTTCGCCGACAGAGCGTTAGCGACGGTGTCGGTGCGCAATCGCTGACACGTAAGCGTGCTCATGGACCTCAGCGGTCCGAGCCGGAGCGTAGCGTTCGTCGAGTTCGGCAGCGAGCAGTTTCGCGCCGAACAGTTCTTCGTCGTGGTGCTCGCTAACCATCGTCATGAGCTTGCCCAGTTGCTCTGGGTCGCCGGTTGGGTAAAGGCGTCGGCCGTCAATCCCATCGTTGGTGTTGAGAATCTCGCGATGTGGCGGGATGTCGCTCGCCAGAATCGGCAAGGCCGCACGGCCAGCCTCGATGAGGGCAGTCGGCAAACCTTCGAGGTGCGACGACGTAATGAAGCCGCCAGCATTGGTCAGAATCTCTGCGAGTTCGTCGCCATAGAGCGGGCCGGTGAGGATGATGTTTGGATCATCTGCGGCGAGCTCGTTGAGGTGGTCAACGTAGGACTCGGTTCCCGCTGCGCCACCGACGATCACCAATGGCATGTCGGTCATTGCATGGTGGTACGCCGTGATCGTCTCGTGAGGCGCCTTCTCGGGAACGAGGCGACCAACAGAAACAAAGTAGTTGTGCTGGAGCAAGCCGTAGCGGGCGAGAGTTTCACCGGGCGCCTTGCCAGAAATGGCGTGGGTCGAGTTCGGCACGACCGTGGTGGTCCGTCGGAACTCATCGGCGTACTCTTCTGCGAGCGTTTCAGAAACGACGAGCGTGCTGTGGGGAACACGTGCGCTCATCGAAGCAGCGACTCGAAGCAATGCCCGGACGCCTCGGCTCCACTTGTCTCGTTTGTCGTCTCGACCGTGAACGGTCACGAGGACGGTCGACTTCGTAGCAAGGCGCGAAATTAGCGCCATCATGCCCGGGCCGAGCGCATGGAAATGAATGACATCAAAGCCGCGCCCAATGCAGTACAGCGCAGCCCGAAAGGCGTGCAGTAATGCGCCAACGCCAGGAGAAGTTGAAGCCGACAGGTAGACGAGGCGAACGCCGTCCATCATCGGCGGGTGCGTTTCGTAATCTTCCGACCGGCAAAACACCGTGACTTCATGTCCGCGCAACACGAGCTGGCGAGCAAGAACATCGACGACGGTTTCAACGCCGCCGTAGTTCGCTGGCATCCCGCGCGTACCGATCATCGCAATACGAAGACTGTCATTCGTGCGACGTTTGATCATTGTTGGCCCACCTGTGTGTTACGCATCAGGACCCCAAAGTACGACAGGGTCCTTTGCGTCGGGAGGGGGCACACGACCCGTTGGTGGCAGGTCAAATGACCTATCAAGCTCTGTGGGCGCGGGTGTTGTTGCACAGCTCAGTCGATTCGTCGCATCGACGTTTTGTAGCGGGTGAGCCGCTCGACGTAGTTGTCGGCGAACATCAGGTTTATCTCTTCGGAATTGGCGTCTTCGCGAATCTTTGCGGGCACTCCGAGGGCCATTGCATTGGCTGGGACCACCTTGCCGCCTGCTACGACAGCGTTTGCGCCAACCAGAGCGCCGCTCGAAATGACGGCGCCGTGCAAGATGACCGAACCGCTGCCAGCCAACGCAAGGTCTTCGAGCGTGCAACCTTCGAGGTGGGCGTTATGACCAATAGTGCAATTGGCGCCGACCGTCGTTGGATGGTCGGTCGTGCAGTGGAGGACCGCACCGTCTTGGACCGAGGTTCGGGCCCCGATACGAATCGTATTGTCGTCGGCTCGAATGACCGTGCCTGGCCATACCGAGGAGAACGGTCCCAAGATGACGCGACCGATGAGCGTCGCCTCTGGATGCACAAATGCATCGGGGTGAATCTCGGGTTCCCAGCCGCTCTCGAGAGCATAAATCGCCATTGCCCAGAGCGTAGTTGGGATAGTGGATTGTCTCAAGGCGCGCTGTCGGGGCCGCACCCCGTCACGCTCCGTGGTATTTACCAGCCTCGAATGAGCCGCGTTGGTTGCTTGAGCTTCTTTGCGATGACCGCCATGCACTTGATCTGGTCGGTAGTTGAGGGGTTTGCTCGACGGACGCCGTTGACGTACCCCTTCAGAACTTGGCTCGCAAACGAGAGGTCTTGGGCGCCGTGCTCCTTCAGTTCTTCGAAGTTGAGCCCGTTGCGCCCTGAGTTCTTCGCGTGACTGCGCGAAGCAAAGAGTGCTTCGGGGACTTTCACAAAGCGACCGCGCATCGCCATCTCGACGAGCAGGGTGCGGTCGCCGCCATAGAAGGAGCCGTGGAGGCGGGTCTTCATCATCACGTCTCGTCGCATGATTCCAAAGATGAAGAAGTTGCGGTGATTGTTGTTGATCACGGCATCGATTCGCTGGTGCGGCGCATTGGATCCAAAGCGGTCATCGCCCGGTGGCGGCGTCAGCTTGATCGCTTCTAAGTATCCGTCTCCGCCGAGGTAACCCTGATCCATCTCGAGCATGGCGTTGCTCGCCGGGTCGATAAGCAGGCTCTCAGAGTGGCCAATGACAATGCTTGGGTCGGCGTCCATCATCGACACGACCGCAGACAGATAGCCGGGTTCGATGCGGTCATCGGCAGCAGCCCAGCGAAACAGATCGCCGTTCGTCAATCGAAAGAGTCGGTTGAAGTTCGCTGGCCCACCGATGTTGCTGTCGTTGCGTGTGTAGGTGACGCGGTCGTCTTGTGCGGCGAGTTCATTGACGATGTCTGGCGTTGCGTCGGTCGAGCAGTTGTCCGAGACAACCAGTTCGAAGTCGCCGAAGTCTTGCTCGAGGTGGCTCGTGATCGCCTCGTGGATGTAGTCGGCGCCGTTGTACACGGGCACGCCAATAGACAGTTGTGCCATGGTGTTGTTCACTGAACCTTGGTTGCAGTTGGGGAGTGTCCCGATCCTGTCGGCAGTTCAAGGCGCGTTGTTGAACCGCCGTCTGGGTATTCGTGGGTTGCATCGGGCACCTCGGTGCGGCGTGCTCCCCAGGTGAGGTAGGCAACGTGCGCGAACGCAATGTTGAGGTACCACCAGACGATCGTGTTGAGCAGCACGTTTTCGGTGATGAGCTGGGCTGCGACCGAGAGCAATCCGGCGATCGAGCCGGCGCTGATGACTGCGGTTTGACGGTCGAGCTCGCCGTTCTTGGCCTTCTTCCAGACCTTGATAGCGGCATAGGTGGCGACGCCGAGAAGGGTGAAGAAACCAATGGCGCCGAGGATTCCGCCCTCGAGGTACGCCTGGAGGAGGCTGTTGTGGGGGTCCTTCGCCTCGGGGGTTTGGGTCTTCGTGGCGTCGATGCCGATGCCGCTTACGGGGTTCTGTGAGGTGAATGGCCAGATGCGCTCCCAGTAACCGAAGCGCCATCCGAGCGAGTCATCGGTCTTTGGGGCGCCGTTTGGTCCGGTCGACGCGGTGAGGTTAGCGAGGCGGTCGCCGACGCCGGGAACGACGGCCGCTACGGCGAACGATCCAACGATGATGAGGCCGACGAGCTTCTTGTTGATGCGAGCTGCGAGCAACAACGCGCCGATAAGGAAGCTCGCCCACGCCCCGCGGGCGAAGGTCGCAATGAGGAGGAAGCCGCCGAGTCCGGTCGCAATGATGAGGCCGAGGCGAGCTTTCACCTCGAGTGTCGGAATGACCGACAGGCCGATGAGTACGGCGAAACCGAGGTAGGTCGCGAACGTGTTTGGGTGGGCGAACGACCCGTCGATACGGACAAGACCCGAACCGCCAGGGTCGAGCGTGCCGGTGAAGAAGAACTGGACGAACCCGGTGACGAGCGGAACGAACATGCCGATGGCCGAGGCTGCGAGCAGGCGGATCAGGTTTTTGCGATCGTCGAGGAGTTGTTGCTCCATAGCCACGTACAACAAGACGACCGAGGCGAGGCCGAACATCGCAGCTTGGGAGACGCCGCGGTCGACCGAGGTTAGGAAGCTCGGCACGAACAGAACAAAGAACGCGACGAAGGCATAACCAAGCGGCGTTAGGCGGTGCCAGTTGCCGGTGAGTCGGCGGCTTACGAGGTGGGCAGCGGTGACCAAGATGGCGAGAATGCCGAGGATTGCCGACGGTTGGAACGTTCCGAACTGGTCGGCGATGAGATCGTCGAGCGACGGGCGGATTGCGAGGGTGATGAGGAGGAACCACTGGTACCGGTAGAGGCCGATGATTGCGAGGATCATCGCCGACAGCAGCGTGCCGCCGAGAATCACAAAGGGCGTGTCGGGGGAGAGGGCCTGGAACGCAAACGCGCCACCGATTCCAACGATGGTCGCAACGAGTAAGACGAAGAGCGCCGCTGGGCCGGGGTTTGGCAGGGGCGCCTGGTCGGTTTCGATTTCCTCTTGTTCGCGCCGAATCGAAATCCGGTCTTCGTGAGCAGCGAGGTGCTCCCGGCCAAGATCAGAGATCGTCACGCCGCAGAACCTGTATCGGTTTCGGGGGCCGGGCCGAAGGCGAGCGGGTAACCCCATCGGGTCAGATGTGAGGCAAGTTCGGCTTCGAGCTGGCGTTGCTGTAGCTCGGTGAGGTCACGGCGCCACTTGTCGTTCGTGTTGCGGAATCCAAAATCGATGACCGAGGTGTTGAATTCGTCGGTGTAGTCGAGCGAGCAGAAGTTCGTCACAAGCTCAAAGGTACCCGTTGGATCGTCACAAAGGTCTTCGTACCTAATCTCCATGAATTGTTCGCTCGGAACGAGCGGGGCTGCCTCGACCATGGCATCGAACATGTCGGCGAGTTCCATTGCCCCGAGGGTGACGAACGACTTTCCGCTCTCGTCCCAACGCTGCTGCTGATCTGGGGTCATGTCGAGGCCACGCCAGCCCTTCGTGCCTTTCCATCCTTCCCAGAAGTCGATCTGCATGATCGAGTTCACGACCGCTCGACCGTCGCGCACCACATGGATGAATCGTGCGTCGGGGAAGGCTTCGAGGAGGTAACCCATTCGGGGCCAGCCGGTGATCTTGATGAGCGGGGTTGGACGGCCGGGGACGACCAGTCGGTCGACGGCTGCGTTCAGGTTGGCCTTGGTACGTTCGGTGAGGTCGGTCGCTACGAGGTCGCGGAACGGTTCACTAAATCCAGGGGCAATGCGTTCCCAATAGGCGTAGGCCTCGCTGGGCTTAAGGTGGCCGGGTTCGATGACGCCACGCTTTAGGGCCGCGCCCAAGACGGGCGAGTCGAGGCCTTGAAGCAGCGCAGCATTGAGGCGTTCTGCCTTTGGTGAAACATCGAGAATCTTCGACACCCACGAAACGTTTTGGTGCCGGGCAAAGCAATGGTGGAAGGCGGTTGAACCGCTCCGACCAGCGCCCACGATGAAGATCGGAGGATTTGGTGACTCGCTACTGGAGGACATGTTCAGCCTGCTTTGGTGCTTGCTTCTCTACCCCACCGGCCGTCTTTCGAACGCTTCTTGTTCTTCTTGTTCGACGGCGGTTCATCGTCGTCATCGTCGCTGGACGCTTCTTCGACGAGGTCTTCTTGGTCCTCTTTCGCAACGACATCGATGATGTCTTCGTCGACGGCCAGAATGTCGGTTTCCTGTGCTTCGTCGACGACGGTGAGCGGACGGCGGATGGTCGATTCGGGGAGTGCCCGCTGTGGGGCGGGTTCGATTTCGCCAGCGGCATCGAATTCTTCGACGGGAACGTGTTCGGTCTTTGCGCCTCGTCCTCGGATGAGGTCGAAGATCGTGAAGATCAAGATCATGAGCAACGCGACCGGAACGGCGAAGATGAGCAGGCCGGTGAGGAGCCCGGAGATCTTCGAGGTCTCTTCGGTCTCGACCTGGCGGATGACGAGCGAGGTTTCTCGTTCGGTCTCGATCAGCGTGATCGCTGACTCAAGTTCACGGATCGAGTTGTCGCGAGCCGAGAGGGTGCCGTTGACCTGGTCCTCTTGGACTCGCAGCGAGGTGAACTCGCGAGCGATTGGTGAAAGCTCGTTTACGACGTCTTCGAGTTCGTCGGCGGTTGGGCCGGTGAGCTCAACTTGCTGTTCGGTAATGGTGCCGTCGGGTCCGACGACGTTCTCGGTCGGCGGGTTGATCTCGTCCGCGCGTCGCTGCAAGAGCGCAGCTTCGGCATTGTCGAGTGCGTTCGTCGGGTTGATACCCCCGGACAGGACCGTGAGTTCGGCGATTCGAGAGTCGATCTCGGCAACGTCGGAGAGCAGCTGGTTGCGACTCGATTCGACACCGGCGATTTGGCGATCGATCGTAAGCGAGACCGCTTCGATACCCGTCTCGATGGCAACGTTGTTGGCATCGTTTGGATCGTCTGCGACGACGTTGATGTTGATGTTTGCGCCGCCGCCTTGGTTAACGACGAGGTCATAGTCGTCTTCGATGATGAGGCCGGTGCGTTCCTGCACGGCTTGTTCAACCTCAGGGAAAGATGCGGTGCTGACGATTTGTTCGACGACGAGGCCAAGCTCGCCTGCGGTGATGTCGTTATCGGACACCAAGCTTGCGTTCAGTACGTATCGAGCCTGGAACTGTGGCGGTTCTTGCAGCGCAAGAAAGACACCGGCAGCACCAGCGAGTCCGGCGACGAGGGCCAAAATGAGTGGTCGCCAGCCAGTGAGATGAAGGAACGAAGAGAGTTCCCCACCTGAGCTGTCTATTTGGCCTTGCGTCATCGTTGAGTCTTTCCTCACCCGCTGTATCGACACCTTATTTCCGCAACCACTCGCCGCGTTAATCGGTCGTGTGTAAATTTCGTTACGGATTTTGAGCGTGAATTCGTTTGTGTGCTCTCCGTCCACAATAAATCAGTTTCGTACTGCATTGTTGGGCAGGAAGGCCCGGTTTCGCTGGGAAAAGGCCTAGGTGGCTGCGTCATCTGACACACCGTTGACCGATTGAGGGAACGCACCGAGGTATGGAGCACGCAACGGGTCACCCTGCCGCTACGGCGGCGTGCGCGAGTTCGACGGTCGTTGCGATCTGGGCCCGTTCATCATCGGTGAGTGCGTTCGCGCTGTGCGTAGTCATCGTTGCATCGGTCAGTGGTTCCACTTTTTCGTAGCGAGCGCGATCTTCTTCAGTCACCTCAAACGGCTCCCGATATCCGAACATCTCGAAGTCGTCGGGACGTTTGATTTGATGGGCTGCGCGAGTTGGACAGCCCGCTGCAGCGATTGCAGCGAGGTGGACGCCGCCGCGAAGTTCTCGGTAGAGAATCGCGTTGTGCATAAAGGCGTGTTCGGGTGCTTCTGGCACAGGTTGGCTTTGGAATGCAGCGAAGAGCGGGAGCGCCCCGATGTCGACGTTCGCCGCAAGTTTGCCGAGGCCCTCAGCGGCTTCTTCGAGGCCAGCTATACCTCCGAGGCGGGTCTCGCCAATGTGATACGCGACGTCGAGCTGGGCGGTCGCAGCTTCGGTCACGTCGCAGCGTTCTTTGCTCGAAGTCCACATCTTGTCGACGATTGCCGGGTTGAAATAACCAAAAGCCGACTGGACGAGTTCTGAGCTCACCGGTCCGAGCACTCCGGCCCGACCCGCGAAGTAGAAGCGGAACATATCGATGCCGAGCGCCTCGGCTTTCACTTGCGCTTCGGGGTCGAAATAGTGGAGCGCTCCAATG
>CALHXU010000270.1 GCA_938040365.1 uncultured Acidimicrobiales bacterium
TGTTGCGTTGCTCGAAGAACTCGACGCGGTCAACCCCGGCGACGAAGGCACGAAGAAATGGCTGACGCCGATCGGTCGTGAACTTGCTCGTCTTCCGGTCGATCCTCGCTTTGGTCGAATGGTCATCGAAGGCGCCGACACCGGTTGTCTGCGCGAGGTCATGATCATTACCTCTGGGCTTTCGGTTCGCGACCCGCGAGAGCGGCCGGCAGAGAAACGGGAAGAGGCTGCGCAGTTCCACGCGCGATTCAACGAAGCCGGCTCGGACTTTCTTGCCTGGATACGGCTTTGGGAGTACATCGAAACCGAGCGACGGGCTCGCTCGAACAGCCAGTTCCGCAAGCTGTGCAAGCGCGAGTATCTCAACTTCAACCGGATTCGAGAGTGGCAAGACATCTACCGTCAACTCGAACGGACGACCAAGTCATTCAAATGGCAGATCAATACCGAAGAGGCCGACGGCGACGTCGTCCACATGGCCTTGCTGACCGGGCTGCTCTCACAGATCGGTTTGAAGGATGCGAACTCAAATGAATTCACAGGCGGTCGTAACGCTCGCTTCCTGATCAGCCGTGGTTCGGCCCTCGGCAAGAAGCCACCGAACTGGGTTATGGCGGGCGAACTCGTCGAGACCAACCGACTGTGGGCCCACAGCGCGGCGCGAATTCAACCCGAATGGGCTGAACGCGCGGGCGAACACATCAACAAGTACTGCTATGACGAACCCGAGTGGGATCGCGATCGCGGTTCGGCAATGACGGTCGAACGAGTGTCGCTCTATGGCGTGCCGCTCGTTGCGGGACGGCGAATTCACTACCGAAGAGTCGACCCAGAAGTTGCACGACAGCTCTTCATTCATCACGCGCTGATCGAAGGCGACTGGGACACCCACCACGCGTTCTTCGAGCAGAACGAATCGGTCCTCGAAGAGGTCCGGCGACTGGGCGCTCGCCAGCGTCGAGACCTCTTTGTCGAGTATGACGTGTTGTATGACTTCTACGACCAGCGGATTGGTCACAAGGTCACGTCGGGTGCCGACTTCGACAAGTGGTGGAACAAGGTCAAAAAGTCCGATCCTCGCAAGCTCGACCTACGGCTCGATGAAATCTTCCAGGCCGACGAGACCGATTCTGGCGAATCCGAGTTTCCCGAAACTTGGCAGGCGGGCGATGTCGAGCTGGAAGTCGACTACGAGTTCGATGCGACCTCGACAAACGATGGAGTCACCGTCAACGTGCCGATCGCGCTGATCGATCACATCGATGCCGAAGCCTTCGAGTGGAACGTTCCCGGCCTTCGCGAAGAGCTCGTGACCGCCCTCTTGCGTTCGATGCCAAAGGCTGTGCGCAAACCCTTCGTGCCGATCCCAGACACCGTCACGGCAATCCTTCCCCAACTCGAAGAATCGTCGGGCAACCTCGTCGAGTCGGTGCGGGCAGCCCTGCGCATGGTGAGAGACGAACCGCTTCCGGCCGACGCGCTCGTCGTCGATCGGTTGCCCGATCACCTCCGCCCGATCTTTCGCGTCGTGAGCGAGTCGGGTGACATGGTTGTGCAAGGCCGGAACCTTTCGACGCTCCGCACTCAACTCAAAGATGAAGTCCGTGACGTGCTTTCCGGCGGAGAGCACCCAATAGTTTCGGTCGGTCAGAAGCGTTGGACCTTCGGAGAGATTCCAAAGGTGTTGACGACCCGAGCCGCGGGCCAGGAGGTGCAGGCGTACCCGGCGCTCGTCGATGAGGGCGAGACCGTTGCCCTTCGGCTGGTCGCCGATGCAAACGCCCAGTACGAGTCGATGTGGAACGGGACTCGTCGGCTTCTTCGACTCAATGTTGGCGGCATTGCTCGGATGTTGAACGATCAGCTCGACAACCGGGCCGAGCTTGCGATCACCCGGAGCCCGCACGGGTCGAAGGTCGGATGGGTGACCGACGCGTCTGACGCGATCTTCTCGCACCTACTCGAAGAAGCGGGTGGGCTTGTCTGGAACGAAGCCGACTGGGACACGCTCAGCGCAAACGTCCGTGCGGGACTTGCTGAAGCGGTCGAAGAGGTCGCCCCAATCGCCGTCGACATCTTGATCCGAGCCGCGCGTTTAGAGAACGCGCTCCTTGGAGATGCCGCCGACTCGGTGGTTCCGGCTCGCCAAGACATGCTCGATCACCTCGGTCGACTCGTGTACAAAGACCATCTCTCCGGCGTCGGCGTTGCCCGCTGGTCCGACATTGCCCGCTACATCAAGGGCATCGAAGTGCGGCTCGCGAAGCTGTCCGATCGGGTCACCCAAGACGCCCAACTAATGATGAAGGTCCGAACGCTCGAATCAGATTTCGAGCACTACGTCGACCAGCTCGGCATGACCCAAGCCCTCTTCGACATCAACTGGCAGCTCGAAGAATTCCGACTGGCAACGTTCGCGCAAACCGTCGGCACCAAAGAGAAGGTCAGCGAAAAGAAGATCCGGGCTGCCCTGCGATCGCTGTGAGTTAGGGGCTGGGGGTTACGGCAGCTTGGAGAGGATCTCGGCGGTGTGGTCTTTGGTCTTCGGCCGCTTAAACACGTGGGCGATTTTGCCCTTCGGGTCGATGAGGAACGTCGTTCGTTGGAGGCCCATGAAGGTCTTGCCGTAGAGCTTCTTCTCGCCCCACACGCCGTACTTGTCGATCACCTTGTGATCGATGTCGGCAACGAGCGGAAAGGTCAGCTCGTGGGTGGTCGAGAACTTCTCATGGCTGTCGTTATCGTCAGGCGACACCCCGATCACTGCGATACCGGCTGCCGTGAGCTCGTCCAAGTTGTCTCGAAGATTGCAGGCCTGTGCGGTACACCCCGGCGTTGCATCCTTCGGATAGAAGTACAGCGCAACCCACTGACCCTCGTAATCGGTGAGCTTCACCTTCGATCCATCAAAGGTCGTTGCGGTAAACGCCGGCGCCTTCGTTCCAGCTTCCAGCGGTTCAGGTTTCGCAGCCATGCGTGGAGGCTACTCGCCTTGCAGGCTCGTTGATCCTCCAGCGGGCGGCTCCGCCGCGGTATTGCGGCGGTCCTGGCGGACCTTCGCAAACTGTGCCTTTCCGCCTGCGGCGAAAACGCTCTGGCGCTATAGAGAAACTAACGACGCCTCGGGCGCACAGCCTCCGTGGCGAGTGAACGGCCCCCGGAGGGCACGATATGGAGGTTGAGCCTTCAGTGGAGAATTACGGCGAAGCCGTCCACTGAATGGTCAGCCGACGGAGCGACCGACGCGCGCATAGGGCGGGACGGTGCGGCCAAGCCACTGCGTAGCGCTGGGTAGGGGGTGGCTCGCTTAGGCAAGCAGTCTGGCGAAGGTGGCCAAGTCGATGTTGCCGCCGCTGAGGGTTACTCCGACTCGCATTCCTGGTTCGATCAAGCCTCGGTGAATGGCGCCGGCCAACGCGGTTGCGCCGCTCGGTTCGACCACGAGCTTGTGGTGCAGGAACAACAGTCGCATCGTGTCGATGATCTCGTCGTCGGAGACCGCCGTGAAGACATCGCAGCGCTCGTTGTTGAGAGGCCAGGTCAACGTTCCTGCAGCGATTGTTTGCTGGCCATCGGCGATCGTTCGAGGGACTTCGGAAAGTGTGACGATGTGTCCGGCTTCGCGGCTTTGGGCGTTCTTGTTGCCGGCTTCGGGTTCGACGCCAACGACGACCATGCCGGGGTTGTGCGCTTTCGCAACGGTGGCTGAACCGGCGAGCAGACCTCCACCGCCGAGACAGACGAACAACATGTCGAGGTCGCCGACCTCGTCGATCAGCTCGAGGGTCGCCGTGCCCTGGCCTGCCATCACGTGGCGGTTATTGAACGGCGGAATCACGACGCCGCCGATCTCGGCGTGCACGCGAGCAGCGACATCGTCGCGGTTCTCGGCGTAACGGTCGTACTCGACGATGGTCGCGCCCCAGTGTTCAGTCGCCGCCCTTTTCATCGCCGGGGCATCGGTTGGCATCACGATCGTCGCCGCACAATCGTGTAGTGCTGCGGCACGGCTGATCGCCTGGGCGTGGTTTCCCGACGAGAACGCCACGATGCCTGATTGCCGTTCCTTATCGCTGAGTGCGGCGATTGCGTTTGTCGCTCCGCGGAACTTGAACGAACCCGTGCGCTGCAACGACTCGGCCTTGCAGAAGACCTCTGCGTTGACCATGTTCGAAATGACCGTCGATGAGATGACGGGGGTTCGCAGGGCGAAAGGAGCGATGCGCTCGGCTGCGGCCTCGACATCATCGATGTCGATCGCGGGTGATTCGGGAACGGTCATGTCAGGCCTCAGTCTTCGGTGCAGGAACCAGTATCGATCGAACCGCTCAGCTCGCCTGCGAAACCAAGCGATACGGCGAGCAAGAAGCCTTCGGCCTTCTCAGCATGTGGGAAGTCCTCGATCAGTGCGTAGAAGGCAGGGGAGTGGTTGGGTACGACGAGGTGGGCGAGTTCGTGAACGATGACGTGGTCGATGACCCACGACGGGTACTGGCCCATGCGCTCGCTGATTCGGATGGTCTTATTCGCAGGGGTACACGAACCCCATCGGTGCTTTTGGCGAGAAGACCATGTGATCGACACAGGTTCGGGCAACTCGTATTGCTTTGCAAGCGTGCGCGCCCGCTCAGTGAGATCGAGGCGGTCGACCGCCCGACGCCTGATCAGGCGTTTGGTCAGGGTCTGAACGTGGCGGTCTCGCTCGGCCGCGGAAAGGCCCTCTGGCATGCGTATCTCGATCGCCTCACCAACCCACTTGGCCGAAACCGTCTTCTTCCGCCGAGCAGACGTGATGATCTTGACCGGGACCGAATGGTCGTCGGTAGTCGTCACGGTTACAGGATGTCAGATTCCTGAGCAGACGACAGTTCGCCTACGATCAGGTCGACCCGCTCGCGTGGGTGCAAAGTTCCGTCGAGGTCGACATCGATCCAGAGCGCACCCAAGTTTGGGATGCGCCCCCGTCGCTCGCCGATACGTTCCTCAAGCATGTAGATGATGCCGCCGTGAGCTACGACTAGCGCCTCGTCACCGGGCACGAGTGAGTTGGCCACGCTTTGAAGGCCCACTTCGACCCGCGTCCAAAGTTCGGGGTCATGCTCGTAATTCGGCGGACGCTTCTCTTCGGCGAGGTAGCCGGGCCAGTCGCGTTCGATATCGGCTCGGGTCAATCCACTCCACTCACCGGCGCTGCGCTCGATGAGTTCGGGAACCGGAACGATTGGGCCAATTCCCAACTCGCTCGCGATGATGAATGCCGTTTCTGCGGCTCTCGACAATGTTGACGACGCGATCATCGAAAAGGATCCGAGCGACTTTGTTGCAGCCCGGGCCTGCCGACGTCCAAGCTCGGAGAGGTCGATATCGGCCTGACCTTGCCAACGCCCTTCAGCGTTCCATTCCGACTGGCCGTGACGAACAAGCAAGATGCGGGACATGCCTTTTAACGTACAAGGTCGCGCGGCGTAGACTGCGGAAGTGCCAACACTTCGCCTCTTCGCCACTGTTCGCGTCGCCGCCGGAACCGGAAAGGCCTCGATCGACGGAAATTCCGTTGCCGAGGTGCTCGAAAATGCAACCGACGAGTTCGGCGATGAGTTCGCTCAACTCATTCCAATCTGTCGGATTTGGGTCAATGGAACATCTGCCGATGTCGACACCATTGTCGGAGCGGACGACGAAGTAGCCCTCCTGCCCCCTGTTTCAGGCGGCTGAGACTCACAATTCAACGGGTTTGTCCGACTAGATTGAGGCGTGCGCCATATCGGTGCTGCGAGCCAAAGGATTCACGATGACACCAGAACTCGATGTCGTAACCGACCCGGCGTTTCTGTCCGACCTTCCGTCACGGCCAATGGACGAGCTGCGAGAAATGCGCACGCGTATGCAAGCGATCGAGAACAGCCTCTCCTATGTGCGGCGTCTTATTCAAGGACGAGTCGACATCGTCGGTGGCGAGCTTCAGCGTCGCCGCGAGGGTGGCGCCGACGGCAGCACGACCGATCTGATCGGCCGACTCCCAGAGATCCTCGCTGAAGATCGCGGTATGGGCGGCGCGGCCTCGGTTCGCCCTCCTCACTCACTCGAGCCAAACGCGGAAGTGACCGCTCAGCTCGAAGCAAAGCTCGAAGCGATTCTTGCGAGTGAGCAGATGACCAACGTGGTCGAAATGGAACCCGCCGTCCTCAAAGAGGGACTCACCGAA
The DNA here is from genome assembly GCA_938040365.1 of uncultured Acidimicrobiales bacterium. GTDB lineage: Bacteria > Actinomycetota > Acidimicrobiia > Acidimicrobiales > SHLQ01 > SHLQ01. The sequence continues at coordinate 6,206 of CALHXU010000270.1, forward strand.
CTGAACAACCTCGAAGACCAGGTCTCGGACGCTCGTCGAACGATGCATGGCCTCATCGACGCTGTGCAAGCTGAAGTCACGCGCCGCTACACCACAGGCGAAGCAACCGTAGACGGACTGCTCTCGTCATAGGTCGGGGAATTCAGTCCCAGTTTTTGTGAATCGCTCTAGACTCCGTGCAACACACGCCCGAGTAGCTCAGTTGGTAGAGCAATCGCCTTGTAAGCGATAGGTCAGGAGTTCAAATCTCCTCTCGGGCTCTCTTGAACTAGTTGGACGGTTGGGCACCGCCTTTCCTTCGACGTTTCTTACAAACAAAATACGCCTTTCGCGGAATGCATAGCCGGTGACCCGGAGTTTGCACAGAGTCGAAAGGCCTATTTTGGAGAAGTTGGATGGGGACAGGCGCTCTGGAAGCAGGACCCTCCTTGCGGCCTTGTTTCTCGGAGCGGTACTCGCTTTCGTGTTTCTGCCTTCAATCGCGCGCGCTCTTCCGAATGCGACGTCGCGAATCGGGGCGGTCCGGCGGGTCATTGACACCGGAGAAACTCCCGACCTCGTCGTTGTAGGCAACAGTGTTGTTATGGGAGGGCTCGATGTCGAGGTTCTTACCGCTGGCAGTGACGCCCACCAAACTGGCTGGAACCTGAGTAGTCAAGGCCAGGGCCTTCTCGAATCGTTATTCATTGTGGACCAACTCGATGCTGGCGTTGAAACGCTTGTGCTGCCTGTTGAGATCAGGAGCATCCAAGACGTTGAGTACACCATCCCGTCCTCGAAGGTCTACGCGTATGAGCTCTATGGATATGACTTCTCGCCGGTGCTCGGTGAGGCGATTCGAAATGTGGCCGACCAGGCAACTCAGGACGTGTTTTTCGACTCGTGGATCGAGAAGCGGCTCGGAGCGCGATCTGCGATTCGCGCTGGAATCGACACCGCAATCGTCGAATTTTTCACAGGGACCGATGTGAGCGAGGGAGATGAGGACATCTATTTCCCCACTCCGTACGAGAATCGCTTGAGCGTTGCTGGTCTTGAGGCACGTTTGGAGCGAAATCACGTCGAACGCGTCTCGCTACCTACCGAGCTACCTCGACCCTTCGTCGATCTCTTGAAGACGTATCAGAGCTGGGGTGAAGAGCAAGACGTGGAAGTTGTCCTTCTGGTGCTTCCCGAACACCCAAACCAACAATCCCTTAGCCCCGATGGTTACTACGACGCCCTAGAGGAGCTTTTTCAAGCCGAAGCCGATGCCAGAGGCTTTGAGCTTCTCTTCCCTGCCGAGATGTTCTCTGAGCCGGACTACTTCGTCGATCACATCCACCTCCACACCTCGGGAGCCGCGGAATTGACGAACTTCGTCATGTCCGAGATCGGTTAGTTCGTCTGTGCTCTTCCAGACACTTCCGTTCGCTATCTTCTTTCCAACCGTCGCTGCCGCCTACACGATCATTCGAGGGTGGAATCGCCGCAAAGTCGTACTTCTTATCGCCAGTTACATCTTCTACATGTGGTGGAACCCGGCGTTTATTCTGCTCATCCTCGCGTCCACCATTGTCGACTTCACGATTGGACGAAAGATGGCCGTCTCCAACGGCCAAGTCCGCAAGCGGCTGTTACTTGCGAGCCTTTTTGTCAACTTAGGCTTTCTCGGGTTCTTTAAGTACGCCGGATTCTTCCAAGAGAATCTGTTGCGTTTCGGGTCCGTGTTCGGCTTCGAACCAAGTTGGACCCAGCTCAACGTGATCTTGCCGATCGGCATCTCGTTCTACACCTTTCAGACGCTTAGCTATTCAATTGACGTCTATAGGGGAAAGCTTGAGCCGGTCCAAAGTCCCCTCGACTTTGCGCTGTTCGTCAGCTTCTTTCCCCAACTCGTTGCCGGTCCGATCGTTCGCGCAACCGAGTTTCTTCCCCAGCTCGAGGAACCAAAGGCTTTTTCTCTTCGTCGAGATGCACTGCTGCTCATTCTGCGAGGTCTGGTCAAGAAGGTCGTGATCGCCGATGGCATTGCCCAGTACGTCGATGTCATCCTCTCTCAGCCGTCAACGTGGCCGTCGGTTGCCATTTGGCTCGCAATGATCGGCTTTTACATCCAGATCTATTGCGACTTCTCGGGTTACAGCGATATGGCTATCGGGTTTGCCCGACTCCTTGGCTTTGAGCTGCCGTTGAACTTCGATCGACCCTACTTCTCGGCAGAACCATCTGAATTCTGGCAACGGTGGCACATCTCGCTCAGCGGTTGGTTGCGTGACTATCTGTACATTCCGCTCGGTGGTAACCGAGGGTCAACATTGTTGACCTACCGAAACCTGATCTTGACCATGCTGCTCGGTGGTCTGTGGCATGGAGCTGGGTGGAATTTCGTGCTGTGGGGAGCAATGCACGGTGGTGCGTTAGCTATTCATCGGGCGTATCGCCAGGTTGTGCCATCTACCTTCCGTGTTCCCCGGTTTGCTTCAATCATCTTCTTTCAGGTCTTTATTGTCCTCACGTGGGTGCCCTTCCGTCTACCGAACGTTGCCGACAGCACGGTCGTGTTCGAGAAGTTGCTCCTCTTTGACTTCAACCTTTCGACGTCGAACCTTGGTCTCGGTGATCCGAGCTTGGCGCTCTTCACTTCTCTTGGTCTGATGGCGGCGTTTGGGGTGCTCCACATTGCCGCTCAGCGCTGGGGTGGGCTCGATGATCTTCTCGCACGACGGTCGACTGGCCCCCTAGGCCTTGCTGGTGTTGTGATGGCGGTAATCGTCGTGATCTTCTGGCCGACATCGGATGTGCCGTTTCTGTACTTCCAATTCTGAGCCACCTGAAGGCGCTCGGCTCTAATCGCGGCTTCATTTTGACCGCGCCTTGGGGACCGGAGCGAAGCGTCGGGAGCATGTGGGTTTCCGCGGATGTCAACCGGCGGTGTTGACGTGTACTCCGTCGTGGGCGATCGGAGCGGAGTGGAGAGCGCATGTTCGCTTCCGCGGATGTCGATCGGAAGTATCGACAACAACAGGGGGTGCTTGTATTGCGACGCGCCACAGGCGAGAATTGCCCCGATGGCATTGACTGAGCGAGATATCAGGATTATCGAGTTCGAGCGAACGTGGTGGTCCGAACCAGGTCCGAAGGAGTCGATCATTCGTGAGCGGTTCGAACTGTCGACGACTCGTTACTACGAACTCCTTTCAGATATTGTCGACTCCGACGAGGCATACCGCTTCGATCCGTTGGTGATTCGTCGCCTTCGTAAACTTCGTGCGCGACGCCGACGTGCCCGTTTCGAGAACCAACAACAACCAACAACACGATGACAAACGGATTCCACGCAGCCGACGACGGCTCACTCGCACGCTCAACTGGTGGTGCCGCAGCGCGCGGCGCAATGTTGATCGCCCTCGCCATCATCATCGGGATTGTCTTGTTGATGTTCGCATTGAACGACCCCGAGACCGAAGTTGCCTCCGATGGTGACGACATCGAAGCGGTCGCAGAAGACGGCGAAGCTGCCGATGGGGCCGACAACTCCGATGGCAACGCAGATGGGGCTGGCGTAGAAGCTGTCGATCCGGCTGATGAGCCAACCGGCACGATCGACGACACCGCCGACGCTGAGGTCATCCCTGAGGAACCGATCGAGGCGACCGGCGTTGCCCGCCCTCCTTCCGAAGTGAACGTGGTTGTAGCGAATGGCGTTGGTACGTCGGGAATTGCTGGCGCTGCCGCCGACGTTCTTATCGCCGATGGATATATCGGTGTTGCGGCCGACGCTCCGAGCACGCAGACCTCGGTCATCATCTACCGCGAGGGCTTCGATGCTGACGCTCGTGAAGTTGCAACCATCCTCGGCACGACTCCCGACATCATCCAACCGGTTGGTGCAGATGGCTCTGTCCCAATCAATCAAAACGCAATTGACGACGGACGCGCCGCTGCGGCGAATGTCGTCGTCATCATCGGGACCGACGGCGTAATTCCTACCTCCTAACGTCGACCTTGGAAACAACAGCATCGACTGGATGGACTGCGCTCGTTCGGTTTGCTTCGACGGTTCCGAAATCTGTCGGAGTCTTCAGTGATCTCGACGGGACGCTTTCGCGCATCGTTGCGAACCCTGATGAGGCTCGTCCGGTCGAGGGCGCAGTCAGCGCCATAAACGCCTTGGCGAAGTCGAGCGGTCGCACTGCGATCGTGTCGGGGCGTCCAGTGTCGTTTCTCGGGCGCTTCTTTGGCGGCCCGGTCGAACTCTCTGGGCTTTACGGCATCGAGCATCAGCGGGGCGATGGACTATCGATTCACCCCGAAGCTGTGGGTTGGCTGCCCGTCATTGAAGCGGTGAACAATGACGCGGTCGAACGCTTCGGGGCCGCAGTCGCAGAAAACAAGGGCTACTCGCTCACCGTGCATTATCGAGAAGTCGAACAAGATACGGCGGACGAGATCATGGCATGGTCAGAGCGAGTCTCGGAGGAACATGGCTTGCACGCTCGCTCGGCTAAGAAGTCGGTCGAGCTCCACCCACCGATCTCGCGAAATAAGGGCGATGCGATCGCCGACATGCTCGAGGGTCTTTCGGCTGCGGTCTATTTCGGGGATGACTTTGGTGATCGGTCAGGGTTCGAACGCGTGCTTGCCGCACATGGCAGTGGTCGGCTCGATGTCGTAGCGACGGTTCTGGTCAACGGCGCCGAGACTCCGCCCGAACTAGCGAGCGTCGCTACCGATACGGTCGGGTCACCCGGTGACGTTGTCGCTCTACTCAACGAACTTTCAAAGGCGTGCGACGAGGCTCCCTAGCCCCCGTCTGATTCAACCGCCGAAGCGAGCTGTTCTTCGAACCACATCAACGGTGTTCGAGATTCGGCGATATCGCGCAGATCCGCCGCTGTGTCGGATCGTTGCTCAGGATCCATGTCGATCAGGTCTGACATTGCTTGCGCCGTTTGCATGATGTCGTACGCATGGACCTCAGAGGCAATGCCCGACATCTCATCGAAGATGCCAGCCTCACGACTTAGCAAGACAAGACCGTCGCGTTCGTTTACGAGGGGGCCTTCACTCGCGACGAGGTTCAGCCCATCTCGAATCGGGTTCACCAGGAGTGCGTCGTAGCGACGCAGGACAGCAATGGCTCGCGGGTAGTTGTTCTCGACCGTGTAGTGGATTGGTTTCCAGTCGGGGGTTTGCCAGCGTGCATTGATCTCGTCGATCGCGTTCTCGACCTCGGCGCGGTATCGACCGTAGTCAGCAACGTCGGTTCGGGTTGGAGAGAATGAGGCCGCGAACACGACCTGGCCGTGGAGGTCTGGACGCATTGCGAGCAACTCGTCGAACGCCCAAAACCCTCGTGCGATGTTCTTCGACAACTCGAGGCGTTCCGCCCGTCCAATGACGAATCGATCGCCGACAGCCTCGTTGAGCGCGGCCAGTTCAGCATCGCATTGCGGGGAGGTGCTGACGGCCTTTAGCTGCTCAGGGTCTGAACCCAGCGGCGATACAAACGTGTTGGTCGGGCGGACGCCAAGGTTTTCTCGACAGCAATCAATGAACGCGTCGCTCCAGCGACTGGAGTGAAACCCAAGCGAACCAGCGGCCATGTAGCCCAACAGGAGTTCGGTGCGAGCGAGCTCGGGCAAGATTCGAAGCGCCCCCGGTGTCGGGAACGGGGTATGGCTGAAGTGCACGATCGAAATATCGGGACGCTCATCACGGACTCGTGGCGCGACCAGGCTCAGGTGGTAGTCCTGCAGGAGGAGGATCGAGTTCTCCTCGGCCTCGTCGACGATCGTGTCAGCGAAGACGCGATTGAAACGCCGAAACGCGCTCCACGCCTCGTACCACTGCGTGTCGATAACGGGTTCGCGCGATCGGTTGAAGAGGTCGTGGTAGGTGTACCAAAGGGTTTCGTTTGCGATGGTGTTGTACGCGAGATCGAGATCGTTCCGATCGATATCGAGTGTGCGGACCTTGAAGCCTTCAGCCTCGATGATCCCTTCGCTCGCAGCTTGGCGATCTCCGTCTGAGAGCCCGGCAGCCATCCATGTCGCGTCGGTATCTTGGACGATTGGGCCGATGCCCGACACCAAACCCCCCGCTCCACGGGACGCTACGAGCTTCCCGCTCTCGAGCGAGAACGAGATAGGTCCTCGATTGGATGCAATGAGTACAGGACGTGACACGCCTTCACCCTAGAAGCTGAGCGAGCTAGGAGGTGCGAAGGGCGGACCAGAGCGTCCGATAGTTCGGCCAAACCTTTGTGTCGTCGAGGTAGCCGGCATCACGAAGCGCGTGGTGCAGCACGGGGAGGTTCCGGAACGGCACTCCCGAATCGACATGGTGGGCGAGGTGGTAGCCAACGTTGTATGGCGTAAACAACAACGCTGGCAGCCAGTGCTGTTCGACGTGGTGTGTGGTTGCTCGCCGGTCCTCTGATCGTGTCATCCCGCCGTGTTCAGCTATTGCCCGCAGCCGGTTCTGCACTTGGTACCAGGTGAGGAAGGGGAGCAGCCAGAGGAGCGGATACATCCACCACGTGGCAAGAACCGCGAAGGCAGTTGCGACGGCGAGCTGCCCGGCGAGAAAGCGAGCGGTGAGTGCTCGGCGTTCCGAGTTCGTGAAGCCTGCGAGTCGCGGTTTGAGCGTTCGATATCCCGAAACTCCAGTCGTGTCCCGCCGGAGCTTTCGGCGCATCGAAGACGTCGAAATTGGGTAGAGGGCGTAGAGCAAAAAGTCGGGTTCTTTCGGGCCGAACTCGTCACGGTGATGGTTGGCGTGACCGCGTCGGTAGTCGTGTGTGCCCGTGCCGAGGGGAAGGAGGCCCAACACGTTGATGCCAACCACGTCGTTGATGAGTCGGCGTGAGAACAACAGACGATGCGCTGCCTCGTGATGGAGGATATTCATGTGGGTTTGCACAATGCCCATCAACGCGAAGGCCAATGCGAGCGTCCACCATCGGGTGAACGAAAGTACTCCCCAGGCAACGGCGACCGGTGCGAGAAGTACGAGCAAGACGGTCGCAGCATTTCGGACATCGTCGATCTTGCGAAGCTCCTCGCGGAACGCCGGGCGCGGGCGGCCGTCGTCTCGAAGACGGTCGCTGCCGGTAAACGAGGTGCCGATGGTGCCGACCATTCCGCCGGTCATCGACGCGACGATGTCTTCGTGTGTCGGAGTTTCTTCCGCCTTGGAAGTCATGATCCCAGAGTAGCGATAAGAGGTCATGAGGTCTTCTCGGATCGGCCATACTTGTGTGATGCGAATCGTGGCTGCACCCGACAAGTTCAAGGGCACTGCTTCGGCCCAAGACATCGCCGCAGCAATTCGGACTGCGGGCGAAGGTGCTGGCCACACCGTCGATGTCGTCCCAATGGCAGACGGCGGGGAGGGAACACTCGCAGCCCTCGGCGGGCCGAACCGAACCTCGACTGTGACCGGGCCGCTCGGAGAGCTGACCAGCGCGGAGTGGCGACTCGATGCTGGCACTGCCGCGTTTGAGATGGCCCAAGCATCTGGACTGGTTTTGGCCGGAGGCAAAGAACACAACGATCCAATGGCGGCGACGACCACCGGTGTTGGCGAGATCCTCGTGGCGGCGCTCGACGCAGGAGCGAATCGAATTATCGTTGGCCTCGGAGGGTCGGCAACGACCGATGGCGGCCTCGGCGCAGTCGAAGCTGTCGGCGAGGCGGCGGGCAGACTGGCCGAAATCGAGCTTCTTGTAGCTTGTGATGTTCGTACCCAATTCACCGACGCCGCCGCGGTGTTTGGACCGCAGAAGGGTGCGAGCCCGGTCCAGGTCGAGGAGCTGACCGACCGCCTCGTCGCCCTCGTCGGTGCCTACAACGACCGGTTCGGGGTCGATGTATCGACCTTGGAGCGAGCGGGAGCCGCCGGTGGTCTTGCAGGTGGGCTTGCGGCACTGGGAGCAAGGCTCGTCGATGGGTTTGGATTGGTCGCCGAGATTGCGGGCCTTGATGCAGCACTCGATGGTGCCGATCTCGTCGTGACCGGCGAGGGCCTGCTCGACGAAGAGTCATTCAACGGCAAAGTCGTCGGCGGCGTCACCGAACTCGCGAAGGCCAAGGGCATCCCAGTCCTCGCTATTGCAGGCCACGTCCTCGACGAAGCCTTGGCCGCAGCAGGAGATGATTTCGAAGCAATCTCTCTCACAACCCAGTTCGGCCAAGATGAGGCAATGAGCAACCCAACAACCTGCATCCACGAGGCAGTCACCGCATACCTGGCACCTCGTTAGTCCTGTCCGGCCCGGCCCCGGTGCGGTCGCGTACGTTTCGGCGCACCGATACGTCCTCAGTCTTCACATCGCTTCGCTCGTTCCGCCAAAGTCGGACGCATGCGGCACCCCAAACCGTCCACGCCCACACCACCAACGCGCCCGCAGCACTAACGCCGGTTCCATGGCGCACGCGGCCCTAACACCGGCTCCGCCGCACCGCCTCCGTGGCACTGGAACGGTCCCCGAAGGGGAGTAATGAAGATCCTTTCGTTGTCCAAAATCCGGCCGGAGGCCGGGACAACTAAAGGATCTGACTGAGGAACAGCTTGGTGCGTTC
>CALHXU010000271.1 GCA_938040365.1 uncultured Acidimicrobiales bacterium
AAACTCGGGAGACCTGCACGGCAGGCCAGCTGGAGAGTCTACGAGTGCTCAGGCACAAACAGAAACTCGCGAAGACCAGTTGTTTCCACCTCTCCAACGGGGCCAGGCCCCATGAACTGGGGGCTGCGATGTTTCGAGCCCTCGGGCGAGAAACTCGGTTAGTGAGCGAAGCGAACGGCGGGGACAGGCCCTATGACGGCGTCGGACGCGACGTTTCGAGCCCCCGGCGAGAAACTCGGTTAGTGAGCGAAGCGAACGGCGGTGGCTAGCTGCTGGCGGAACGGTTGATCGCACTGATCACTGCGCGCATCGAACTCGTGGTGATGTCGGTGTGCATGCCGCAGCCCCAGATGTCATGGCCGTCGATCTGCATCTCGACGAAGGTCACTGCAACGGCATCTTTGCCCGATCCCTTCGAATGCTCTTGGTAGTCGAGTACCCGAAGCTCCTTGCCGGACAGTTCTTCCATGCCAGACACGAAGGCAGAGAGCGAACCATTGCCAGTTCCCTGCACGACCTTTGGCTCACCAGCATCGGATACGCGTGCGGTGAGCAGCGTCTGGTCAGCGCCCTGCGCGTTCTGCGCCGCTTCGAATCCGTTCAGGAGGTAGGGACCCGACAGCGCCAAGTAGGTAGCGTCGAACTCGTCATAAATATTCGAGCCGGTCAGCTCTTTGCCCGTGCGGTCGGTGATGCCCTGAATGACCCGGGTGAACTCGATCTGCATACGACGGGGAAGGTCGAGGTTGTGCTCGGTCTTGAGCAGGTAGGCAACACCACCCTTGCCCGACTGACTGTTGACCCGAATGACATCTTCATAGGATCGACCCACATCTTCGGGGTCGATTGGGATGTAGGGAACTTCGAACAGTTCCGATCCGCTCGCTGCGAGCGCCTCGAAGCCCTTCTTGATGGCGTCCTGATGCGAGCCGCTGAAGGCGGTGTAGACGAGGTCTCCAACATACGGGTGGCGAGGGTGCACGGGTAGCTGGTTGCAGTACTCGGCAGTACGGCGCAGCTCGTTGATGTTCGAAATGTCGAGCTCGGGGTCGACGCCCTGGCTGAACAGATTCATTGCGACGTTAATGATGTCGACGTTGCCGGTGCGCTCGCCGTTACCAAAGAGCGTGCCCTCGACCCGATCGGCGCCAGCCATGACGCCGAACTCGGCGGCTGCGACGCCGGTGCCGCGGTCGTTGTGCGGGTGCAGGCTCAACACGATCTCGTCGCGGCGGGCGAGGTTGCGATGCATCCATTCGATCATGTCGCCGTAGATGTTTGCGGTGCTCATTTCAACCGTCGCTGGCAGATTGATGATGACGGTCTTGTCGGTCGGATCGAGCACGTCGATCACTTCGTCGCAGATCCGCTTTGCGAATGGAAGCTCGGTTCCGGTGAAGGATTCGGGGCTGTACTCGTAATGGATCTTCGTATTCGGGATCGTGTGCTCGAGCGAGCGGCACAACTTGGCACCCTCGAGTGCAATGTCGACGATGCCATCTTCGTCGAGACCAAAGACGACCTTGCGCTGCAGCGTGGAGGTCGAGTTGTAGATGTGGACGATGGCCTGCGGGGCGCCATCGATGGCTTCGAACGTACGACGGATCAGATTCTCACGGCACTGGGTGAGCACCTGAATCGTGACGTCGTTTGGAATCTTTCCCTGTTCGACGATCTCTCGAACGAACTGGAAGTCGGTGTCAGATGCCGACGGGAACCCGACCTCGATCTCTTTGAAGCCCGCAGCGACGAGCGCGTCGAACATCTTGTGCTTGCGCTCGGCGTCCATTGGCTCGATGAGCGCTTGGTTGCCGTCGCGCAAGTCGACCGAGCACCACAGCGGCGCTTCGGTGATCGTCTTACTCGGCCACGTGCGATCGGGAAGATCGACTTGTGGAAATGGCTGATACTTATGTGCCGGCATTGCCGACGCGGTTTGTGCTGAGCGACTGCTCATTGACTCTCTCCTTCAGAATAAAGCGGCTTGACCAGTGGGAAGCGTGTGTACTGGTACGTCGCTCTTGACCTTTCCCACTCTCGGCCGGCGGCCGGGCCGTTCGGGCCCACCGTTGGAACGTACGACAAATCCCGGCTGTTCTGGCGGAATGCTCAGAAGGCCGGGCCCATAAGTCGTAGGTCGAGAAGAAAGTTCACCACGCTGTTACGTTAACCCGCAGAAGTGGCAGAGCCGACGCCCTCGACGGTGATTTCATCTCCCACCGAAATTACGCCGGGTTCGATCACGGTTGCATACAACCGACTGATACTGCCGTTCAGATGATGTAACCGGCTGACATCGCCGTCGGTGAACCACTGTGCCTGGTGGGCGCACGGAACAGCATAGGACGAGATCTGTGCGAGCACGCTTCCAATACGAAGTTGACTTCCCATGGTGAGCGTCGCCAGATCGATCCCGGTCGTCGTAATGTTCTCGCCGGCCGAACCCGCAGCGATCGGATGGCCGTCAGCGGCGAGCTCGGAGATGATCTCGGCGCTCCAAAGGCACAACGCCTGAAATGGTCGCCCATGATGTTTGCGATTGCTTTGACGGTCGGTCGTGACGCCACCGAAGTCGACTTCGACCGATTCGGCTGCGGTCTTTGGCACCCCACCGTCAGACACGCTCAGTTGTGTGACCGAACCCGTCGCAGGCTCGGCGAGCGTCCCTGCGCGAGCTGCGCCCTCCCGAGCCGAGAGGATCATCGCGAAGAGATCATCGATGACGTCGTCTGGACCACCCGACGCGAGGAGCGCATCGATCTCGGCGCGCAGCGGTGCGAGCTCGGGTTGAGCGGTTGCCGGATAATGGTCGAGCAGAGCGTGGGCCGCTGCCACCGTCGACTCGGCGTCAATTTCTGAAAAGTTGTACTGCCCCATGTTCGTCCTCGCTCCTCACTCGTGTGGCCGAGCCTAGCCAGTGAGCCAGACGCTCAATCGTGTCGTGATTCATGTCGTGATTGCACCCCGCGCCCGTTCAAGTGGCGCGCGTCACAGATTCGCGACAGACTCAGGTCTTCTGACAAAACTTATGGGGGATTATCTGTGGATGTATCTGTAACGGTCAACGGCACTACGCATACGCATGACGTAGAGCCACGGACGCTTCTCGTTCATCACTTACGCGATGGCCTTGGTCTCACCGGCACCAACGTTGGGTGCGACACTTCGTCGTGTGGCGCCTGCACCGTCCACATGGGCGGCGAGTCGGTGAAATCGTGCACCGTGCTCGCAGTTCAAGCAGATGGCACCGATATCACTACTATCGAAGGACTTGCCGCAGTCGCCGAAGCCGAGGGCATCGCAACCGGCGATCAGGGCTGGCACCCAATGCAGGAGGCCTTCCAGCAGTGTCACGCACTCCAGTGCGGCTACTGCACACCGGGCATGGTCATGGCCGCCACGTCATTCTTGAAAGAGAACCCCAACCCGACCGAAGACGAAGTGCGCGAAGGCCTCGAGGGCAACCTCTGCCGTTGCACGGGCTACCACAACATCGTCAAAGCCGTCGCGAGCGTCGCGGGAGGTGCATCATGAGCGCAGTGATGGGCACAAAGATGCTCCGCAAAGAGGACCCCGCACTCCTCGTCGGCGAGAACAAGTTCATCGACGACATCCACGCCCCTGGCGAGCTGTGGATGGGCATGGTCCGCTCGACGATGGGTCATGCAAAGATCAACAGCATCGACACCTCAGAGGCCGAGGCAATGCCCGGCGTGACCGCGGTCTATACCGGCGCACAACTCGCCGACATGGGCCTGTGGATCGCACCACTGCCATGTGCATGGCCGGTTACCGAAGACATGGTGAACCCCGCGCACAACCCGGTCTGTATCGATGAAGCAAAGCACGTCGGAGACATCGTGGCCGTCGTGTTGTGCAACGATCGCTACGGCGCAGCAGATGCCGCCGAGAAGGTCATTGTCGACTACGAGCCACTCCCAGCGGTCGGATCGCTCGAAGCTGCCGTTGCCAACGAGGTCATGGCACACTCCGACCTCGAATCGAACAAGGCCTTCCACTGGCCGCTCATTCCCGATCCAGAGGGAACCGAAAAAGCGTTTGCCGAAGCAGCCCACACGGTCAAGGCAAAGTTCATCCAGCAACGCCTGATTCCGTCTCCCATGGAACCACGCGGCTGCATGGCAATTCCGTCGCCTGTCGGTGGGGACATCACCTTCTACTCGGCCACTCAGGTGCCGCACATTTTGAAGGTCATGATCGCAGCGACGACCGGTATCCCCGAGAGCAAGCTCCGCGTGATCGCTCCTGCGGTCGGTGGCGGCTTCGGTGGCAAGTTGAACGTCGACCCCGACGCGATCCTGTCGGTCACGCTCGCCAACCACCTCGGCGTACCCGTGCGCTGGACCGAGACACGCACTGAAGCGGCGGGTTCGTCGCATCAGGGCCGCGGACAGATCCAGCACATGGAGGTCGCAGCCGACGAGAACGGCAAGATCAGCTCGGTTCGGGTACACCTCGACGCCGACATGGGTGCCTACATGATGCTGATCACCCCTGGTGTGGCGCTGCTCGGCAGCTTTCTCTACACCGGCGTGTACGACATCCCGAACCTCGCGTTCACCTGTGATGGTTACTTCACCAACATGACCCCGACCGACGCGTACCGCGGTGCTGGTCGTCCAGAAGCCAGTTACGCCATCGAGCGCATCATGGACATTCTGGCTGGCGAAGTCGGCATCACTCCCGAAGAGATCCGGGCCCGCAACTACATCAACGGCGGCGAGGCCTTTGAGAACCATGAGGCAGCTTCGACGCTGGTCTTCGATTCAGGGCACTACCGCCCAGCCCACGACCGGGCACTCGAGATGGCCAAGATGGACGAGTTGCGCGCCGAACAAGCACGGCGGCGCGACGCAGGAGAGACCAAACAACTCGGCATGGGCATGTGCTCATATGTCGAGATCTGTGGTCTCGCACCATCACGTGCGCTCGGCGGCCTGAACTACGGCGCAGGCGGTTGGGAGCATGCAACGGTTCGCATGCTGCCCACCGGCAAGATCGAAGTGGTGTCGGGTTCGACACCGCACGGTCAGGGCCACGAAACGGCGTGGTCGATGATCATCGCCGACAAGATGGGCGTCGATCCAAACGATGTCGAAGTCCTGCACTCCGACACGGCCAAGAGCCCGCTCGGTCTCGATACCTACGGCTCGCGTTCGCTCGCCGTCGGCGGCGTCGCAATTGCGATGGCAGCCGACAAGGTGATCGAGAAAGCCAAGCTCATCGCTGCCCATCAGTTCGAGGCAGCGCCTGAAGATGTTCAGTTCGAAGCTGGCGCCTTCTCGGTGGCGGGAACGCCGTCGAAGTCGGTGCATATCCAAGAGTTGGGCTTTGCTGCATTTGCAGCCCATGACCTTCCCGACGGTATGGAACCAAACTTGAACGAACAGGTCAGCTTCGATCCTCCAAACTTTGCGTTCCCATTCGGAACACACGTCGCGGTCGTCGAGGTCGACACAGAGACCGGTGGGGTCGAACTTCTCGACTACATCGCCGTCGACGATTGCGGCCATCAGGTCAACCCGATGATCGTCGAAGGCCAGTTGCACGGTGGCATCGTCCAAGGTGTTGCTCAGGCGCTGTTCGAAGAGGCGGTCTACGACGAAGATGGCAACATCAACAACCCGTCGTTCATGGACTATCTCGTGCCGTCGGCAATGGAGGTTCCAAACATGCAGCTCGATTACACCGTGACGCCATCGACCACGAACCCACTCGGGGTCAAGGGTGCTGGTGAAGCCGGAACGATCGGTTCTGCTGCTGCGGTCATGAACGCCGTCTGCGACGCATTGTCGCCATACGGCGTCACCGACATGGATATGCCTGCGACACCGAAGAGAGTTTGGGAAGCGATCAACAGCCAAGGAGGTGCAGCATGATTCCTGCAGCATTTGACTACACGGTTGCCGAGAACGCCGAACACGCCATCTCACTGCTTGGCGAATACGGCGACGAGTCGAAGCTTCTCGCTGGTGGGCATTCGCTCAT
>CALHXU010000272.1 GCA_938040365.1 uncultured Acidimicrobiales bacterium
CCTGTCGCTGGTCGAGCGCTACGAGAACGAGGGGTGGACGAGCATTGGGGTGGTCTCGCCATTGCGTGAGCACATCGAGGAAGTTCGGGCGGCGGCGGCTCGCCGATGGTTCAGTGACGACCACGAGCACCGAGGCGTCCGAATCGGTACCCCCGCCGAGTTCCAAGGCGACGAACGCGACGTGATGATCATTTCCTATGGCGTTGGCCGCGACGAACCAGACGCCGCGTGGGATGGCGTGAACGATTCGAACTTCTTCAACGTGATGGTCACGCGAGCACGACAACACGCCGTGATCGTTACCTCGAACCCGGCACCTCCGGGGCTCGCTGGTGAGTACGTGCTGTGGTCCGAACCATTGGTCGATCTCGTGGCCGACGTCGAGATCTCGGACCCGTGGGTACATCAGGTCGCGGGGGTGCTCTTGGGTGCAGACATTCCGACCCGCATTGGATACAAGGCGGGCCGCCACATCATCGACATTGTCGCGGGCAGCCCAGAAAACGCGGTTGCGATCGATTGTGGGTTCCACGAAGACGGTCCCGAGGCCCACATCGACCGTGCCCTCACGTTGCGGCGAACCGGTTGGCGAACCGCCGACGCGTTCGAGCTGAAGTGGCGATATCTGCTGTCAGAGTTCGTTGAGGACTTGCGAGAACGCTTCCCCGACCTGACTTAGCTCCTTATACTCCGGACCCATGGTTATGTATGCAGCAATCGAAGCGGGCGGTACCAAGTTCCGCGCCGCGACCGTGTCCGAGAGCCTCGAGATCATCGAGCAGGTTTGGGTTCCCACCACGACGCCGGATGAAACTCTGGGAGCGTGCGAGGCGTTCTTCGCCGAGCAAGGCGCAGTCGATGCGCTCGGCATTGCCTCGTTCGGTCCGCTCGTCGTCGATCGGTCCTCAAATGCCTACGGCGACGTTGCTGCGACACCGAAGCCGGGCTGGACCGGGGCTCCGCTGCTTTCCCAGATGCAAGCCGCACTCGGCGTTCCCGCCGATATCCAAACCGACGTCGAAGCAGCCGCAGTTGCCGAGTACAAGCTCGGCGCAGGGCAGGGACACTCGTCGGTGGGCTATGTCACCGTCGGCACCGGAATCGGTGCTGCGCTCGCGGTCGATGGCGTTCCGTTCCGAGGCCGCAACCACACCGAGCTCGGCCACATTCCGGTCAAGCGAGTCGACGGCGATACCTTCCCTGGTCGCTGCCCGTTTCACAGCGACTGTCTCGAAGGCATGGCATGTGGCCCAGCGATTGGTGAACGTTGGGAAGTCGACCCGGCCACGCTCGATGCTCGAGATGATGTGTGGGATATGGAAGCTGCCTACCTCGCACAGCTCGTTCGCGTCTACACGTTGGGGTTCGCCCCCGACATTGTGCTGTTCGGCGGGGGAGTGGGAACGCGTCCCGACATGGCCGACCGGATCGCGAACGCGTCGGTGGCCGACCTCGCCGACTACGCGGTCGATGGGCCGCCTGTTATCAAAACCGCAGGTCTTGGTGCCGATGCCGGCCTTATCGGCGCGGCGCTGATCGCCGAAGGGTTGCTCGCCTAACCCTGAGTTGCAGCTTGCAGCGTTGGACGAAGTCCGTTCGTGCGGACCGCGTCTAGCGCCGCCACAAAGTTCGCAACGAACGCCTCGTCATCGCGAATGCCATCGAAGGTCGGAACGAGGTCGAGGAACGCAGCGGGGTTGTCCACCGAAGCCTGTGCCGCTGCCTGTGCCTGCTCGAGCATTGGATCTGGGCCGAGCTCGATCGGGTTGCCTGCATCGCTCACTCCGAGCAGCGCCTGACACCACGTGGCAAGGAACAGCGCAGCGAGTTCGGTTGGGCCACCGTTTTCGAGGTGGGTACGAAGCGTAGGAAGAACAAACTTTGGAATTCGGCTCGTGCCGTCCATCGCGAGGCGCAGGATTTGGTCGCGTACCTGAGGGTTCGCGAAGCGCTCGAGGAGGCTGTCGATGTAGGCGTCGAAGTCCATGCCTTCCACCGGGTGAAGCGAGGTCTTCGCCTCTCGATGTAGGTATGCCTCGACAAAGGCGAGCACGTCGGGGTCGGCCATGCCGTCGTGCACCAGCTCGATCTCGAACAGGTGTGCCGAGAAACCAAGGAGCGAGTGGCCGGCGTTGAGCAACTGGAGCTTCATGTGCTCAAACGGGCGAACGTCCTCGGTGATGATGATGTCGAGCTCTTCCCATGGCGGGCGAGCGCCGGCGTAGTCGTCTTCGATGACCCACTGAATGAACGGCTCACACACAACCGGCCACGCATCTTCGATCCCGATGTTCTCAGAAAACCATTCGCGGTCGGCGGGAGTGGTCGCAGGGGTAATGCGGTCGACCATCGAGTTTGGGAAGGAGACGTTCGCGTCGATCCACGCTGCGAGCTCAGCGTTCGATGCGGCCATCGACTTGGTAGCGAGCGCAGCGACATCGCCGTTGCCCATCACGTTGTCGCAGCTCATGATCGTGACCGGCCCAGCGTCATCTGTCATGCGTTTGGTGAGTCCGGCGATGATCGCTGCGAACGCTGAATCTGGGCCCGCATTCGGTGAGTCTGGATCGAACTCGCCGGTTGCGTCATCGAGGGGATAGCCGCCTTCGGTGACGGTGAGCGAAACGATCTGTGTTTCAGGTGCAGCGATTGCATCGATGAGACCGGATGCATCTGGGTGTGCGTGGATGAAGTCAACCATCGAGCCAACCACGGTTGCAGCATGGCCATCGGCACTTCGCTCGACGAGCGTATAGAGGTGGTCTTGGCTGGAGAGAGCGTCTTTCATTGCGCTGTCGCCGGGCATCACACCGGTGCCGACGATGCCCCAATCAGCATTTCCCGAGCGTGCGAGCTGATCGACATAGACAGCCAAGTGGGCTCGATGAAAGCCGCCGACACCAATGTGGACGATCGAACGAGCGAGAGCGCTTCGGTCATAGGCAGGGGCATTCAAGGTCTCGGCGGTCTCGGGAGACAGGTCTGATACGCGTTGCGGTGCTTGTGAATCCATAGTTTCGACTGTAGAGCAGCTACTGCGGTGAAGCGCCGCTACATTTGCGAAAGCGACAAATGCCACTCAAGCGGTTCAGATTGCCGCAAATGTGATGTGCCTTTTTCGCCTCGATGTCGCTCGATTGCCGCAAGTGGCATGCGCTTTTTTGGCCTTGGGGCCGACCATTTTTTTGCATAGTCGCCATGTAAACATTGTGAGTCCAGTAGGTGGAGCTTCGCTCTTTCCTGCGTACCCAAAGAACAAAGAATAGATGAGGGGAACCCCTAATGAAGAAGAGCACTGAGTCGCGTTCGCGGCAAAAAATGCTGGTGAGCCTATTGGCTCTCCTGGCATTGGTCGCCGCTGCGTGTGGAAGCACTGCTGACTCTGTCACCGACGCCGCATCGGACGTCGCTGACGAGGTCACCGGTGGTGACGAAGAAGAAGCCATGGAAGATGAAGAAGAAGCCATGGAAGACGAAGAAGAAGCCATGGAAGATGAAGAAGCCATGGAAGATGAGGGCGGCGATCGTCCGTTTGACGGAGAGACCCTTGTGGTTGCTCTTGTCGGTAACCCTCAGATCGAGGACATTGCGACCCTGACCCCAGAGCACTTCACCGCCGAGACCGGCATCAACGTTGAGTTCACCTTCCTCGACGAGGGAACCTTGCGTGAGGTCACCACCCGTGACGTCAACGCTGGTGGCGAGCAGTTCGACATCGTACAGATCGGTATGTTCGAGACGCCACAGTTCGGCGCAGCGGGCAACCTCGTTGGGCTCAACCAGTTCATCGAGAACGACCCTGACTACAACGTTGACGATCTGCTTCCAGCAGTTCGCAACGGTCTCAGCGTTGACGGCGAGCTGTTCTCGGCTCCTGTTTACGGCGAGTCGTCGTTCATCATGTACCGCACCGACCTCATCGACAACATGCCTGAGGCACCTACGTGGGAAGAAGTTGCAGCTATCGCTGAAGAAGTTAACTCCGACGACGTTGCAGGCATCTGCCTTCGCACCCGTCCAGGCTGGGGCGACCTCGGCGCGACCTTCGGTACCGTGCTCAACACCTTCGGTGGCACCTACTGGCTTGCCAACGAAGATGGTTCGATCGGCGAAGCACAGGTTGATCAGCCAGAGTTCCGTGAAGCTCTCCAGTTCTACGGAGACCTCTACAACAATGCTGGCCTCCAGAACCTTGACGCATCGTTCAACGAGTGCCGCACCGCATTCGATGAAGGCCAGGTAGCTATCTGGTACGACGCAACCGTTGCTGCTGGTCTCCTCGAAGAGGGCAACCAGGCTGGAAACATCGGCTACGCACTTGCTCCTACCAACGTCACCGACACCTCCGGTTGGCTCTGGGCATGGACCATGGCAATCCCAGCAAGCTCCAGCAACCCTGACGCTGCTTGGGAATTCATCAGCTGGGCAACCTCTGAGGAATACATCAACCTTGCAGGTGAAGAGATTGGTTGGGCTTCGGCACCTCCCGGAACCCGTACCTCGACGTATGCGAACCCTAACTACATCGAGGCAGCTGAGTCGTTTGCACAGCGCACGCTTGACGCAATGAACGCAGCTCCGATTGACAACCCAGGCACCACCCCACGTCCAGGCCTTCCAGGCGTACAGTACGTAGGCGTTCCTGAGTTCCAGAACGTTGGAACCCTCTGCACCGAGCAGTTCAACGCATTCTTCGCAGGTGGAAGCATCGACGATGCACTCGCCACGTGCCAAGAAATCGCAGCGGCTGAGACCGTCGGTTAACAACACTGCTGCTTAGCTACTAAGTGGCAAACTGCTACGGCAGTAGAACGTAACGTTGGCTGCGGGGCCCCGCAAGGGGGCCCGCAGCTTGCGTGTTTGGATGGGTAGAGGGAGCCTGAAAGCGTGACAGATGTCGTGCAAGACCAATCGGTGATCGTCGACCGCTCAGACGAGGTTGAACGGATCGCCAAAAAGGAAGCTTGGCGTCGGCGTCTTCCGATTTTGCCAGCGTTGCTGTTCACGATCATCGTGACGCAAATCCCATTCGCCCTGAGCGTCTTCTATAGCCTTACCGACTGGAACATTGTTTCCGGAGTCGATCGAGAGTTCATCGGATTCGGAAATTACGGCGAACTCTTCGGTAGCTCACTGTTCCGTCAGGCCGCGTGGACCACGGTCGTCATGACCACGGCATCGGTGCTCTTGTCGGTCTTCTTCGGCACCTTGATTGCGATCTTGCTCGACCGGAAGTTTTTCGGCCAAGGCTTTGTGCGCACCCTGCTCATCACACCATTTCTTATTACGCCAGTTGTTGCCGGCCAGACGTGGTCCACGTCGATGCTGAACCCCCAGTTCGGGGTTGTCAACTGGCTCCTTGAACGTCTGGGCAAAGACGATCCGATCCAGTTCGCTGGCCAGTTCCCGACGTGGACGATCGTCGCCGTGCTCGTCTGGCAGTGGACGCCGTTCATGATGCTCATCATCTTGGCTGGGCTCCAAGGCCAAGATCCTTCGGTGCTCGAAGCCGCCCGCGTCGACGGTGCGAACAGCCGATCGATCTTCTTTCAGATCACCCTTCCGCAACTCCGTCCTTTCCTTGAACTGGGTACGTTGCTGGGTTCGATCTACCTCATTCAAGTCTTCGACCATGTCGAGGTCATTACCGGTGGCGGCCCGGGATCGACCAACCTGCCCTATTTCGTCTTCCAGCGTTCGATCGGCGGCGGCTGGGAATTCGGACAAGCCTCCGCATTCAGCATCGTCGTGGTCATCGCCACGATCATCTTTGCGACGCTTGGGCTACGTCTGCTCTCCAGCCTTCTCGAGGAGTAACCCATGGCATCATCAACTACAGGTCCCGTCGTTGGAGAGAACAAGGTCTCTGGGTTTATCTTCGGCGTCATTGCCTGGATTGTCGGGCTGATGTTCTTCTTCCCGATTTTCTGGCTGGTTCTCAACTCCTTCAAGACTGAGGAAGCGGCGAACGGCGATCCAGTTCTTTTCTTCACGCCCACTCTTGAGCAGTACCGAGAGGTCACTGCAAGCTCAACCGGACTCCTCAGCTTCGGCGAGGCATTCTTTAACTCGGCGTGGGTTGTCGTTGTCAGCACGATCATCGTGATGGTTCTGGCCATCCCTGCGGCATACTCGCTGGCGATTCGTCCGGTTGAAAAGTGGCGTGATGTGCTGTTCTTCTTCATTTCAACGAAGTTCTTGCCAATCGCAGCGGCGATCCTGCCTCTGTGGATTCTCGCAAGAGACCTCGGGCTGCTCAACACTCGCCTCGTACTCATCATCTTGTACACGGCGTTGAATCTGCCACTCGCAGTGTGGATGCTGCGGTCGTTCTTCGCTGAAGTTCCACGTGAGCTCATCGAGGCGTCGCAGATGGACGGCGCGAGTCTGATGTCTCAGATTCGTTCGGTAATCTTGCCGATCGTGTCTCCGGGAATTGCGGCGACGGCGCTACTTTCGTTCATCTTTGCGTGGAACGAGTTTTTCCTCGCTGTTCAGCTCAACCCGGTTGATGGCTCGACCGTTCCGATTTGGGTAACCACTGCAGTAACGACGCGTGGCCTCTTCTTGGCCAAGCTGTCGGCGGCGTCCACCTTGGCAACGTTGCCGGTGGTTCTCGCTGGCTGGGCAGCCCAAAAGCGAATGATTCGCGGTCTCGCGCTCGGCGCCATCAAATAACACTCGCGATTCTCTCTAACTAACCAATACTTCATTTCAAGGACGGAAGCACCAAATGGCGACAGTCACCTACGACAGCGCATCGAGGATCTACCCCGGAACAGAAAAGCCAGCGGTCAACGAACTCAAGCTCGACATTGGAGATGGCGAACTCCTCGTCCTTGTCGGGCCTTCGGGTTCTGGTAAGTCGACTGCGCTACGGATGCTTGCTGGTCTTGAGTTTGTTGACAAGGGTTCGATCCTTATCGATGACCGCGACGTGACGCTGACCCCGCCTCAGGATCGCGACATCGCAATGGTGTTCCAGAACTACGCGCTCTATCCGAATATGACGGTTGCTGGGAACATGGGCTTTGCGCTCAAGCAACAGGGCGTATCGAAAGAAGAGCGAGCCAAGCGAGTAATGGAAGCTGCCAAGATCCTCGATCTTGAGGAGTACCTCGACCGCAAGCCAAAGAACCTCTCCGGTGGACAGCGTCAGCGAGTCGCCATGGGCCGCGCCATCGTTCGTTCTCCGCAGGTGTTCTTAATGGACGAGCCGTTGTCGAACCTCGACGCGAAGCTCCGTGTCAGCACCCGTACCCAGCTCGTCGACCTGCAGGCTCGCCTCGGTGTGACCACCGTATATGTCACCCACGACCAGGTCGAAGCAATGACCATGGGCCACCGTGTTGCAGTGCTCGACCATGGAGTGCTCCAGCAGGTCGACACGCCACGCCGCCTCTACAGCGCGCCAGCAAACCTTTTCGTTGCTGGTTTCATTGGTTCGCCCGCAATGAACCTGATCGAGGCAGATCGCAGTGGCGACGAGTTGCACTTCGGATCTTCGGTCGTTGCCCTGCCCGCAGATGTCCAAGCCGACCTCAAGGCATCGTCGGCTACGCGCTTCGTCATCGGAATCCGCCCAGAGCATCTCTCGAACGCGGGCGGCGGCCTCAATTCAAACGTGACCGTTGTCGAAGAACTCGGCTCCGATGCTTTTGTCCACGCAACGATCCAACACGGTGGTGGCGACGTGACGATCGTGGTGCGCATCGACGGCGAGACCACGGTGTCTCGCGGTGACAACATGCCCATTTCAATCGATGGTCCAGTGCACATCTTCGAAGCCGATTCGGGTAAACGCCTCGGTACACCTCCCGAATAAACCTGCAGCTATCGGCACTGGGGTGACGTCACCCGGTGTGCCAACGTTTCGCAGCGCCTGGTGCCATCATCGACCGATCGCCAGCGCGCGCTTGAGTCGATGACACGTCATGGATCGACGCGTCGGTTTCGAGGATGAGATTCTCTGGAGTGGCGTAGCCGGCTCTTCTCGCCACGATGACCGTTGGGAGCCTGGCAACCGCAGCGTCACGTTCGCTGGCCGAATCGTAATAGCCGACATCGTTGACCTGTTCCCACTTGTCGGCACCCATGATGACGGCGTCATAGCCAGCGCTGATGTCTGCAATGAGTTGGTCGCTGGTGGTCGTGACGAACAGCCACGGCGTGTCGGCAAGGTCATCTTCGATGATGTCGATGCGTTCGGTGAGCGTGGGGCCCGGCGGCGTTGGTTTGTCCAGCGCAATCTCGGACACCACGAGATGAATCTCATCGAGCTGGTGATCCTCGCGGGCGCGGCGAGCAATCTCGAGGTGGGCAACGGTAAGCGGGTTAAACGACCCGGGGAACACGCCTCGTCTCACAGTTTGGGATCCCACCCTGCCATGTTGCCTTGCGAGCGATTCCAAAGGCATACTCAAAGCGTGATTTTTCGCAGCGACCTCGTAGTTGTAGTAGTTACCTAGCACACGACTGAAACGTCGTGTGCCTCGCCTTCCCAACCGGGAAGGCTTCTTGGTTTTTGGCACAACGTTCGAACCGCTCACCGAATGAGGAGCAAAGTATGGAAATGGATGGAGGATCGGCACTACTCAAGGCCCTCGAGTTCGAGGGTGTCGATGTGGTGTTCGGCTATCCCGGCGGGGCGATTATGCCCGTCTACGACTCCATGGTCGGAGGGTCCGGGCCGCGCCACGTGCTGGTCCGCCACGAGCAGGGCGCTGGACACATGGCATCGGGCTACGCCCACGCCACGGGCAAGCCCGGCGTTGTTATGGTCACCAGCGGTCCCGCCGCGACCAACATCGTCACACCACTCGCCGACGCCTACCTCGACTCGGTCCCGGTCGTTGCGATCACCGGTCAGGTCCCCTATGGGCTTATCGGAACCGATGCGTTCCAAGAAACGGACACGACCGGCATCACCATGTCGATCACAAAGCACAACTACTTGGTGTCGGACCCAAATGACATCCCTCAGGTCGTCCACGAAGCGTTCCATATCGCGACCACCGGCCGACCCGGTCCGGTGCTGATCGACCTTCCAAAGAACATCACCGACGTCAGAAATCCGCAATCGGCAATGACCTGGACCGATCCGGTTCCGATCGACCTTCCCGGGTTCAAGCCGGTCCTCGACGGTGAGCCCGAAATGATCGAAGCCGCGGTCGAGCTGATGCTCACGGCGACGCGCCCGGTGCTCTACGCCGGTGGCGGCATCTTGAAGGCCCGCGGCGCAGCCGAACTGGTCACCCTCGCCGAGAAGCTGAACATCCCGGTCGTGACGACGCTCATGGCCCGTGGCGCAATGCCCGACAGCCATGAGCTGAATTTGGGAATGCCCGGCATGCACGGCAACTACACCGCCGTCATGGCAATGCAAGAATCCGACCTCCTGATTGCTATGGGCAGCCGTTTCGACGATCGTGTCACTGGCAAGGTCGACGCGTTCGCGCCCGACGCAAAGGTCATTCACGTCGATATCGATCCAGCCGAGCTGGGCAAGATTCGAATGCCAGACGTCGCAATTCGGGGCGATGCGAAACACGTCATGACCCAGATGCTCGCCGCAATCGGCACGAGGACGCCCGCAGATCACGGGCAGTGGCGTTCGACGCTTTCGGGTTGGCAGGAGAACTATCCGCTCGCTTACGAAGACGCCGAACCAGGCGGGCGACTCAAGCCACAGATGGTCCTCGAGCGCTTGCGCGACCTCTCACCAGAGGACACGATCGTTGCGTCAGGGGTTGGCCAGCATCAGATGTGGGCCAGCCAATACTGGAAGTTCGATCACCCCTACACGTGGTTGAACTCTGGTGGCCTCGGAACGATGGGGTATTCGATCCCGGCAGCTATCGGCGCCAAGGTCGGCATGCCCGACAAGACCGTATGGGCGGTCGACGGCGACGGCTGTTTCCAGATGACCTGTCAAGAGCTCATCACTGCCTCGGTCGAGAAGATTCCGATCAAGGTCGCGTTGCTCAACAACACCTACCTCGGCATGGTGCGTCAGTGGCAAGAGATGTTCTACGAGAACCGTCTCTCCGAAGTCGATCTTTCGGGTCCGGTACCCGACTACATCAAGTTGTCCGAAGCAATGGGTTGCGTAGCGATCCGTGTCGAGGACCCCGATGAGGTCGACGATGCGATCGAGCGAGCCAACGCAATCGATGATGCGCCCGTGGTGCTCGAGTTTGTCACCGAGCCAAACGAGAACGTGTATCCAATGGTTCCGGGTGGTGCGAGCAATTCCGAGGTCGTAGTACCTCCATTCCAGCAGAAGGGAACCGACTGATGAAGCGCACACAACTGAGCAGAACTCATACCCTTGCGGTGCTGGTCGAGAACAAGGCGGGTGTGCTTGCACGAGTCGCTGGTCTCTTCGCACGACGAGGTTTCAACATCGAATCGCTCGCCGTTGCGCCGACCGACGAGCGCTTTAGCCGAATCACCATCGTGGTCGATGCCGAATCAGCGCCGCTCGATCAAATCAAGAAACAGCTCGACAAGTTGATCGACGTTGTCGATATTGCCGAGCTTTCTCTTGAGGAGTCCGCGCTTCGCGAAATGGTGCTCGTTCGGTTAGAGCTTGACGATGTAGCCAAGGTCGCCGACGTCGAGGCGCTCGTCTCAGGGTTCAGTGGGAGCGTCTTGCGCACACGCAATGCGCACATGATGCTTTCCCTGTCGAGTCGTCCCGACGACCTCGACTCGTTCTTAGAGAAGCTCCAGCCGTACGGGATTGCCGAACTGCAACGAACCGGAGCGATCGCAATCCCCGGTATCTAAACGCCGATATGATCAGGAGCGGAGCGCCGATCGGCAAAGCGACGTAGGGCCCGAGCGGCCCGTGGCCGGAGGCCACAGGAGCGGGGGAAGTGCTAAGGAGCGTGCCGATATGATCAGGAGCGGAGCGCCGATCGGCAAAGCGACGTAGCTAGTAGCTGCCCTTTTGGCTGGTTAGTAGCTGCCCTTTTGCAGGAGCACTGCAGGGACGGTGCGCAAGATGATCGTGAGGTCGGTGACGAGCGTCCAGTTGTCGACGTAGTACAAGTCGAGTTGGCCGTAGTCGTCGCCGTCTCCTTCACCGTCGAGGCGTCCGCCGACCTGCCACATTCCGGTGATTCCAGGCTGAACACGAAGGCGGTTGCGCAGAACCGGCTGCCATTGGTCGACTTCGTTTGGCAATGCTGGGCGTGGCCCAACGATGCTCATCTCGCCGCGAAGGACATTGATGAACTGGGGGAGTTCGTCGATCGAGGTCTTTCGCAAGATCCTGCCGATCTTGGTGATGCGAGGGTCTTCTTTGATCTTGAAGATCGGACCCTTCGCTTCGTTGAGGTGCAGCACGTTGTCGAGCTGTGCCTCGGCATCCATCACCATGGTGCGAAGCTTGAAGACTTCGAACTCTTCACCATCTCGGCCAACGCGAACCTGCTTGAAGAAGACGGGTCCCGGGCTCGTCACCTTGATGCCGATCATCGCAGCGATCAGGATCGGGAGGGTTGCGAGGAACAGTACGAAGCCGAGGGTGTAGTCGAAGAACTGCTTTGCGAGCGCTCGCCAGCCATGACGGGCAACGGGCTCGATATAGACCATAGGGAAGCGTCCGAGCGGGCGAATCGTGAGACGATCCGATGCAATGTCGCACAGCGTCGACGAGAGCTCGACGTGTACTTCGTTTTCGGTGAGGGTACGGATGAGCTGGTTGCTGGTTCCGACGTCGATGCCGGTCGCAGCGATGATGACGCCGCCTGCGCCAGCCGACTTGATCGCCGCAAGTGCGCTCGCCGAATCGGAAAGGCCAGCCAAACCGCCAGGGAGCTGATCTTCGAGGTACCCGAGCACCTTGTAGCCATGGGCCGCGTCGCTGTCGAGCATGTCTCGAACAAACGCGCCTTCGGCGTTCTTGCCAACGATGAGGACGTTGCGCAGGTTCTCGCCGTTCGTGCGGGCCTTCTTGAACAGGTAGCGGGCAATTGAGCGTTCGATACCCACAAAGGTGAGCATGAGTACATATGCCTGGAGGGCGAGGGCGCGAGATAGTGCCAACTGGCTAAAGATCGCCGTGGCGAAGAGGGCGAGGAAACCGTATGAAATTGCTTTGACGGTTCGCTGAGCCTCATCTGCGCTACGCGAAATGTGGCGCGACCGGTAGAGGAACTGGCGCGTAAACGCGATTGGCCAGATTGGGAAGCTCAACAAGAAGAACCAAAAGTAGGACTCTTGGGCTACGGGGTCACCGGGGCGAATCTGCTCATGGATGATCGTTGCGACGAGTAGGGCGAGGGCTACCGCGTTGAGGTCGGCGACAAAGACCGCAGCCTTTCTCGCGTTGAACTTCGAGCCCTTATTTGCCGAGTCATCGAAAACCGTTGACGTTGGGTGCAAAACGACGTGTCCGTCATCGTCGCTTACGTCAGTGAGTGAGGGTGTCGTGGACATTTGCTCTCGTTGGTTCGCCGCCGTCGTGTAAACCCTAAGAGTACGCTACTGGCATTCGCAATCAAGGGGTCTTCTGGCCCGTCCCGAACTGTGCGATTTGGTACATCTTTGTTCGACCAAAAGGTACTCGCTAGTTCTTGGTTGGGAGCCAGACGAGTACGAAATCATCAATGGAAATATCGGTCTTTTCGAGCGGAACTTCAATCGTTTCTATCTCTTCGGCCTTTTCGTCCCAATCGGTTTGAATTTCCCAAAGACTGTCGGTGAGTTCGGTCTCGAGCGCTTCGAGCTTGTCAGCGTTCTCCTCAAGCCGGTTTTCTGCCGTGCGGAGGCGCTCCTCAGCGTTTGCTTTGGTCCGGCCCTTCGACGATGCTCGCCGGCCAGCACCGAGGATGCTTCGGGTCGAGCGCCGTCCACCGAGAACACTTCCGAGGACCGACGTCGCAATGTCGAGGACTTGGTCTTTACCTCGAGAGTCGACGTCTGATTCGAGCTCTCGAATCCGGTCTTCACTCTTGTCGATCGCAGAGCGAATACGATCCATCTTTGTTTCGAGCGACTTGCGCAGCTTTGCGACTTCTTCATCGGCCCGTTCGCCTGCAGCGGCCTTGCATCGTTGCTCGAAGTCTTCGGCCGATTCGCCGGAGCGAGAGGTGATCTTTAGCTCGCGGTTGGTCATCAAGGTCATGACCTCGTCGCGGTACAGCTTGTCTTTCAGCTGGGTTTGGGCCTTGGTGAACAGCGTGGCGGTGTTGATCTTTGCCTCGGGCATCACATAGACCTGATCTTCGCTGAACGGCTCATCGCGCAAGTCGCGGTCATCAAAGTCGACCTCGATAGCGTCATCGACGTCGATCTCGTCGTCGACTGGAAAGATGATTGCTTCCCATTCGACCTGGTCACGAAGGTCGGCCTTGGTGTCATCGAACAACATGGTGACGCGAGCAGCGACACCAGCGACGAGGCGTTTGCCATCGGGGTCTCCGCCGACTTCGCCGAGCCACGGCGATGCCGGATCGGCATACTTCACCTTCACCTTGTCGCTGACCTCAGGTGCGAACTTGCTCTCGTCGTCCTGTAATGCACGCTCAGAGCTGGCTCCACCGGTCGCAGCTGGAACGGCGGCCGACGAGGGTGTGGCGTCCTGTGGCGCTTCTGAGGCGGCTGGAGCGCCCGCAGCGCCCTTGCGGTCCTCCATGAGGTCTGCGATCTGGGTGCGCGTGAGCGGCCCGGGCAGGTAGCTCATGGCCCAACGGGTCGCAAAGGTGCGCGGTTCGGTCGCCCGGGTTTGGTGCAACAAGAACTGGCGCTTGTCGAGCGACGAGATGATGTTCGACAGCGCCGATTTGTTGGCTCCGCCCGACGAAGCGGTGATGCCTTCGAGCAGGCGATCTTTGTCCCGTTCGGTCTGGAGGCGGCCAACCATCCAGGTCCCGGCATTTGAGAGGGCTTTGTAGTCGACGTCGACCGGGTTCTGGGTGGCCAGCACGAGGCCAACACCAAATGCCCGGGCTTGTTTGAGAATAGTGAGGATCGGCTTCTTCGAGGGTGGCATCGCCGTCGGCGGTACGTACCCAAAGACCTCGTCCATGTACACGAGTGCTCGAAGTTCGGGGGTTCCGGACTGCTTTCGCATCCAGGTGACGACCTTCGAGAGGATCAGCGTTACGACGAACTGTCGCTCTTGATCAGAAAGGTGCGCGATCGAGATGACCGACGCTCTTGGCCCATTGGACAACATTGCGTCGATATCGAGGGGCTCACCTTCCATCCATGCCGCAAACGATGGTGACGCGAGGAGGCCGTTCAGCTTCATGACGAGTGCGGTCCGGTCCTTCGCCGGATAGAAGCTATCGAGGTCGAGCACGCCGAGCTTACGAATCGGTGGGTTCTGAATCTGGCCGAGCAACGTACCGAGATCGAGGTCGTTCCCTTCGGTCCATGCCCGGTGCACCAGATTCGACAAAAGGATGTGTTCGCGGCCGGTGAGCGGATCTGAATCGATGTCGACGAGTGCGAGGAGCGACGAAACGAGACCTTCGACCTCATCGGCCAGTGCTTCTGAGTCGGCGCCCTCAGGTGCTGAGAGGTCGCCGATGATGTCGAGTCCAACGCCGCTGTTCGATCCCGGTGTGTAGATCGTGAACTCGGCAGTGTCGCGCAGCGCTTTAATGCGCTCGGGGGTGATGTCCCAGCCCGCAAGGCCCTCTTTCCACATGTTTGCGGTGTTTGTCGCGTGCTCGTCGATCGAGATGCCCTCGCGTTCAGCGTCGGCTGGGTTGACCCATGGTTGGAACTCACCGGGGGACAGGTCGGGGAACGTGAGCAAGAGGTTGCCCATGTCGCCCTTCGGGTCGATGATGATCGTGGGCACGCCCGACAGGAGCGCCTCTTCGAGCATGATCACCGAGAGGCCGGTCTTGCCCGATCCGGTCATGCCAACGATGACACCGTGGGTGGTGAGATCGCTGGCCTCGAGGAAGACGTCTTCGCCGGACCTCTCGCCGTTCGCCGTGTCGATTACTCCGCCGAGATACAGGTGTCCTTGTGGAACTTTGGTCATTTCTTGACCTTAATCGCTGGACTGGACACTGGTCCCAACTCGCCCCAGCGGTCTTCGACCGAAACTACGTCGAATCGCCACGCCGGCGTGCGTTCTGGGCGTCGTGTTCGTGGAATGTGGGGGAAGCTCCCCAGTGACGCTGAAATGAGCGATCTCTAGGGTGAGACCGTGCCTGATTCCCTTTCTACCTCACCGCTACCCAGTTCAGCGCGTCGCTTCGGGGCCGCCCTCTTGCTCACATGTGGCGTGCTCGCGGGGTGTGGGTCCAATGGCGCTTCTGACGCGCTGGCCCTCGTCGATACGTCCGATCTCGATGTTGTCGAACTCGCCGCAGAAGAGGACGCCGAGTCCGAAGGAAGTACCTCAACGACGTCTTCAGAAGCGGTCACGACCGCACCTCTCGAAGAACTGCAGAGCGAATCGAATGGCACAACCATCGTGGCTGCCCCCGACACCGAAACAGCCTCCGACGACGCAGACGAAACCCCGTCGTTCTTTGGTTCGGTCTTGGCACCTGAGGGCGAAACCACGGTCTGGTCGGGCGTCATCGACAACGACATCCCGTTCACGATGTGGGTTGCACAAAACGGCGACCTCATCGAGGGGCAACTCACCTACGCATCGTCAGAGCAACCAATCACGGTCCTTGGTCGGGCGTACCCGAGCGGCGACGGTTACTTGCTTCGTGAATTCGCCGAGGATGGTGAGGTCGGTGGCACGATGATCTTGGGCAACGTCGCCGACGGTATCGTGTCCAACGCCTCTTGGGAGAATCTCGATCTTTCCCTTGCGTTCGCCGGCATGGGCGACCGGTCGGACGTCTTCACCCCGGTCATCTCCGGTACTGAGTATTACTACGCGTTCCAGCCTGCCTTCGACGATGTGCTCGGCGAAATTCCCGGCCCATTGGGGCAGTTGCGAATTTCCGAACTTGCGGACTCGTCCGCTGTTCTGAGCATCAGTACTGTCGACGGCGGCCTAGGTCGCTCCCAGGCGATCGTCCCGCCAACCGAGGTGGTCATCGACGGCAACGTTGCTCGGTTTGACGAAAACGACGGCGACTTCATCGACTGTGCGTTCGACGTCACGTTCTTCGAAGGATACGCATGGGTCGAGCACGTCAACCAACGTTTCGCCTGCGGGTTCGCCAACCCCGCCGGGGTCGAAGGCGTTTACGTTGACACAACCGGCATCGTCGCCACTGAGAACACCGATGCTGCCGCGGACGGCAGTGCTGTCGCTGCCGCGGACGGCAGTGCTATCGCTGCCGACGACGGCAGTGCTGTCGCTGCCGCGGACGGCAGTGCTATAGACGAATCACTTTCAGCGCTGTTCGCAGATGCCCAGCTCACTCCAACGTCATATGGGCCCATCTCCCTCGGCGACTCCTGGGTGAGCCTGATCGAACGGTTCGGTGTCGAGGTCTACAACCCGGCAAACGAGATCTCCGAGGACTGCCACTACGTGAACATCCCGAACCTCGAAGCACCCGTCGGGGTCATGCTCTTGGGCGATGGTTCGAACGCCGTAGTTTCGCGGATCGACCTTTGGACCGAGGGTCAAACAACCGACAACGGCTTCGGCGTTGGAAGTACCGAAGTCGAGCTGTTTGCCTTCTACGGAAATGGGCTCATCTCCGAACCGCACTACTACGCCGGCGAAGGCGCACGTTATCTCCGTGTCGAGGTCGACGGTGATGCAACCTCAACGATCCTCTTCGAGACAGACCAAAACGGCACCGTTACGTCTTTTCGCAACGGGTACGCCGATCCAGTTCGTTATGTCGAGGGTTGCGCGTAGGTCGCCATTGCCGACCATCGCTGCTCCGAGGAGTTAGTCGAGTCGCTCGATGACCATTGCCATGCCCTGGCCGCCGCCGACGCACATGGACTCGACGCCGTACTTGCCGCCGGTGTCTTGGAGGCCGTTGATCAACGTGGTCATGATGCGGGCACCGGTCATGCCAAACGGGTGACCGAGCGCGATCGATCCGCCGTGGACATTGAGCTTTTCTTCGGGAATGCCCAACTCGTCGGCCGATCCAAGGACCTGCACAGCGAAGGCTTCGTTGATCTCGAACAGGTCGATGTCATCGACGGTAAGTTCAGCCCGATCGAGGGCCGCCTTGATGGCCTCGATTGGTCCAAGTCCCATGATTTCGGGGTTGAGGCTCGAGACCGCACTCGACACGATGCGTGCGAGTGGCTTGATACCGAGTTCGGCGGCACGGGTGTCACTCATGACTACGACAGCTGCAGCGCCGTCATTGAGCGGGCAGGCGTTACCTGCGGTGATTGTTCCGTCGGGACGAAAGACCGGCTTCAGGCCACTTACGCCTTCGAGCGTGGTGCCTTCACGAATGCCATCGTCTTGGCTGATGACGGTGCCGTCTTCGAGGGTATAGGGGGTGATCTCGTTCTCGAAGAAGCCGCGGTTGCGTGCCTCTTCGGCACGGTTCTGGGAGCGGACGCCCCATTCGTCTTGCCGTTCCCGACTGATGCCGGTCATCTGCGCAACGTTCTCTGCGGTCTGGCCCATTGCGATGTAAATGTCTGGGACGCCGTCGGCCTCCCAGACCGGAGCGCCCTCCCCGGAGCGTTCGGCGGTTCGGGCCTCTGCTTCGCTGAAGTGTGTGTTGTGCGACCCAGAGTCGGAGTATCCCTCGCCGTACCGGCTCACGGTCTCGACGCCGCCAGCGACGAATACGTCGCCCTCGCCCGCCTTGATGGCGTGTGCGGCCATGCGAATGGTTTGGAGGGAAGAGCTGCAGTAGCGGTTGACGGTCACGCCAGGGGCTTCGAGGCCGGCCATGAGCGATGACACGCGTGCGATGTTGAAGCCGCCTTCGCCGCCCGGTTGGCCAATGCCCCAGATCACGTCTTCGATCTGATCTTTTGGAAGATCGGGAACCTTGCTCAACACGTCGTCGATGATGAACGCCGAGAGGTCATCGGGGCGTGCAGAGATGAGTGAGCCTTTGCCCGCCCGTCCAATTGGAGTTCGAGATGCGGCAACGATGACGGCTTCGGTCATTTGAGAGTCCTTCCGGAACGTGGAGAAAGCTTCGGTTGTAAGCGTTTCCTATGGCGCGAGTCTAGATCAAAACTGGGTCATTGCGCCTATGACAATTTGGCTGGATCATTCGTTTTGCGCGAACGCGGGCACCTGTGCTAGCGCTTGTCAAGTCACCCCATCTCTATTTCAGATACAGCGTTCGCGGGAAACTATTGGAATCTCGGCGTAGGTCGCGCGCATCATCTTTAACGGCAAGAGTGGAGTAGAGGGTAATTCGGGCGCGCGTTG
The DNA here is from genome assembly GCA_938040365.1 of uncultured Acidimicrobiales bacterium. GTDB lineage: Bacteria > Actinomycetota > Acidimicrobiia > Acidimicrobiales > SHLQ01 > SHLQ01. The sequence continues at coordinate 18,314 of CALHXU010000272.1, forward strand.
AGGGGTTTACCCCAGCTGCGTGTCGTCCTGCCCTCGGAGGGACAAAGTAAACAAAATGATCGATGCACTTTCTGTGACGAGCGAATCAACCTCATGGATGGCTGAGGGAGCGTGCGCTGGCGACAGCGACCTCTTCTTTGCGCCGTTTGCCGAGCGGCCTGAGGCTCGTGTTCGTCGGGAAGCGAAAGCCCGTGTTATCTGCGAGACGTGCGATGTCATCTCGCGGTGTCAAGACTATGCACGCGGCAACCTCGAACTGGGTTTCTGGGGTGGCGAGTCCGAATCGGAGCGAGCCGCTGCTGGGTACGCGCCAACGACGCCGATCATTGGACGTCGCAAGGTCGCCGAGACGCGAGCAGCAAAAGCGCTCGGCCGCAACGTCACCTAAATAGCGGTCACCTAAATCACGGTCACCTAAATAACCGTCACCTAAAAACTGCGGCGCTCTTAGTCGGTAGTTGTTCGGCCACCTGTGGCAGAACGGATTCGATCAACAACTGAGAAGCGTGCGTTGACGACCGCTCGATTTCGCGCGCCTGGGGTTTCTGGGTCGCCGGTCGAATAGCTGGCATCGCCGGGCCAACACAGCGCTCGCTCATCACGTTCGGGTAGGCCCACCGGGCCGAGGGCGTGCGTGTGGTACCAGTTGGGGCCATTGGTTGCGGTGTCATCGACTAGAGCTGGCACACTCGCTGCGCTCGTGAGGTCATCGAGCGTTATCCATGTCGGTACGGCGAGTGGGAAGGTATCGGCCGCGTGCAGCGCGAGGGCGTCTTTGGCGTTCACCCAGCGGGCTTCGTCATTTTCGCGCTCGTCGACGATGACCTCGCCCCGATAGTCGGGGGCGAGGAAGAACCAGGTTGCAAACCGTTTTGGTACGCCGAGCTTGGGTGGGATCCAATGGGAAAACCACGTCATTGAACTCGACGTGCACTGCAGTGAGGTTTCCTCCTCGGCCTCACGAATCGCCGCGTTGGCAGCGGTAGCGACCAAGCTGGGGTCGTGCCATCGCTGTTCGTCTTCATCGAGCGGCGAGGGCACCGGGCCGTCGCTCTCTTCGAATACTCCTCCGGGGAAGGTCCACATGCCCCCGAAGCTCAAGCCTGGATTTCGGCGAACCATCAGGACCTCGACCGGCCCGCTCCGCCGCTGGCGTATCGGCATTGCAGTTGCAGCCAGCCTGATCTCCGAAGTTGTTGTCATTGTTCTAGCGTAGATGCGATGTCAACCGATGCCGGACGATTCAACGCACATGATGGTGATTCTGCTATTGCGGTCATCGAAACGGTCCTCGAGCGACCGGGTCGCTGGTGCAATTTGTTCTTTGAACCAATCGAAGATGAGAACGCGCCGCAGGAATCGGCGCTCTTCGGTTTTCTTGCAGCCCGTGGTCCGGCAAATCCGCTTGCGACATTGATGACGCCAAAGGCCGAGTCCGATTTCCTGCTCGAGGTCGGAATTCAACACCGCGCCGGTACGAAAGCTGCGGCCCAGCTCAAGGAAGCAGAACTGTTCGGTCCAACGACCGCGCGGGTAATTCAAGACCATCCGCGGCGAGGGCTGGTCGTAAA
>CALHXU010000273.1 GCA_938040365.1 uncultured Acidimicrobiales bacterium
ACGACCGTGAAGTTGCCTCATTCGAGGAGAGCTTCGATGCATCCCTCGCCGATGAACTCGGCGACTTGGGTCCCGCACCAAAGACCAACCGCGGAGGCCGAGGCCGCCGCCGCTAACCACTTCGTCAAGGTGCCTGGCACCCTCACGAAGTGAAGATCCGGTATACCCCGGTCACTAGTCTTGTGAACTCGCCGTCGGCTTCCAGCCGGCGGCGAGCTCGCGTTAGGGCACTCGATAGCGCTGCGCTTGAGGAGAACCCGAAAATGTTGATGAGTGACGTTGGAGCAATTGCGAACATGTCGACGCAGATCACGAGCGCAGCGAGTCGAGCTCGCTTGGCGTCGTATCCAGAGGGTTTGCTGAGCGCTCGAAGGTCGATCTCAGCGGCATCTGCCACTGCTCGCTGGACATCGGCGGGAGATGGGCACATGTCGGGTGGAGCGCTCGATGTCTTCGTGGGCGGACGAGAAGTTCCGACGTTTTGGATCTCGTCTGTTGGTAAGGCCGTCTCTACGAAGTCTTGGTACTGCTCTAGGCTCCCAAATTGCGCACGAACCACAGAAGTCGAAAGCCAAGCTGGAGTCGTACGCCAGCCGAGGTACGCAGCGTGGCTAGACCATGGGTAGCTTGCGAGGTCGGTCTCGGGGTCGAGGTCGAGCGGATTGCGATGCACGTAGCGAACCGTTGTTAGTAGCTGTGGTTCGTCGGTGATTTCGACGGAGTGAAACCGTGAGCGAAACAGTGTTCCGTCGAAGCCGTGTCGCTTGTTGAAGCCTCGAACGTACTGGGTGGCGAACCAGTGCATGGCGTCAGACAGATTCGAAGATTTGCAATTGATGACGATGTGGTAGTGGTTCCCCATAAGCGCGTAGGCAATGATCTCGATATCGAAGCGGTGTGCCATCTCGGCGAGAAGGTCGAGGAAACGCCAGCGATCGAAGTCATCGAGGAACACGTTCCAACGACGGCTTCCACGATTCGTGAGGTGAAACCACCCGGCCGGATTAGGTCTTGATTTACGAGCCATGGGCTCATGGTAGAGAGCCCCTGTGACGGCCCTTTATGCGCCCCACTTCGTCAAGGTGCCTGGCACCCTAACGAAGTGGGTCAGGTTGGTTCGGCGAAGACGATGGGTCCGGTTGGTTCGGGGTTGCCATCATCTGGCTCGACGGTCACGGCGAACGTTGAGGGATCGACGTTGAGGTCGCCGATGATTTCGAAGCGCCCGGACGCATCGGGAAGGAAGACGGCCGCGGACACTGGTTCGTCTCCGTTGAAGATCCAGAGCTCGTAGGACTCAAATTCAGGGAGTAGAGGCAACATTTCAGCAACGGCGGCAAATTGGCCAGTGCTCTCGGACCAGGTCAGCGACACGACGCCGGGCCCGTCGCCCGAGAGGTCGAGTTGCATTGCGTCGCTTTGGTTCGCGATCTGGTCGAACTCGCTTCCTTGGTCCGACAAGGCAATGCCGCCGATTGCGAGGACGACAATCGTCGCCACCGCGGCGGCAAGAGCAAGGACACGCAATCTCCGGCGGGACGTGAGGTCGATGACCTGAGCAACCTCGGGTTCGGGCATCGCTCCGTTGATCCAGGGGGAAGCGGCATGATGGTTGTGTTCTTGGGGTGTTTGCTCGATGGTCTCGAGGACATTACGTCGCAGCGCTGCAGGCGGCTCGATCGGTTCGACCGAGGTCATATCTGCAGTAATAGACCGCATCTCGGCGACCTCACCACGGCAGTCGGCACACGACTCGAGGTGGGACTCAAATGCTGCAGCTTCTTCGGGTGGTAGGGCGTTCACCGAATAGAGCGCTGCATTGTCATGGATATTTTCAGACATCACACTCCTCCCACATTCGTCTCGAGCAGGACCCGACGAAGTCGAGTCATGCCATCGCGGATTCTTGTTTTGACCGTTCCTTCTGCGGCGCCGACGTGCGTTGCAACCTGACGATACGTCATTCCTTCGAAGTACGCGAGCTCGATCGCCTGTCGCTGTGGACTCGATAGTGAGAGAAGCGCTGTGCGTACTGCTGATTCTCGCTCGGTCTTCAGGAGTCGGACATCAGCTGGATCGACGGTGAGGTCGACGCCCTCTTGAGTGAGGGTTTCCCTCGCCCGTGATGCTTCGGCCGATCGAACGCAATCGACGGCACGCCGGTGGGCGAGTGTCGCGGCAAAGGACCAGACCGAACCTCGCGCCGGATCGAAACGAGCAGCGATCCGCCATAGCTCGACGAAGACCTCTTGGGTAACTTCCTCAGAGCGCGCCCGATCGTGCACGGTGCGCAGGACAAGTCCGAAGATTCGGGGCGCTAGCTGGTCGTAGAGTTCGGCGAAAGCGACCTGATCACCAGTAGCAGCCCGCACCATTAGTGCTTCGAGTGACACGCCCGTAGTCTGGCACTGTTTCAGGGGTGCAGTAGTGCACGAACCAGTATCTGTGAAAGTGTCCTGTCTGGACAGCACGCTGGTGTTGGCAGGATCCATGTGAGTTGTTCGGAGCCGATTGCGAAACGGATTGGAAACGGAGCGATTCTCCTACTCATTCACGAGGACGATCACCGTATGACGTCCGGTCGCCCCGTTTGGCAAAGGCTCTTGGCGGTCCTCAGTCTGTAGGTTTCCCTCACTATCGGTGGCTCGAACTGTGATGGAGTGGCGCCCCGGAGTTGCCTCCCAGGGGAAGGACCATTGCCGCCAGACCGATCCGTTCACCTCGTCGGCGAGCTGAGCGTCCATCCACGGCCCTTCGTCGATCGACAGCTCGACCCGAGAGATTCCTATGGGTTGGGCCCACGCAACGCCACCGATGACGGTCATGCCGGCGTCGATCCGATCCAGGCCTCGTGGCGTGTCGATGCGGCTTTGCAGCTTGATTGGCCCGAGTGCCGAGTAACCCCTCGATACCCAGAAATGATCGAAGTCAGAAAACCGTGTGAGCTCGATCTCTGTCAACCATTTCGTGGCGCTGACATATCCGTACAGGCCGGGCACGATGAGGCGGGCGGGGAAACCATGCTGTTGGGGGAGTGGCTCGCCGTTCATGGCGAATGCAACGAGTGCGTCGCGACCATCGAGAGCTGATGTGGGGAATCCGCAGGTGTAGCCGTCGATAGAGCGTCCAACGATCTGATCTGCAGCTGGATCGATACCGACCTCGGTAAGAAGGTCATCGAGCCGGATACCGGTCCAACGGGCGGTGCCGACCAAGTTTCCGCCGACGGTGTTCGAGACGCAGGTGAGCGTGATGTCGCTTTCGATGACGTTGCGCGAAACGAGGTCGTCAAAGGTGAGGGTTCGTTCTTCGTCGACCATTCCATGGATCCGAAGACTCCAGTCGGCCACGTCGACCTGGGGTACCCGAAGGGCCGTGTCGATTCGGTAGAAGTCGGTAGTGGGAGTGAAGAGTGGGGCTGCTCCCGGTGCCTGTGCGCTCGTGGGGGTCGGTGCGAGCGTTCTTGCAGTCGTAGGGATTGGAAGCGCTGCGCTTTGGAGTCGAGCCGATCGGTTTCGGGAGATGACCTGGGACACTGCAAATCCTGCGCCGCCGAGGAACGAAAGCGTGAGCAACCCAGCAATGACCGATCGGCGGTCGCCGGGTTGTGGGCTGTCGACGATGGGCAGAGTCTTCTGGGGGAGGAGCGCTAGCGACCGCAGGTAGGTGAGGGTCGCCCAGGTGATAGCCGTGCCGACCAGGGTTGGTAGCGATCCGCTGAGCTCGACTCCACTCCGGGTGAACGTCGCGGCCGCTGCGCCGAGAACTGCGACAGAGGCCAGCCCGATTGCTGCAAGCCGAAGGCTCTTGCTCACTGCGACGACGCCGAGGGCGGCGGCGAGAAGCAGCAGTGTCAGTCCGAGCCCGACGAAGAGTGCGATCTTGTCGTTGGTGCCAAAGAGGTCGATTGCGAGTTGGGTGATGGGCGACGGCACGTTGTCGACGATTCGATCGCCTACTGCAACGAGGGGTGAGGTCAGTCCACCGACGAGTGCCGTCATCAATTCGGTCAGACCGAGTCCGGTGAGGCCAGCTGCGACGCCAATCGCTGCGGCGAGGACGGAGGGGATGGTTCGGCTGGTTTCGTTCATGTGGATGGTTCGGAGCAATCGGGCAAATGGATGGGTCGGCGGCGCTCGGAAAAATTTCTTCGAGAAATTCCAATCCGAACATCGAGCAGGTCCGAACTACTGCCAACAACGAGCACGAAGCTCGCTGCCAACCCCCCACCTCGAAAGGCCGAAAGAATGAACACCGAGCCCGAAACTTCCTTCAAGAAAAAGACCACGACTCCGTACCTGAGATTGGTTCGGCTGTTGAGCCTTGTCTTTGCAGTTGCGCTCGTCGCAGCCGCATGTGGCAGTGCAGCCGGCACCGTTACCGAGCCCGCTGCTGACGCAGTAGTCGCCGACGAAGGCGAAGCCATGGAAGACGAGGCCATGGAAGACGAAGCTATGGAAGATGACTCCATGGACTACGGCGGTGACGAAGATGACGCCATGGAAGACGAAGCCATCGAAGACGGAGCTATGGAAGATGACTCCACGGGCTATGGCGGTGACGAAGAGGAAGCCATGGAAGATGAGTCGATTGACTACGCAGGCGACGCAAACCTCGGCGCAACAGGTCCTGCTTGCTCGGCAGTTCCCGCCGAAGGTGAAGGCAGCTTCGCTGGCATGGCCGATGATCCTGCAGCGACCGCAGCATCGAATAACCCACTGCTCTCGACCTTGGTTACCGCAGTTGGAGTTGCCGGTCTCGGTGACACGCTGAACTCCGATGGTCCGTTCACGATCTTTGCGCCGACCAACGATGCGTTCGCCGCAATCGATCCAGCGACGCTCGATGCGGTTCTCGCCGACACCGAGCTTTTGACCAGCGTCCTCACCTTCCACGTCGTGCCTGGAAGCTTCTCATCAGCAGAGCTCATCGAAGCCGGAACGGTAACGACGGTCAACGGCGCTGACGTGACCCTCGAGGCTGCTGGTGACGAGTTCACCGTCAACGGTGCCACAGTCCTCTGCCAAGACGTTCCAACCGCAAACGCAACCGTGCACATCATCGACACGGTTCTAGTCCCTGGCTGAACCCCGCAACGGACGCCAGCGAGATTCCCAGCCGGGTTGTCACTCCCACAGACAACCCGGCCGGGGTTTTCTCGCGTCCGGGCGGCTCACTCATTTCGTAAGGGAGCCTGGCACCCTTACGAAATGGGGTTAGGCGCGGTGGAGTTCGGCGTGGAGGTGATGGGTGAGTGGGTGGTCGACCGCTGCCATCGAAACGTCATAGGAGAGCGTGTCGCCGTCGACGATGTACGCACGAGTTGTTGCCGTGACGCTCTTAGCCGTTGAGGACCCGAGGACGTGTATCGATGCGAGATCGAGGGCCGTTCCCGACACCGTGCCCTCGAGTGATTCGAGGATGCCGCTCGGGATCGAGAGGACGAACTCGACCCGGTCGGTGCCGACAGGTCGGATGTATCCGCTTTCGGTGTGGAGGGGGGCGCCGTCGAGGTGTTTCGTCTTCTGGACGAACGTGATGAAGGGTTTGCCGACGTGGCCGAACACCGTTTCCTCGGTGTAGTCGAAGTTCTCGATTGTCGGATAGGTCCCCGAACCTTTGCCCCTCCAGGTCCCTAGGAGGAACGAGAGGTGAGCAACTTCCGGAGCGAGGGGAGGACCAGCGGGGTTCGTCATGGCCCCAGTATTGCCGTTCTGGGTGAACCATGCGCTCGCGACTTCGCGAGGTCAGATGGATACGATGATTCGCTTGTGAGTACGGCAATAGACATTCAACAAACAACGCTCGACAACGGCCTGCGAATTGTGACCAAACACATGCCGGCGTCACGAACCGCATCGATCGGTGTTTGGGTTGCGGTCGGTTCTCGAGACGAGAACAAGGACCGCGCCGGAGCGTCACACTTTCTTGAACATCTGCTCTTCAAAGGAACCGAGTCACGTTCGGCCCGCTCAGTGGCTGAGGCAATCGATGGTGTTGGCGGCGATATGAACGCCTTCACTTCCCGCGAGCACACAGCGTTCTATACCCGGGTGCCCGCAACATCGCAGGACATGGCTGCCGACCTGTTGTTCGATGTCGTCGCCAACCCGGCACTACGCGAAGAAGATGTCGCAGCCGAAGGTCTCGTCATCACCGAAGAACTGATCGCCGCATACGACACTCCCGACGATGTGGTGTTCATTTCGCTATACGACGCACTGTTCGAAGGACACCCGCTCGCATTGGAAGTGCTCGGCTCGCAAGCGACCATCGAGGCTATGACCGCTGAACACATTCGGAGCTTTCACGACGAGTGGTATCGGCCAGCAAATCTCGTCGTTGCTGCTGCTGGCGGTATCGACCACGACCGACTCGTCGCCCGGGCAGAAGCGCACTTCAGGGGTGCAACTCCTGGCGAGGCACCACAACGCATTGGACCCGCTGTGGCAACGCCACAAATGGTGACCACCGAACGGCCGGTCGAACAAATCCACATCGCCCTCGGCTGGCGCGGCCTGACCCACCACGACCCGAAGCGCTACGAGCTCGCTATTGCGAACCAAATCCTCGGTGGGTCGCCATCATCCCGGCTCTTCCAGAGCATTCGAGAGGATCGTGCCTTGGCCTACACGGTGTTCTCGCAGATGTCGGGATATGCCGATACCGGATCGAGCAGCCTCTATGCAGCGACGTCGGTGGCGCGGGCCCCACAGCTACTCGAAGCCTTGACCAACGAGATCCAAACATGGATGCGCAACGGCATTAGCGAGGTCGAGCTTGAACGAGCACGGACCGGGTTCTCAGGGTCGCTCGTTCTGAGTCTTGAAGACTCGGGCTCGCAGATGAGCCGAATGGCTACCGGTTTCGCGCTGCGTGGCGAGGTCACGCCGATTGATGAGTTCCTCGAACGACTCAATGCTGTCACGGTCGATGGGGTGAACGACGTGATCCGTCAGGTGTTTAGCCCCGACCCGGTGATCTCGATCGCCGGCCCAGCTCACGGAATCGCCGCCCTCGAGAACGCCTAGGTCGGCCCACGAGCAAAGCGGCTAGGAAACGAGTCTTCTAAGGTCGATGCGGAGGACCTGTCGCGGGTCTGCTGATACGTTTGGCGAGGACGAATGGAGACAGCGCGGGTCGAAGAGGATGACGTCACCTGGCTCGCCGGTGAATTCGACCACTCTGCTCGTCACGCCGCCCTGTGTTGTCCCCCGATCTATGAGTCGGTCGATCCGCGGTCTGGCGGGGCCGTCGGTCTTTAGGTCGGCGAACCAGTCGTCACCAGCAGCGAGGCCGTCGAGGAGCGCTCCGACGGTCAACATCTTGGCGCCCTCGGGATTATCGATAAGGCCGCTATTGACGTTTGCGAACGCGTGGATCTGTCGAGCGTCAAAGATCCCGTCTCGCTCAGCGAGCGGCTCACCTCGCCGGTGAGATCCAGTCACTGCGACGGTTGGCCCGGTCTCTCGTTCGACCGAGTCGAGGAACACGAATGTGAAGACGCTCCATGGTTCAGAATCGCCGACGATAATCGGCTCGTCGCTGTGCCACCGATTGTGCGGCACGTTCCAATCGCCCTTTGAGCTCGGGAAGGTGAGTAGCGAGTACCACTTGTCGAGCGGCTCCCAGCGGTCGGCGCCAAAGATCGCAGCGAACTGCTCCTGGATCGTCGTCAAGACTGGATCGAGTAGACCACTCGATTGCAGGTCCCTCATTACGTGGTTCATCCCCGAGAGTCGGTACCCCTGATAGGTGCCGTCCGAGATGTCTTGGTTCTGATACCAGGTGCCCGGAGCGTCTTTGCGGATCGCGAAGGACCGGTCGAGCAGCCCCCACAGGCCATCTCGCAACTCGTCAATGACCGCAGTGTCGATGATGTTCGGTAGCGCGAGCACACCGTCTCGCTCGAAGGTCTTTCGATCCGGCGTTCGTTGCAGCTCCACACACGAACTGTACGCCGAACATGTCGCAGATGAAGTGCACGAACGTTCTCGGGTCGCGTCGCGTCCTAGGCCAGTTGGCGTCGAGGCGTTAGGCTCAGGAAATGATTCGAGTTGGAGTAACCGGGGCAGGCGGAAAGATGGGCGGCGAGGTGTGTGGCGCCGTACGAACAGCCGACGGGTTCGAGTTGGTCGCAGGCATCGATCCAAACTCACATGCGATACCCGCCGACATCACGGCGGTTGCAGCAATCGAAGATCTCGACCCGGCGACGGTCGACGTGATCATCGACTTCACCCACCTCGAGGTTGGACGCACGGTCCTCAACTGGTGCGCTGCAAACGGCGTCCACGCAGTGGTCGGCACGACTGGGTTCAGCGACGAAGATCTGGCGAGCTACCGAGCGGGTTTCACGTCGAGTAACGCCATGATCGCACCGAATTTTGCGATCGGTGCGGTGATGATGATGCGGATGGCCGAGATCGCCGCGCCGCACTTCCAGACCGCCGAAGTGATCGAATACCACCACAACAACAAAAAGGACGCACCGTCGGGCACCGCAATGATGACCGCCCAACGCATCGATGCGGCGAAGCAAGCGAGCGGATTGCGATACGACGCCGACCCGACCGAGAATGAAGTTGTCCCGGCGGCCCGCGGGGGCAAGGTCGGTAGCGTCGGGGTGCACGGCATCCGTATGGAAGGCATGGTCGCTCATCAAGAAGTGCTCTTCGGCACGATCGGCGAAACGCTCACCATTCGACACGACAGCCTCGATCGCAAGTCGTTCATGCCCGGCGTGCTCCTCGCTGCGGGAAAGATCGCCGAGCTGCCCGGACTTACGCTCGGCCTCGACTCGTTGCTGTTCGACTAGCGCCAAACTCGGTCTGAGTTCTTCAACTGGATTTACTTGGCTTTTGGCCGATCGAAGCCTCGTGATCCTGCCCGCTGAAGTATCCTGAAGTCATGGTCGCTATCGATGCTCCTCCGCTTTCTGGCGGCCTTCGCGAACCCTCGATTCGTCCGTACTCGAGCGACGATCACACGTGGGCGGTCGGCCTGCTCGACCAAACTGGTGGCCGGTACCGCGTTCGACGGGGAAAAGTTGTCGACACCGCTGTTCTGCCAGGCCTCGTGGGTTTGCGTGACGGTATCCCTAACGCATTGGTCACAATCACTCGCCACACCGGAAACTTCGAACTTTCGGTCGTTGCGAGTAACCCCTTTGATGCTGAGCTCACCCAGATGGTGATCCGAGCATCGCTGCAGTACCGGAATCCCGGCAATGTGCGAGCGTATGCGATCTGTTCGAATGCACACTTCGACGTTCAACGGGTACTCCAGCAGTGCGGCTTCCGGTTGTGTACGACTCGGCCGAGCGCAATCGAGTCGCTGGCGCGGCGGTCAAATTACCCGATCGTGACGCGTTTTGACGGGCTAGAAGTACGCGACGAGGTCGAATTCGACCTCCTTACGTTCTGATCGATGCGTCCCTGAAATGACTGCCTGAGCCGTGTTTTTCACACCACGTTGGATTGCATCGCACATCTTTGTCGTCGTACTCGTTGCGGCGTTTATCGCCGCTGGCCTCTGGCAGGTCAATCGACTTTCGCAACGGCTCGACAACAACGACCTGGTTCGCTCGCGGCTCAGCGATGTGGTCCTGCTCGAGAGCGTCGTCGACGAGCCGGTCGACGAGCTCGAGTTTCGCCGGGTTCAGGTCTCGGGCAACTTTGACAATGGCTCGGAGATCTTGATCGCCAATCGCAGTCGCGAGGGCGAGCCGGGGTTCTGGGTCTGGACCACGTTCGAAACATCATTCGGCGACATCCTCGTCAATCGTGGATTCGTGAACCGTGAGATCGTGCTCGGAACCGTTGGGTTGGCGGTCGACGAGACCCTTCTCGCAACGCCAGGTCAGGTGACGATCGAAGGACTCATTCGAGAAGGGTTCGACCGAGGCAATTTGAGTGAAGCTGGCGATCAACTCAGCATTCCAAACCCCACGCTCGCCGCCGAGACGCTCGGTATCTCGCCCGCCCTCGATCCAGTGCTGTACCTCCAGCTCGAAGGTCAAGCGCCGATTCGTGAGGAGACGTGGCCACAGGTCGTGCCTCCACCCGATCTTGGCGAAGGTCCGCACCGAAGTTATGCCTTCCAATGGTTTACGTTTGCGACGATCGGGGTCGTTGGCTACGGCCTCGTGCTCCGGCGGATCAAGCGAGGCAACCAAGCACGGGGCGATGTTCCGGTTTTTGAACCCGCCTGAACACAAGGTTGCACAGTCCTAGTGCGGTAACCTTCGCCCTGAACAAGGAGAGGTTTCATGGCCCGATTTGGACAGACACTTACCGCGATGATCACGCCGTTCACCGAGGACGACGCGCTCGATGTCGATGGAGCGAGCAAGCTTGCGAAGTGGCTCGTCGAACAAGGTAATGAGGGTCTCGTCGTTGCGGGCACGACCGGCGAGAGCCCAACGCTTACCCACGACGAACAGATTGAACTTGTTCGCGTTGTGGCCGAATCGGTCGATGTTCCCGTCATTGCCGGAACTGGTAGCAACGACACTCGCGCTGCGATCGAGTTGACCGAGCGAGCAACCCAAGCCGGAGCCGACGGTGTGCTCGTGGTCGCTCCCTATTACAACCGTCCGTCACAGGATGGGATGTATGCCCACTTCGAAGCGGTTGCCTCAGCGACCGACCTTCCCGTCATGCTCTATGACATTCCGGGACGAACCGGTCGCAAAGTTTCGACAGAGACGATTCTGCGCCTCGCTCAGATCCCAAATGTGGTTGCGCTGAAGGATGCTGCTGGAGATCCGGCCGAGACAGCGATTGTGATCGCCGAGTCCGATGATGACTTCGAGGTCTACTCGGGAGATGACGGACTTAACCTCGCCCTGCTCTCAGTCGGGGCGGTCGGCGTCGTCAGCGTCGCAACCCATTGGGCTGCCCCCGAAGTATCGGCAATGATCACGGCATTCAAGGCCGGAAAGGTCGCCGAAGCAACGCGGCTCAATCAAGTGCTGCTCGCATCGTGGGACATCGAGACGGGCGACTCTCGCCCGAACCCAATCCCGAGCAAGGTGATGATGCGTCTGCTCGGCCAGCCGGGTGGACAATGCCGCCTGCCGATGGGCCCTGAGCCGGTCGAACTCGAAGGTCTGTGCCGAAAGGTGCTCTCTGGCCTCGGCCGGTCTGGTTTCTAATGGCTGAACCAGTACGAATTACCTTCCTTGGTGGGCTCGGCGACATCGGGCGGAACTGTGCGGTCCTCGAATCGAACGGACGCATGGTCATCTTGGACTGCGGGCAAATGTTCGCGGACGAGACCCAACCCGGCGTGGATTCGATCATCCCTGATTTCGGCTACCTCGCCGACAATGCCGACAAGGTCGACGGGCTTGTCGTCACCCACGCGCACGAAGATCACATTGGCTCGATCACGTACCTGCTCGAGGAGGTGCCGAGTCTCAACCTCGACATCTACGGAACGGCGTTCACGCTCGGCCTGGTCCGCCACAAGCTCCAAGAGCGCGGTCTTAGTGGCCGGGCCGAACTGCATGTCATCACCGACGGCGAAAACCGAACGATCGGACCGTTCGATTGTGAGTTCCTGCCGGTAACGCACTCGACACCGTCGGGTGTCATCACCGCGTTCACTACGCCTCAAGGCGTGATCTTGCATTCGAGCGACTTCAAACTTGATCACACCCCAGTCGATGGTCGCCTAACCGATCTGCCCCGAATCGGTGAGATCTCACAAACTAAGGGCATCCGCCTCCTCCTCGCCGATTCAACCAACGCGAACACTCCGGGAATGTCGACCTCTGAGACGACGGTCGGCCCCGTATTGCGTGCGTTGTTCCATGAACACCGAGATCAGCGCATCATTGTCGGCGCGTTTGCGAGCCACATTCACCGCATCCAGCAGATTGCCGATATTGCGATCGAGCAGGGCCGCACCATGGTCACCCTCGGCCGCTCGATGAAGCGAAATGTCGCAATGGCCCGAGACCTCGGACTGCTGAAGATCCCCGATGCCAAGATCCGTGACATTGCCGACGCTGACGATATCGATCCGGTCAAGACCTGCATCGTGTCGACCGGCAGCCAAGGCGAGTTCCGATCGGCACTGACGCTTATGGCACAAAACGACAGCAGGTGGGTCACCATTGGCCCCAAAGACACCGTGATCTTTAGCTCCCACCCAATTCCAGGCAACGAGGCAGCGGTTGGGCGAGTTCGGTCGGGCCTTGCTCGACAAGGCGCGACGATCGTCCACTCCGGACAGGTCGATGTACACACCACAGGCCACGGAACCCAACAAGAACTCCTTGCGCTACATAGCGTTGCAAACCCTGAACTTTTCGTACCGGTTCATGGCGAATACGAACACCTCATTGGTCACGCCGATCTTGCGATCCGCCGTGGGATGGACCCAAACAACGTGCTCGTCGCAACCGATGGTGACCAAATCCTGCTGACCGACGATGGCGTGAGCAAAGATGGTCAGGTTTCGGGCGACTACATCTACATGGATGGGTCAGCCGGAGCTCTCAGCACGCAGATTTTGGAAGAGCGACTGCTCATGCAGAACGCAGGTTTCGTAACGGTCGTCGCCGAGATCGACCTCGAAGAACGCGAAATTCTGTTCGGCCCGGTTATTGCGTCGCGTGGCTGGGCGAGCGCAGAGGAACGCTTCGATTTAGAGGCCGGCGCTGCCACCGAGGCACGTCAGGCAATAGAGGGCGCTTTGGAAGAATCCGGTGATCTCCGTGACATGGAGCGTGTGGCTCGCCGTGCGGTAGGCCGTTATGTCGCCGCGGCGACCAACCGTCGACCGGTCATCGTTCCGGTCATTCGCTCGGCGGGATAATGCTCAGTTGAGCCCAACCTCGCGCGTCGAGCGCGAGCTGGAGCACACAGCGCGCGAAATGTCGACACCTCGCCGTGTCGGTCAACTAGGGTTGGCTGCACTGTGGCAACAAAATCGAAGTCCTCCACCACTCGGTCTCGTCCGTCGAGTCGATCTTCAAAAACCACGCGGGCAAAGAACTCCCGCGGGCGCGCCCCTGCGCGGTCAACGAGTCGCACACAGAGCCGGTCCACGTCGAAAAAGAAAGCGCCGACAACGCTTTCGAACAGCACGCTCGACGAGGCGTTGAACGGTCGCGGAGCCGACTTAGTCGGGCTATTTCTGCTCGCCGTAGCGGTCCTCGCAGCGCTGGGAATCTACACCGAAACATCGGGTATCCTCGGACGGGCATTCGACGAGGGTCTCGGATGGCTGATGGGCGTTTTCCGGTTCATTGCTCCGCTCGCTATTGCCTCTGTGGGCGTCGCGGTCATCCGCCGAGAAGAACAAAACCATGTGATGCCACCTCGGTTTATCGTCGGTGGTATCGCCGCGATGGTGTCGATGACCGGCCTTGTTCACCTCGCGGGAAACAGCCCTGCGTGGGGGAGTACCGTCGAACGATTCTCCGGCGCTGGTGGCGTTCTCGGGCTGATCGTTGGAGGCCCACTACTCGCAATTGCGAGTTCGTGGGGAGCCTTGTTCATCCTTCTCGTCATTGGCCTTGGCGGCTTGATCATTATGACCGGTCTGCCGCTTCGAGGAATTCTCGATGGGTTGGTAGCGCTCTTCAGCGCCATATTTCGTACGATTTCCGATGGTCTACGTTCGCTCTTCGTAATCTCTGACCGAACGGTGATCGACGACCGGGACTTCGTCGATGACGATCCGAGCGCCGACTATGACGAGCGTTACGCCGCAGCGCCTCAGGTTCATGTCGGTGGCCAGGTAGTAACCCTCGACGAGTTCGAAGTCGAAGACGTGATCGAGATACCGGTCCCTCGTGACGACGACCCGGCTGATACGACCGCACCGGACAAACCCGAAGAAAAGTCGACGGAATCGGTTGGCGTATTCGACCAAGACGCCGACGCGCCAGCAGCGCCAACGCCGACCGTTGTCATCCCACAACCAGCGCCGCCACAACAGCTCGAAGCCGAGTTGGCCGTCACCGCCGACGGCGATCGCAGCTGGGCGCTTCCGCCTATGTCGCTCCTCGGTCGATCGGGTTCACAGAACGTCGATCAAGACGCGGTTATCTCACGAGGTCGAACCCTCGAGCGTGCCTTGGCCGAGCACGGTGTCGAAACCCGACTGATCAACATGGTTGTCGGGCCAACCGTTACCCGGTTTGAGCTCGAGCTTGGCCTTGGCGTCAAGGTCGCGAAGGTCAAGAACCTCTCCGACGACATTGCTTATGCCATGGCATCGAAGGACGTTCGCATCATCGCTCCGATTCCGGGCAAGCAGGCGATCGGCGTCGAGGTCCCGAACGAGGAGCGCCAAATCATTGCAGTGGGCGACATCTTGAGTTCGCCCGAAGCTCGTGCTGCAGACGGCGCAATGGAAGTTGCGATCGGACGCGACATCAACGGAAACTCGCTGCTCGCCGACCTCTCGAAGATGCCACACACGCTCGTGGCTGGAGCCACCGGCGCGGGCAAGTCATCGGGCATCAACTCGATCATCACGTCGTTGCTGATGCGCAACACGCCCGACGATGTGCGGATGATCTTGATCGATCCAAAGCGCGTCGAGATGACCCAGTACGAGCGGATTCCACACCTGCTCACCCAGCCGGTGACCGATCCGAAGAAGGCAGCGAACGCGCTTGCATGGGCAGTTCGCGAGATGGAACGTCGTTACGAACTTCTCGAAGAGTGCCGCTTCCGCGATATCGGTGGGTACAACGCGGCCTTTGATGAGGGCAAGGTCAAGGCAAAGGCCGGCCAGCTCGGTCCCGACGGCGAACCTCGCCGGTTTACCCGTCTGCCCTACATTCTCGTCGTCGTAGATGAGCTCGCCGATCTCATGATGGTCGCTGCACGCGATGTGGAAGATTCGATCGTTCGAATTGGTCAGAAGGCTCGAGCCGTTGGCATTCACATGGTCATTGCGACGCAACGTCCCTCGGTCGATGTGATCACCGGGCTGATCAAGGCAAACGTTCCTGCTCGTATTGCCTATGCCGTATCGAGCATGCAGGACAGTCGGGTCATCCTTGGTTCGCCCGGCGCCGAGCGCCTCGTGGGCAAGGGCGACATGTTGTTCCAAGACCCAACCAGTTCGACTCCGCTGCGTCTCCAGGGCGCGTGGGTTGAAGAGTCTGAGGTCAAGAAGATCGTCAAGTTCTGGCGTAAGCAAAATGCCCAAGAGGTCACGACGCACGACTCTGAGGTTCTTGGCGGCGGCGACGTCAATCCTGCGCCCGTCTCGGCTCCGGCCGATATGCCAAGCGCTGTGGCCGCTACAGCTGCCACCGAGACGACCAGTCTCGCCGAGAGTGCCGATGCAGCAGCCACTGCTGCTCCCGCGGTCGATCTCACCGGAATGCCCGGCATGCCAGCAGCAACGCCGAGCTCCGGCGCCGACACGATCACCGCAGATCGGCCAGCCGACGACGATACCGACGACTTGCTATGGCAGGCCATGGAACTCGTCGTGAGCTCCGGGCTCGGGTCGACCTCGATGTTGCAGCGCAAACTGCGCGTCGGTTTCTCTCGCGCTGGCCGCATCATGGACGAACTTGAACAAAAGGGCATCGTCGGTCCGAGCGAGGGCTCGAAGGCCCGCGAGGTGTTGCTCAGCCCAGAACAGCTACAGCAACT
>CALHXU010000274.1 GCA_938040365.1 uncultured Acidimicrobiales bacterium
GAGGGCGTTCGAGAGGTCATTCGGCGCTTCGGAGGCGCCGTCAGCGGCCGCGGCGTCATTCAGATCTCGGCGTTTGCAGACACGATTCTCGCCGGCGCCATCATCTCTGGAGCAGTCGCTGCGCTGGTCAAAGCTCAGATCCTGTACATCCTTCCCATCAGCTTGTTCGCCGTGAGTATCGCTGCTGCCGAACTTCCCGAGCTCAGCCGTTTGAAGGACCCCGAGGAGATTCGTAAACGCGGCGAGGGTGGATTCGCCCAGATTGCCTTCTTCGTTTCGTTTACTGCGCTCGCCTACATCCTGCTTGGCGACAAAGTTGTCTCGACGCTCCTCGAACGAGGCCAGTTCGGGCCCGATGAGACACTGCTCGTCTGGTTCACGCTCGGCACCTACGCCTTGGGCCTGATCCCTTCTGCGCTCTCACGGCTGACCCAAAACACGCTGTGGTCCCAAGGCGACACGAGCGGACCAGCGAAGGTGGCGCTCGTTCGGGTCATCATTTCGATCACAATCGCAGCGGTCGCTATGCAATTCTTCGACCGGATCGCTGCTGCCGATGTCCGTGACGCACTGCCAACGCTCTTTGACCCCGGCACCCGAAACAATGCGCTCCGTTTCGGCGCGATGGGCATCACGCTCGGCTCGGCTGTTGCTGCATGGGTGGAGGCCATCCTGTTGTGGCGTCTGGCCGACAAGGCAATCCCGGGCGTGTCCCCACTACGCCCGGTCAAAGCACTCATTCCCGCACTCATCGGCGCGGGTGTTGTGGCGATCGCGATGCGGTTCGTGACCGACGATATGTGGGCGCCGCTGGCGATGATCCTCTCGGTCGGGCTGTCGGGTTTGACCTACTTGATCATCTGTTGGTTCCTGCGGATTCCGGCGCTCAACACGCTGCTGTCCGGCCCGCTGAAATCGTTGCGGCGCTAGCCAGGCCTACATTGGCGCTGACGGGGTGAAGGTAATCGGCAGCGAACCAATCCCGCGTGTCACGCCGATATAGCGTTCGACGTCTCCGGTCTGCACGTCGTAGTCGGGCAGGCGACGCAACACTTCTTCGATAATGATCCGGAGCTGCACTCGGGCGAGATGGAGGCCGAGGCAGCGGTGGGGGCCTGCTCCGAAAACAACGTGGCGGTTAGGAAAGCGGTCGAAATCGATCACGTTCGGATCGTCGAATTCGTCCGGGTCGTGGTTGGCTGAGATCCAGTTGAGAAGCACCCGGTCGCCGCTCGCCAGCGACTTACCCTGGAACTCCATGTCGTCTCGAACAGTTCGGGCACTCGCCGGCAGCGGGCTGAGATACCGGAGCAACTCCTCGACTGCACTTGGGATCTTGGCCGGGTCGTCGATCAGCTGTTGACGCAGATCAGGCCTGTCGGAAAGGAGCTCAAAGATGTGCGACGACGAGTTCGCGGTCGTCTCCAAGCCGGCGAACGTGACCATAGCGAAGACTGCAAGGCACTCTTCGTGAGTGATTGGTTTGCCATCGATCTCGAGGCCGATCACAAGACTCGGGAAATCGTCCTTCGGCTCGGCCTTCCGACGCTCGTAGAGGTCGTTGAAGAACATCAGCGCCTCACCAATGGCCGACGAATTTGAGATGTCGAGCATGAGCTCGCGGGTCCAACCCTTGAGCTGCTCGATTTCCTCGGGCGGAACGCCCATGAACAGCCCGATCGTCATCCCAGGGAACGGGATCGCGAGTTCGCCGGCGAGGTCGGCCGACCCACGCTCGCAGAACCCGTTGATCAACTCAGTGACCATCGAACGCATTGGGTCGATGAGCTTCTCGATCGCGCTGGGGGCAAAGAGAGGCAACATCGGAACCCGGTACTGCGCGTGATGCGGCGGATCGGCCTCGATCGGCGGCAGCTGCATTGGGAACCCGTGCGAGGGAATGGTCGCTCCGCCATGTGAAGAGAACTCTTCGGTCGAGCGCGCCACGTTTCCTATGTCGGCATAGGTGAAGAGCGACCAGAATCCACCGTGCGCCTCGGTGTGCACCACTGGACAGCCCGTCCGTAGTTCAGCGAGATCCTCGAGCAGCGGTTCTTGCATCTGATCGAACACCTTGTAGTGATCGAAGTGCGTCGCGCCGTCGGCGCCAGTGGTGTCGGTCATTTGAAATCCCTCTCTGGGGATGGGCCACAGCCTTGGAATTGGTTGGTGACGACCCACCACGTTTATATTCAATTCGAACTATACGAGCTAGAAATATCTAACGCCAGCTCGGAGGCGCTGGTGTTCGTTCTGACGCAGGTACTAGCACCAACAACCTCGGTGCCGACCCGACGAAGACCAGCGAACTTTTGGGCAAACCTGCGCCTAATCGGACTACGATGTCAGCCATGCTCAACACGATTAAAAAATGGTGGAAGTACCTCACCGCAAAGGCTGATTCGGAGTTCGAGAAGAATGCGGATCCTAAGATCCAGCTCGAACAAGCAATCCGAGAGAGCAAAGAACAACATCAACGCCTGAAGGAACAGGCAGCGAACGTCATTGCGCACCAGAAGCAGACCGAGATGCGCCTCGACAAGGCAATGGTCGAGCTCGAAAAGCTCACCAGCAACGCTCGTCAGGCCGTGATGATGGCCGACGAAGCAATGCAGCGCGGCGACGATACCAAAGCAACCGAGTACACGAGTGCCGCCGAAGCTTTCGCCCAGCGTTTGATCGCCGTTGAGCAAGAGGTCGAGGACTTAAAGGCGCTCCACCTTCAAGCAACCCAGTCGGCAAACGAGGCAAAGACCGCCGTTTCGCAGAACTCGGACCGTCTCCAGACCAAGCTCGCCGAACGTCAAAAGCTCCTCAGCCAGCTCGACCAGGCAAAGATGAAAGAGCAGATGAACGAGGCAATGGACAGCCTCACCGAACAGGTCGGCACCGACACGCCGTCGCTCGATCAGGTGCGTGAAAAGATCGAGGGTCGACTCGCAAAGGCACAGGCATCGTCTGACCTCAGCGCTTCTTCGACCGAAGGCCGCATGGCCGAGATCGAGGCTGCTGCGAAGGGGACACAGGCCAAGGCTCGCCTCGAGGAACTCAAGAGCCAGCTCGGCGTTGGTTCAACCGAGACCGCTGCCCCAGCAGACACCACCGTCAGCGCTCCTGAAGAAGGTGGCACCACCGCCACGGCCGGGTAGCTCATGACTCCCGATCAGGTGCGGGCGCTGCGAGAATCAGCGACCAACATCATTGCCTATGAGAACCAGCTCGAGGCGCAGCGTTCCAAGCTGTACAGCGAGCTCGAGCGAGCAAATACGAACGCTCGCCAAGCGGTACTGATGGCAAAGGAAGCCGAGCAGGGTGGCGACAGCGCCACAGCTGCGAAGTTCAACGAGTCAGCCGAGCTGATAGCGACCGAGATCGTGCGTATCGATACGCAAATTGCGGCGATCGACGTCGAGTTGATCGAGGCGAAGCAGGCGTCTGACGAGGCGAAGTCGATCGCATCGAACTCGGCGATCGAGATGACGCAGATGAAGGCGAAGGGCGCTGCACTCCGAGCGGATTTCGAGCGCGCAAAGATGGCCGAAGCCACCCTCGAAGCCGAAGGTGGCACAACCTTTGACTCGGTCAAGGGAAAGATCGAAGGACGCGTGATCAGCGCCGAAGCTCGAGCCGAACTCGATGATGCCGACGGCCAGAACGACATAGCCGGGGCGA
This sequence comes from uncultured Acidimicrobiales bacterium, assembly GCA_938040365.1. Classification (GTDB taxonomy): domain Bacteria; phylum Actinomycetota; class Acidimicrobiia; order Acidimicrobiales; family SHLQ01; genus SHLQ01. The sequence goes on from CALHXU010000274.1 coordinate 3,673, forward strand.
CCGCGATGGTCGAAGCCGCCGCGGCAGAATCGAAGGCCGCCGCAAAGCTCGCCGAGATTAAGTCGTCGATGGGCATCCTCGGTTCGCCAGATCCTGCACCGGCCGCTGCGCCACCGAACGATGCACCTCCGGCCGACGAGCGTCCAGTCACCGAGGACAATCCTGACGATTCGGGGCCTGACGGCGGAGCCGTGTAGGCCAGACGACCCTCGTTCCAGAAACGCACGCCGACCACACTTTGATGTGTGGTCGGCGTTTCTGGTTTTCGAGTCCGTTTCGTTGGCTTCCTCGCGCTCGGACTGATGATGCTCCTCGCAAGCTCGCTCGCCAGCCTTTCGACCGTCGCTGCCCAGACCGGCACCGTCGAGGTGCGCAATGGGGCTGGCGTGGTTACGGCGGTTTCGACCGGGACACTCGTAACATCAGATGACGGCGGCGATGACGATACGGCCGGCGGCGGTTCGGGCGGCGGCGGTTCGGGCGGCGGTGGTTCGACCGGCGGTGCGACCGAGTGGCCATGGACCTGTGAGTTCTATAGCGGTGTGACGCTCGAAGACCTGGGCGTTACGACAACATCTCCACGCCCGGGGAGCTATTACCACCTGCTCTGCTCAGTTAATCCAAGTCATATCGGCATCGTTGAGCCAATCAACGATCCGGTCTACCAGTACAACCCGGCCATGCCCATACCCGGACAACCCAACGTGATCACGTCGATCCAAGTTCGCGAGCAGGCACAGGACTTGGCGGTTCCGACGGCGCTCGCTCCCGCGCTCAGCCCCGATGGCCGCCAGATCACCGGGGTCGAAACATGGTTCTGGCCCGAAGGTTCGACCGACACGGTTGCACGTTCTGCAACCGCTGGTGGCCTTACCGTCACCGTCGAGGCGCGCTATGTCGAGACGACATTCACGCTGGGCGCTCCGAACGCTGCCACCCTCACCTGCGACACCTTCGTCGTATGGACACCCGGAGCAACGAACAGCCCGTGTACGCACGAGTTCTTCGAAGAAACCGCCAACCAGACCGTTGCCGCTGCGAGCCGTTGGGACTTCTACTGGTTCGACAACGCCGCGCAGCCAACTCCAGTCTTGTATGGCACCGTGACGAACATCGAGGCCGATGCCGTGGAAGTCATCGACCTCGAGGCCGTGATCTCCCGCAAGTAGATCGGTGTTTCTTCGATCTAGCTGATCACGACAAGATCGTCGGCGTGTACGAGCATCTGGCCGCTAGTGGTGTCGAGTTCGCCTGAACTCAAACGCGCAATACCCTTGGCAAAGGCCGTGCCATCAGGTCCGACGATTTCTATTGGATCGCGACGCTCAAAGGACCCGTCGACGCTCGCCACGCCTACCGAAAGCAGCGAGTTTCCGCCTGCAGTCAGGGCACGAACAGCACCGTCATCGACATTGATGGTCGCGACCGAAGGCATCGCAAATCCAATCCATAACTTGCGAGCGCTCAACGTGATCTCACGTGGCGGCACGACGGTTCCGACACCGGGAGCACCACTCGCTGCATCGGCTATGACGTCTGGTCGTTCGGCATTTGCAATGACGGTGCGGACGCCAGACCATGCGGCGATCTTGGCGGCGGTGAGCTTCGAGGCCATGCCACCCGAGCCACGCACGCTTCCTGCTCCCCCAGCAATTGTTTCCAGCTGCTGGTCGAATTGGACGATTTCGTCGATCAGCGACGCGGCAGGATCTTTGGTTGGGTCTCCGGTGAGCACCCCGTCGGTGTCGGTCAGCAAGATGAGCGTTTCTGCATCGACCAGCGTTGCGACCAACGCCGCGATCCGGTCGTTGTCGCCGAATCGAATCTCGGCGTCGGTGACCGCATCGTTCTCGTTGATCAAGGGAACGACGCCGAGCTTGTGCAAGCGCTGCAGAGTCGCACGGGCGTGCAAATACTGCTGACGCTCTCCGAAGTTGTGGGGTGCGAGCAGGATCTGTCCGACCGCATAACCGTGTTCGGTGAGCGCAGCTGACCACGTTGCCACAAGGGCGGGCTGTCCGATCGACGAAAGCGCCTGCAACGCAACCGCATTGGTCGGCCGGTCGGCAGCCTCGATGCCCAGGACGGGCATACCAGCGGCGATTGCGCCCGAGGTAACGATCGTTACCTGCACGCCCTTACCGCGCAGCTCGGCGACCTCGGCGGCTACTTTGCCGATAACGCGTGCATCGATCACCCCGTCGACGTCGGTCAACGATGACGTCCCGATTTTGACGACGACCCCGGCCACGATCAGATGTCCTCTTCGTACTCGAAGCTGAGATCACCAATATGGACCGTGTCACCCTCGCGGGCTCCGGCGGTGCGAAGTGCTCGGTTCACGCCGATCGAGTCGAGGCGTTTCTGTGCGTGCTCGAGCGCAGCCGGGTCGGTGAGGTCGCTGAGGCGGACCGCTCGAAGCGCTTGTCGCCCGTGCACCACGTATTGATCCTGTGAGATCTTTTCGATCGCGATCGTTTCGGCGACAGGGCGATGGATCACGATCTCGCTCGTGTCGAGTTCGGCCTCGGCGGCACGAACCTGGCGGACGGCGTCGGCCATCTTTCCGACCAACTGAGGAAGACCTTCGCCGGTCACCGACGAGATTACGTCGTAGTCGTGCTCGGCGGTATCTTCGCTGACCATGTCGCCCTTCGAGGCAACCATGATGCGAGGCCGGTCGAGTAGTTCTGGTTGATAGGAACGAAGCTCGTGGAGCAGCGCTTCTTCTTGGTCTTGTGGGCTTACGCCTTCCCAACTGGCGAGGTCGAGCAACACGACGAGCACCCGGGCGCGTTCGACGTGGCGAAGAAATTGATGTCCGAGGCCTTTGCCTTCGGCTGCGCCTTCGATGAGGCCGGGTATGTCGGCGACGACCATTTCGAAGTCGTCCTTGTCGTCATCGATGCGCACGACGCCGAGGTTGGGTTCGAGGGTGGTGAACGGATAGTTCGCGATCTTTGGCTTAGCCGCAGAGATGCGCGAGATCAGCGTACTTTTGCCAACGTTTGGGAAACCGACGAGCGCAACGTCGGCAACAAGTTTCAGTTCGAGCCGAAGCCAACGCTCCTCGCCTTCTTCGCCCTGTTCGGCAAAGGCTGGGGCACGTCGCTTATTGGAGAGAAAGCGGGCGTTGCCCTTGCCTCCTTCGCCACCGGCGGCTGCGAGGAACCGGTCGCCGTGACTTCGTAGGTCGGCGAGTTCGGTCCCATCGAAGTGATACACAACGGTGCCTTCGGGAACCTTTACCTCGAGGTCGACTGCCGACGTGCCGTGCTTCTTCTTGCTGCTGCCGTGCTTTCCCGATCCGGCCTTGCGGTGTGGGTGGTCGCGAAAGTTCAGCAACGATGCAGTGTTGTGGTCGGCAACGAACCAAATGCTGCCGCCGTTGCCACCGTCGCCGCCGTCGGGGCCACCCTTTGAGACATGGGCTTCCCGCCGAAACGACACACAACCCGCGCCCCCGTTGCCACCCTCAACATTGATATTGCACTCGTCAACGAAATTACTCACAGGTAAAAACCTAACCAAAAACCACAAATGCCAGCGCATAGCGCTGGCACAAGTGAACCAAATGCCTTCCGCTCTCCGCTAAGCCCCCAAGCTTGGAGACCCGCAAGGAGCGTTTTCCGCGAGCGAAGCGAGCGTAAAAGGCGGGTTTGATCGAGTCCGCCAGGACCCCGATCAATACGTGGGCGTTTTCGGAGCGCAGCGGAGAAAAGGCCAGTTTGATCGAATCCGTCAGGATTCGATCAATACGTCTACAAGCTTGCGTCCGTTGCGCGATCCGAACTTGACCTTGCCGGCTTCGGTTGCGAACAGCGTGTCGTCTCCGCCGCGGCGGACGTTGTGGCCTGGGTGGAACTTGGTTCCACGTTGGCGAACAAGAATCGATCCGGCGGTTACTTCGCCACCGTCGAATACTTTGACGCCGAGGCGTTGTGCGTTTGAGTCACGGCCGTTCCGTGTGGAACCGCCGCCCTTGGTCTTCGACATGAGTTACCCCTATCCGGCCGAAATCGAGGTGACCTCGATGCGGCTGAGTGCTTGGCGATGTCCCCAACGCTTGCGTTGGTTGGACTTGTTCTTGTACGTGAACCCGTTGATCTTGGGTCCGCGGGTGTTCTCGACGATCTTGACTCCGACCGATGCGCCCGAAAGCTGATCTGGAGTTGCGAGGACGGTGCCTCCATCGACGACGAGAACTGGTGTGAGCGATTCGGTTGCATCGACTTCGCCCATACGGTTGACGTCGAGGACCTGGCCCTCTTCAACGCGGTACTGACGACCGCCAGTCTTAATCACGGCATACATAGCTCTGAGGTTATCTCCGGTCGGCGGCCTTTCCGCCCTCCGATTTTAACGGCGTGCTACTTCGGAAGATCTCGCGCTACCGAGGAGCGATGTTCGCTCTACGGAGCAGAGATTTCGTTGAATGGCACACCCTTGTCGACCGAGATGTCACGAGGAAGGCCGAGGACGCGATCGCCAATGATGTTTCGCTGGATCTCGTCGGTTCCGCCGGCGATTCCGTCCTGGAAGCTGTTGAGTACGTGACGGGCCAGCTTCTGTCCTGGTTCGCCCTCAAATTGCCAAGCAATCCCGTCGAGGCCGCCAATGTTTTGAGCGATCGATCGGACCTTGCGTGAGATGATCGAGCCGGAAAGCTTGCCGATCGACCCACCCGGCCCCGGTGCCTTGCCCGCCTTCATTTCTGCGCGGGTGCGCATTGCAACGAGCGATTTGGCGGTTTCCATTGCGTAGATCGTCATGAGGTCTTCGCGCACGATCGGGTCGGCAATCCTGCCGTTCTTTGTGGCCAGCTCGCGCAACATCTCGTAGTTCGGACGGTTGATGTCGCCAGCGCCTGCGGTGCCGATCGCAACTCGTTCGTACATCAACATTGCGGTCGCCTGGTTCCAACCGTTATGAAGTTCTCCGAGGAGCCAGTCTTTGGGAATTCTGACCTCGTTGAAGAAGACTTCGTTGAAGTGACGCCCACCGTCGATTTGGTGGATCGGCCGTATTTCGATGCCCGGAGCGGTCATGTCGACGATGAACATCGAGATGCCAGCGTGCTTTGGAACCTCGGGGTTTGTGCGTGCAATGAGCACGCCGTAGTCGGATATGTGCGCGAGGGTGGTCCAAACTTTTTGACCGTTGATGACCCATTCGTCTCCGTCGGAAACCGCACTCATTCGAAGGCTCGCAACATCGGATCCGGCGTTTGGCTCAGAGAACATCTGACACCACATGGTTTCGCCGCTGATCATTTGGGCCATGAACTCTTGTTTTTGTTCGTCGGTCCCAAAGTCGTTGAGTACCGGGAGGCACATCCCGTGGCTGATGATGAACTCGGCGTCGACCATCGGGTACTTGGCTTTTTCAGCGCGCCAGATCTTGTCATGGGCTTTCGTAAGCCCAGCTCCACCAAATTCTTTCGGGTAGATGATTCCACCGAGCCCTGCCTCTGCAGCGGCCGCCAAGAACTTCTTTGCAGATTCGACAGAACGGCCGCCCCCGGCGTGATCGGCGAGGAATGCTCGACACTTCTCGGCGAACGCCGATGCCTCTTGTGGGGATAGCGCCGTGTCGCTGCTCATGTCATGTCCTCCTCGTTAGCTGTGGTTTCGTTTGGCCGTTCCTCGCTCTGTGCCATCCATGCAAAGACGGTCCCCGAGCCGAGTGCAGCGAAGTCCGCCGGACGCTTCTCGAGGAAACTCATCACGCCTTCGGTCAGGTCGGCGCCCCGAAGCGATTCATACATCAGCGCGTTCGAACTCTCGAACGCTGCAGCGGCGTCCATGCTCGGTTCGGTGAGGAGCTGATGTTTTATCGTCGCCATCGATGCGGGCGAGACCGTCGTGGCGAGCTGATGGGCGAGCTCCGTTGCGGTTTCGAGCACTTGTTCTTGTGGCACCGCTCGGTTGACGAGGCCGATATCTGCCATTTCGGCGCCGGTGAGCTTTCGTGCCGTGAGCAGAAGATCGGTTGCGACCTGACGTCCTACGATTTGGGTGAGCAACCACGCAAGGCCGTACTCGGCGATCAGTCCGCGTTGAGAGAATGCGGTCGTGAACTTTGCCGTCTCGGATGCGATTCGAAAGTCGAGCATCAACGCGTGGCCCAGCCCTGCCCCCGCACATGCACCGTTGATCGCTGCGATCGTTGGCTTTCGAATCGTCATCGGCAACGAGTTTGGAAGAACACCGTTCGGCAACGGAAGGTCGCCTTCGCCGGGTTTGTATGCGAGGTCGGCGCCCGGGCACCATCCCTTGCCAGCACCGGTCACGATGATGACCTTTACCTCGTCGTCGGTTTCGGCTTGAGCGAGGCGTTCGAAGTAGGCGAACTCCATGTTCCCGATCATGCCGTTTAGTCGATCGGGCCGATTGAACGTGAGCGTCGCAACGCCATCGCTTACGTCGTAGAGGCAAAGTTCAGGGTGTCGCACGACTCGAACCTAGCTTCCTTTGGCCCCACGAGTCGCCTTCAATGATCGACTCGATACCACAGACCTGTCAGCATCTCGATACGGTCTGAGCCATGACTGAACCTGAAGAGGCAACATCGACCCAATACTCGGTGTCAATGCTGATCCGACTCACGAACAAACCAGGCGTATTAGGAAGGCTCACCACCGCCATTGGCAAGGCTGGCGGAAACATTTTCGCCATCGAAAATATGGTCACCCGCGGCCCGTTCCTCGAGCGCGCCATCGTGGTAAACGCGTCGAGCGTCGACAACCAAACCGAGATCACCAAGGTGGTCGCGGCCCTCGAAGATATCGAACTCCTCAACTGCTACGACAGAACGATGCGGCTCCACGAAGGCGGCAAAATCGAAGTGCTGCCGCTCGCCGAGGTGAGCGACATCGACGACCTGACCATGGCCTACAGCCCCGGAGTTGCTCGGGTATGCACGGCAATCGCCGAGGATGAAAAGCTCGCCGATGACCTCACGATCCGTAAGAACACTGTCGCCATCGTGAGCGACGGAACCGCGGTGCTTGGCCTCGGCGACATCGGCCCGAAGGCCGCGATGCCGGTCATGGAGGGTAAGGCGCTGCTGTTCAAAGAGTTTGGCAAGGTCGATGCGTTCCCGATCTGTCTCGACACGAAGGACCCAGACGAGATCATCGAGACCGTCGTCCGGCTAGCCCCGACCTTTGGTGGCATCAACCTCGAAGACATCGCAGCACCCGGAGCCTTCTACATCGAAGAACAGCTGAAGGCGCGTCTCGACATTCCGGTCTTCCACGACGACCAGCACGGGACCGCCGTCGTCACCCTCGCCGGTCTAGAGAACGCGCTGAAAGTCGCTGGCAAGAAGATCGAGGACATCTCGGTCGTGATCTCAGGAGTTGGCGCTGCCGGTGTTGCCATCGGGAAGATTCTGATCGGCGCTGGTGTCGGTCGGATCATCGGCGTCGACTCTCGCGGTGTTATCTACGACGGGCGAGAGAACCTCAACGATTCGAAGCAGTGGTTTGCCGAGAACACGAACCCCGGTGACATTCAGGGCTCGTTGTCCGATGCAATGGCCGGCGTCGACGTGTTCATCGGCGTGAGCGCTCCCGACATTTTGACGCTCGACGACATTTCGTCCATGGCCGATGACCCGATCGTCTTTGCCATGGCCAACCCCGATCCCGAGATCAGCCCCGAATTGATCACGAACGAGGTGGCCGTCATGGCCACCGGTCGCAGCGATTATCCGAATCAGATCAACAACGTGCTCGCGTTTCCTGGGATCTTCCGGGGCGCGTTAGATGCAAAGGCGACCGACATCACCGAGAACATGAAGCTCGCCGCGGCAAAGGCAATCGCGGCCGAAGTGACAGCAGAAGAACTCTCGCCAACCCACATTGTCCCCAGCGTCTTCGATCCAGCGGTTAGCCTCAACGTCGCCGAGGCAGTGGCAGCAGCCGCAATCGCTGATGGCGTTACCCGTTAGGACACGATGTCTACATCTACTTCTGTTCCCACCGTTCTGATCACCTCGGCGACTGGCCGAATTGGCAAGGAGCTCATCGCTCGCCTTTCTGCGGATCGGTCGTTCATTATCCGTGCGGCCACCTTCAGTAGCGGCAACGAAGATGCGCTTCGCAAGTTGGGAGCCGACGAGATTGTCCATTTCGACCTCAACGACTCGTCCACGTGGAACGCCGCACTCGAGGAGGTCGACGTCGTGTACTCCGCGTCGCTCGACCCGATGCTCGAAGGGCACCTCGCATTCAGCAAGGCCCTCGGTGAGCGTGCGAAGCAGATTCAACATGTTGTTCGTGTGAGCTGCATGGGCGCAGATACCAACACCGCGTCCTATGACCCCGAAAAGCACTCGTCACGGCAAGGCGCCGGAATCCCCCTGATGCTGCAGCATTATTGGTGGGGCGAGAAAGCCTTGATCGACGCCGGGCTCAACGTCACGGTTCTGCGCAACAACTTCTTTATGAACCACCTGCTCAAGACCGACCTCGACACCATTGCGAACGAAGGATGGTTTAGCAATCCGTTGGGCAACGCCCGCAACTCCTTTGT
>CALHXU010000275.1 GCA_938040365.1 uncultured Acidimicrobiales bacterium
ATGTGTGCCGACAATTCCGAAGAGCGACGCGATGCGGCTATTCACGATTTTGGTTTCGAAGAAGCGGTTGCCGACTGGCGCGAGATCATGGAACGCGACGACATCGACATCGTCACCTGCACCGCACCCAACATGTTGCACGAAGAGATCTGCGTCGCTGCGGCCGAGACCGGCAAGCACGTGTTCTGCGAGAAGCCCGTCGGTGGCCGACCAGACCAGACGGTCCGAGCCGAAAAGGCCTGCCGCGACGCAGGTGTTATCACCGGCGTTGGCTACAACTATCGCTTTGCGCCCCTCGTCCAATACCTGAAGAACCTGATCGAAGAGGGCGAGCTCGGTGAGATTACCAACTATCGCGGCCGCTTCTTCTCGATGTACGGATCGGATCCAATGGGTCTGCTCAGTTGGCGGTTCAAGGTCGACCAATCCGGATACGGCGTCAGCACCGACATCTTGAGCCACTCGATGGACCTCGCCCACATGCTCGTCGGGCCAATCACCCGGGTCATGGGCATGCAAAAGACCTTCATCACCGAACGGCCCTTGCCTAAAGAGGGTGGTACCCACTACGACCGAGGCGAACCCGGAGATCCAACCGGTGAGGTTACCAACGAGGATTACTTCGGTGCGTTCTGCGAGTTCGAGAACGGCGCGATCGGCACCTTCGAGACCAGCCGCTCGATCATTGGGCCGGAAAGCCAGAACGCCTTCGATGTCTACGGCACCAAGGGCGCCGCGAACTGGAATCTCGAGACGATGAACGAGATGGGCCTGTTCCTCGTGAAGGATCAGGCTCGTGGATACACGACGGTTCGCGGCGGAGACCGCTATCCGTACCACGGCAACTTCGTGCCCGGAGATGCGAACAGCATCGCCTTCGAAGATCTCGTCACGATCGAGGACTATGAGTACCTCAACGCCGTCGCTGCAGGCACCAAACACTCGGCCAGCTTCAAAGAAGCCGTCGACTACGTGAGCGTGCAGGCGGCGCTCATCAAATCGACCGAAACCGGAACCTGGCAAGACGTCGTCAACCTCGCGGAGGACTAACCATGACTGAAACCGTTCGTATGACCACCGCCGAGGCGATGGTGAAATACCTCATCGCTCAGAAGTCGGTACAGATCGACGGCTCTGTCGCGCCGCTCTTCGGGGGCGTGTACGGCATCTTTGGTCACGGCAACGTGACATCGCTTGGGCATTTTCTTGAGCGAAACAAAGAGGCGCTGCCCACCTATCGCGGGCAAGCCGAAGAGGGCATGGCCCTCGCAGGCGTTGCGTACGCGAAGGCCACGCGCCGCCGCCAGATCATGATCGCCACAAGTTCGGTGGGCCCCGGTGCAACCAACATGGTCACTGCGGCGGGCGTTGCTCACAGCAACCGTTTGCCATTGTTGTTGATCTCGGGGGACACGTTCACGAGCCGCCTTCCCGATCCGGTCTTGCAACAGGTCGAGCACTTCGGCGACCCAACACAGACCGTCAACGACAGCTTCCGTGCCGTCAGCCGGTACTGGGACCGCATCGTGCGTCCGGCGCAGCTCACCAGCTCGTTGCCACACGCTATCCAGACAATGCTTGACCCGGCCGATTGCGGGCCGGCGTTCATTGGGCTGCCTCAGGACATCGCCGCTGAAGCATGGGATTTTCCTGTGTCGTTCTTTACCGAGACCGTGCACGATATTGCTCGTCCGCGGCCCGACGTTCGCCAGCTCGACGAAGCGATCAAGGTGTTGCGCTCCGCCGAGAAGCCGCTCATCGTCGCCGGTGGAGGCGTGCACTACAGTCTTGCCGAACCCGAACTCGCCGCCTTTGCTGCAGCTCACAACATTCCGGTTGTCGAGACCGTCGCGGGCAAGGCATGCCTCGAGTGGGATCACGAAATGTACGGCGGACCGATCGGAGTCACCGGTGGCACGTCGGCGAACGCACTCGCTGGCGAGGCCGACGTTGTGCTTGCCGTGGGTACCCGCCTGCTCGATTTCACGACTGGATCGTGGACGGTGTTCAAGAACGAGTCGGTGAAGATTATTGCGCTCAACACCGCTCGGTTCGACGCAACGAAGAGACAGTCCCTCCCACTCGTCGGCGACGCAAAGGCAACCTTGGTCGAACTCGGCGCCGGCCTCGGCGACTACCGGGCGAGCGACGATTGGTCGACCACGATGGCCACCGAGGTGGCCCAGCACAACGCGTACATCGACAAGATCGCTGCGAAGGAATCCACCAGCGACAGCGGACTTCCCACCTATGCCCAGGTCGTCGGAGCGATCGATCGTTTGGCCGATGAGAAGACCTTCGCCCTCGCCGCAGCTGGCGGTTTCCCCGGCGAGGTCAACAACGGGTGGCGCGCAAAACAGCTCAACAGCTTCGACTGTGAGTATGGCTACAGCTGCATGGGCTATGAGACCAGCGGCGGTTGGGGCGCTGCGATGGCGATGCCCGACAAAGACGTCGTCGTGTTCTGCGGCGATGGCTCGTACATGATGCTCAACTCCGACATCTACAGCTCGGTGTTGCACGGCCACAAAATGATCGTGATCGTCTGTGACAACGGTGGTTTCGCCGTCATCAACCGGTTGCAGACCGGAATGGGTGGCGAGCCATACAACAACCTGATCAAGGACAACCCGACAGTCGTCAACCCGGTGGCAGTCGACTTCGCGAAGCACGCCGAAGCCATGGGCGCACTCAGCGAAACCGTCGAGACGATCGATGACCTCGAAGCAGCGTTCGGCCGTGCCCGTGCCGCGGATCGCACCTATGTGATTTCACTCGTGACCGACGCGTACAGCTGGACCGAAGGCGGTTCGTACTGGGAGGTCGGCATCCCCGAGGTGAGCGAGTTCGACTCGGTCCTCGAAGCCCGTGCTCGAATCGACGAAGGCAAGGTGGATCAACGCCGATGAGCGTGAAGCGGGTTGCCGTCCTCGGTGCCGGTGGCATGGGTCGTTTCCACGCGGAAACACTCATGTCGCTTCCCGGCGTCGAGTTGGCTGCGGTCGCTGACCCATTTCCGCACCCCGATCTCGAGGGGTATGGCGTGGAGATCATGACCGATGTCGAAGCGTGTGCGACAACGGGTTGGGATGGCGTCGTGATCGCGTCACCTGATGACACTCATGCTGATCTCACGTTGCTTGCACTCGATGCCGGAAGCCGAGTGTTGTGCGAAAAGCCGTTGTCGCACAACCTCGATGGGGCCCGCGCCGTCGTCGAAGCCGAAGCTCGCTTCGCCAAGAGATGGGTTCAGGTCGGATTCATGCGTGAGGTCGACCCAGCACACCTCGCACTCGCAGAAGAACTCGCCAAGCTCGGCGACCTCCAGTATTTACGCTGCACCCACCGCAACACGAACGCTGAACCTCGTCCGCCTGAGGTGATCGTCGTCAACTCGCTGATCCACGACCTCCACACGGTTCGATGGCTCGGCGGCGACATCACGAGCGTCGATGCTCGGGTCACGCCGCGACCCGGCGGTCTCGACCATGTGCTGTTGGTCCTGTCACTCGCGAGCGGCGCTACCGCTACGGTCGAGTTCAGCGACGACACTTACGCCTATGAGGTCGAGGTCGAAGCCACGGCTGCTGGCGGGATGGTGACGACGAGTGCGCCACAACGCCCTCGACTAAGAGTGAACGGCGACCACCGGACGCCGATTGGCGATGATTGGTTTGGCTGGTTCGCCGATGCGTATCGCGTGCAAGATCGCCAGTGGGTGGAGTCGCTCAGTCACGATGAGGCCAGCGGTCCATCTGCAGCCGATGGCCTCGCCGCCCAGATCGCAGCCGAGGCCACCATCGAGTCGATTACTACTGGAGTGCCCGTTGCGATCGAAGGGGTTCCTTCGTGACCGCAGCTGTCACCCGCGACTACAGCATTATTGGCGCGGAGTCGGATAGAGCTGCGGAACGAGGCTTGGCGAACGGACAGTGGTTCCAGGCCAACATCGACCCGGCGCGCTTGCGCGAATTGATGGAGCGGACCAATGGTCGAGCTGGCGTCGACGCGTTGATCTGGGTTGTGCTCATTGTTGTTGCCGCGGTGATCGCGTGGAACGTTCGCGCGACCTGGTGGGCGATTCCGGCGTTTCTTGTTTATGGCGGATTGGTGGGCGGTTCATCGGACGCCCGTTGGCACGAGTGCGGACACGGCACTGCATTTCGGACCGCTTGGCTCAACGACCTCGTCTACTACCCAGCGTCGTTCATGATCGCCCGCGAGCCCACGTATTGGCGCTGGTCGCACTTCCGTCACCACACCGACACGATCGTTGTTGGCCGCGACCCCGAAATTATCTTTCCTCGACCGCCCTCCTATGGGGGAGTGGCATTGGCGTTCTCGAATATCGTCGGCGGTCCAAAGCTCATGGCTGGCACCGTGCGCCACGCGTTGTTGGGTGTTGACGCCGTCGTCACCGAGATTGTGCCTGAGCGCGAGTGGTCAAAGGTTGTTCGCGAGGCGCGAGTGATGGTCGCACTCTGGGTCGGCGTACTCGTGTTGGCCGGTATCACCGCCTCGATTTGGCCGGTGCTATTCATTGGCGGGCCCACCATCTACGGCGCGTGGATGATGGTCTTTTTTGGTGTCACCCAACACGCTGGTCTCAGAGAAGATGTCCTCGACCATCGATTCTCGACCCGCACGGTCACCATGAACCCGTTGTTCCGGTTCTTGTACTTGAACATGAACTACCACGTCGAACATCACATGTTCCCCGCAGTGCCATACCGTTCGCTCCCCGCCCTTCACAACGAGATCGCCGATCAACTTCCCGATCCGTCACCGTCGACATGGGCTGCCTACCGGGAGATCTTTCACGCCATTGGCCGCCAAGCAGTCGACCCCACCTGGGAAATCGATCGGCGCGTCCCCGAGGTGCAGGCGGCCAGCGGTCAGATCGTGCAGGCATTTGAATGGCGTGGCGAGGACTCCTGGCTAGATGTTGGCGAGGACGTGGCCCCAGGCGAGCTGCGCCCGATCACGGTCGGTAACAGCGAGCGAGTGATTGCGCGGACCGAGTCGGGAGTGTTGTGTGCTCTTGCGCGGAGATGCACCCACGGCGACGCCGACCTTGCACAAGGTCTAGTGATTGGCGAAGAGATCGAGTGTCCCAAGCACAACGGGCGGTTCTTGCTCGCAACGGGTGAGCCAACACGGCGCCCCATTCTCGAGCCCGCACAAACGTATTCGGTTCGGTCGAGTAGTGGCCGAATTCAGATGGAGGTCGAAGAAGCATGAGTGAAGCAGAGTTCCGGGAAGGGCGAGCACTGTGAGAGTTTGGATTAGTGGTGGTGGCGGTTTCGTCGGGTCGAACATCGTGCAAGCAGCGCTCGACGGTGGCCACGAAGTCTTGACCACTGCAAATACGTGGCGACCGCCCGAAGGCGCGCCGTACTCGGTCGAAACGGTCGACATGACCAACGAGCAACAAGTGCGGGCGAGCATTGACCCGTTCGAACCCGACCTCGTCATTCACTGCGCGATCATGAACGACTGGGGCCAGATGTATGCCGACCGCGAGGCGGCGTGGGCGTCGTATGTTCACGCTACGCGCTTCACCCAAGAGGGCGCTGCTAGTTCGGATGCTACCTATGTGCTCGTATCGACCGACTGGGTGTACGACGGAACCCAAGGTGGCGCCCACGAAGAGACGCCTCCCAACCCGATCAACCTCTACGGATCGCTCAAGCTGGCGTCTGAGATGGTTGCGCTCGAACGTGGGGGAGCGGTCGCTCGTGTGAGCGGCGTGAACGGGCTGCATCTCGCACGCCCCAAGTCGCCACGTGCTCAGGATCGCGGCTATGGCTACTTCGCTGCATCGATCGTCGATGCCCTCAGCAAGGGCGACACCTTCACCGTGTGGGAAGCGCCCGAGATCAACATGCGAGCAACGCCATCGCTCGCGCTCGAATGCGGAGAGATCATGTTGCGCATCGGCGAAGAGCGCGCCGACGGCGTGTTCCACTGTTCCGGCGCCGACGCCGTGACCCGCCGCGAACTCGCCGAGCTCACTTGTGATGTGTTCGACCTCGACCCAGGGTTGCTGCGCTACGGCCCGCCCGATCCCGAGTCACTGATGGCCGCGCCGATCCCACACGACAGTTCACTCACCACACCGCGCACCGATCGTATTCTCGGCCGGACCGCAACCCCAGCGCGCACCCTGTTAGAACGCTTTAAGACGCAGTACGACACCGCCACCCGCACCGAAATTTGAAGAGTGCTGATGATGTGTGCACCAAGACTCCTCAAATTTCGGAGCAGTCAGGCTAGAAGGAGATGATTTTGTGACAACGATTGCAGTACTTGGAACGGGGCGCATCGGCAAGATGCACGCCGAACTGATCGACCGACAGGTTCCGGGTCTCGAACTCTCTGCCGTCTTCGACGTCTACACCGAAGGAGCCCAAGCAGTCGCAAACGATCTCGGGTGCGACCTCGCCGAAAGCGTCGAGGAGGTCTTGGCGTCAGATGTCGAGGCGGTCGCGATCTGTACGAGCACCGATACCCATGTCGACCTGACGGTCGCTGCGGCTGAGGCGGGCAAGGCCATCTTCTTAGAAAAGCCGGTCTCGCTCGATCTGTCAGAGATCGACCGAGCGGTCGACGCTGTCGAAGCTGCCGGGGTCCCGATCCATGTTGGGTTCAACCGTCGCTTCGATCCGGCGCACGCCGCTGTTCAAAAGGCGGTTGCGGATGGTTCCCTCGGTGATCTCCACATGTTGAAGATCACCAGCCGAGATCCAGCGCCGCCGCCGATCGAATACGTAAAGGTCTCGGGCGGCATGTTCGTCGATATGACCATCCACGATTTCGACATGGCACGGTTTGTGACCGGGAGCGAGATCGTCGAGGTCTATGTAAAGGCCGCGGTCCGGGTCGACCCGGCAATTGGCGAAGCCGGCGACGTGGACACGGCGCTTCTGTTGCTCACCCACGAGAACGGCTGCATCACCTCGATCGATAACAGCCGCCAAGCCGTCTATGGATACGACCAGCGCGTCGAAGCGTTTGGTTCGGCGGGCATGGCAGGTTCGGAAAACCCGCGGTCGCACACGACCGAGATCCACACTGCAGACGGCACCCGTCAAGAGACCATCCCGTACTTCTTCCTCGAGCGATACATCCCGAGCTACCTCGCAGCGTGGGAGGCCTTCCGCGACGGACTCGAATCGGGATCGATGCCGATCAACATTCGTGACGGACGGGCGCCACTCGTTGCTGGTATCGCCGCCAAGTTGTCGCACGAAGAGAACCGCCCGGTGCGAACTGACGAGGTCGGTACATGAGTCAGGCGCTCAACGTCGACCAGCCATACGGTCACGGGTCGTTTTCTGGTCAGACCTGTGTGGTCACCGGCGGCTCGCAGGGCTTGGGCAACGCCGTTGCGCAGCTCATGGCCGCTCGTAGTGCAGAAAATATCTTGCTCGTTGGCCGTGATCAGGCCAAGGGTGACGCTGCTGCTGCCGCCCTCGATGGGGGAGGGTGCAATGTCTCGTTCCTCTCGGCCGATATCGGCACGTCAGCTGGCATTTCGTCGATCGCGTCGACGGTCGACGAACGCTACGGGAAAGTGCACGCGGTCGCCTCGTGCGCTGCAGCTACGTGGCGCGGAACCGTGTGGAACACGACCGGTGACATGTGGGATGAAATGCTGGCGATCAACGTCAAGGCAAACGGCCTGTTGATCTCAGAGATGGCAAAGCTAATGGATCGCGACGGTATCGCCGGCTCGATCGCGCTCGTCGGCAGCATTGCGCACCACGGTGCAGTCGGTGAACTGTTTCCCTATGTCGTTGCCAAGCACGGACTCGAAGCAATGGTCCGACACGCGGCCTATTCGCTGCGGATGGAGAACATTCGCGTGAATCTGATCAACCCGGGCTGGATGGACACGCCGAACGAAGACGCGGTCCAAAAGCAGTTCCACGATGCACCCGATGACTGGCTCGAAAAAGCCGAGAGTCAGCAAGCGTTCGGTCGCCTGCTCAAGCCCGCCGAGGTGGCTCGCGGAATCTGCTTCATGTTGAGCGGCGAGTCGGGCTTGATGTCGGGCGCGTCGATCGACTTCGACCAGACCATGCCCGGGCAAGGCCCGGCAGCACCTCACGAACCGATACCTCGACACTTTCCATGGGAGACCCAATGAGTAACAGCCTTGTAAAGAACACCGGTGGTGAAGGGGTATGTCTCGACGTCACCCCCGAATCTGCGAACTGGCGGTTCCTAAGTTTCAGCGCCGTCAACCTCCCGGCCAATTCGACCCACACCGACCAACGAGACGGCCAGGAGACGGCCATCGTTCCTCTTTCCGGTGGAGGCGTCGTCGTTGCGGGAGGACAACATTTTGTATTGAGTCGCGAGAGCGTTTTCACCGAAATGCCGTCGATCGTGTACGTCACGCCAGGTGACAGCATCGAAGTGATCGCCGGCGACGACGGCTTCGAGTTCACCATTGGATCGGCACCGGCCGAGGGCAAGTACCCAACCCGGATCATCCAACCGGCCGAGATGAAGAGCGAGGTACGCGGCGGCGGCGCATCTCATCGACAGGTCAACCACGTGCTCGCGCCACCGGTCGATGCAGAACGTTTGATCCTCTACGAGGTGTACGTGCCTCGTGGAATGTGGTCTGGTTGGGCGCCGCATCGTCACGATGGAGTCGACGGCGCGCCCTATCTCGAGGAGACCTACTACTTCCGTTTCGACCCGTCGAACGGTTTCGTCATGCATCGCAACTGGGCACCCGAGGACGGGTTCGACGAGACGGTTGTGAGCCACGACGGCGACACGGTGCTCGTGCCGAAGGGTTTCCACTCGAGCGTGGCGTGTCCGAGCGGCAACATGTTCTTCCTGAACTACCTCGCTGGTGAGCTGGTGGACAAAGAGCGTTCGACGCCGCCGTGCTTCGATGAGGGCCACACCTGGATCCACGACGCGTGGGACAACGACGACGAGGGCGCGTGGGTTCAACCGGTGATGCAAACGCCGAACCTGAACAACCCCGGCGGCTTGCCGCTCGATGCGATCGATGGCGAAGTTCCCGATGACCCGTACCGGGTCTCGGGCGAGAAGCCGACCGATGGAGATGACTGAAATGGAAAACATGACACCTGGAAAGATTCGTGGGATCGACGAGCTCTGTACCGACGAGGGGGTGTTCGCCGTTCTCGCAATCGATCACCGAGACTCGTTTCGTGCCGTGATCGAGGGTGATGTCTCGAACGAGGAGATCACCCAGTTCAAGACCGAACTCGTAAGCGGTGTCGGTGCTCAGGCGAGTGGTGTCATGCTCGAACCCGAATACTCTCTGCCACAACTGGTGAACTCTGGTGCGGTCAAGGGGAGTCAGGGGTTCATGGCGGCCCTCGAGGCGCAGGGGTACATGCAAGACCCGTGGGCTGGCCCGACGACGGTGCTCGACGGCTGGTCTGTTGAAGCTGCGAAGAACATGGGGGCATCGGCTGCGAAGCTCTTGCTGCCCTACCACCCTGACCGCCCCGAACACGCCGAAGCGCAACGTGACTTCGTTACCCAGATCGCAGCGAAGTGCGCGCAGGTCGATCTGGCTTTGCTGGTCGAACCGGTCGCGTTCGGAATGCCGAACGAGCGCCGTGGTGAGATCGTTCTCGAAACGGTCCGGCAGTTGACCGATCTTCCGATCGATGTGATGAAGATCGAGTTCCCTGGCAACCCCGACGACGCCGACGGTTGGGCCGATGCCTGTGCGGCGGTCGACGCGGCATGCCGTCAGCCGTGGGTGCTGCTTTCATCGGGTGTCACCTTCGAGGCGTACCGCGACCAGCTGGCGGTGGCCTTCGCCAATGGTTGCTCAGGGTTCACCGGAGGTCGGGCGGTGTGGCGACCAGCGACCGACGCGGCTGTCGAGCAGCGAGCGGAGGCGATCTCAGGTGTCGTTTCGGACCAGTTCGCCGAGCTCCGAGCGCTCGCGGTTGCTACCGCTACGCCTTGGAGAGCGGTGTAGTCATAGCCCGGCGTCGTCGCCGCAACACGGCCGCAACCATTGGTGACCCGGCCGGTTGGATACGCTTTGGCCAATGGCTCTGCGAACTCGGTCTCGGACGGCCGCCTCATTCGTCTTGTGTGTGCTCGTCGGGGTTGCCTTGTTGATGCTGGTGCAGGGCTCGCTTGGAGCCCAGGCACGTCTGCTCGAGTCGTCTCCCGCCGATGGCGCTTCGGTGCGCGACCTCGAAGTGGTGACCTTTGAGTTCGATACGTTGCTCCGGCCCGACGATGCTGCCGTGACGGTCCTTCGCCGCGACGGCACTGAGGTGACGGTGACCGCGGTGACGGTCGATCGTTCCGTGCTGACCGCCCGTCTTTCCGGCGGCCTGCCGTCGGGAAACTACGAAGTGTCCTACGCCGTCGAGGGTTCGGACGGGCGGCTGAACGAAGGATCGATACGCGTGTCGGTCGCATCACCAGCACAAGAGTTGTCGGGCGGCTTGCTCGCTGTTCTCGCCATTGCTGCCGGCATGTGCGTGCTGCTCGCCGTCGTCTTCTGGCGAGACAAAAAGCGCCGTCCCGCTCGATAGGTATCGGGGTCTCCGAGTCGGCGCGAACAGTATTTCTGGCGCGCTACGGGGGCGAACCAGTACCTTCTGTACAGATGTCTACCTTTTCGAAGACGCGTACCGCTGTGGTGACCGCACTCCTTGTCGCCAGCGGAGGAATGGGCACTGTCGCAGCCCAAGAAGCGGGTACGAGTGCATCGGTCATCTTGTCGAATGACCTCGCTATCGAGATCGATGGCCAGCTCGACGATTGGGCTGGAATCGAGGCGACGACGACGGTCGGTGGTCCACAGCCTTCCGCCGACCCAGGAACGAACGGACGCCTTCGCTGGCAGATCGCTGCAGACCAAGAGACGATCTATTTTGCTGCGACGATCACCGACGCATCGATCATCGCTGGCCAGCACGGTGAGAACTATTGGAACGAGGACTCGATCGAGCTCTACGTGAACTTCTCTGGTGATTTGGCGTCTACCGAATACGGGCCGGGTATCACCCAGATCAGGCTTGCAGCAAATGACATCGGCACCGGCGGGCTTGCCTCGCTCACCGGACTCGGACTCGACCAGGTCGATGTGACCGGCGTGGTCTTTGCTACCGATGAGGGGTGGGGAACCGAGATCGCCGTCGACGTCTCGACGATTGCACAACCAATGACCGGCGACCGTTTCGGGCTGCAGGTCCATGCGAACGGCGCGTCGGTCGACGATCGTGACCTCAAGGTCATTTGGTCGGCTCGTGATACGAACGACACCTCGTTTCAAGACCCGAGTGTTTTTGGTCAGGGTGTCTTCATTGAGGGGGTCGCACTCGAACCGGTCGAGAGCACTACGGGCGAGAACCCGCCGGAGACGGTTGGGGTCGAGGCCGAAGCGGCAACCGGTGCGGTCGGGGTCGAGTCGATCATCCCGGACGCGCCCGAGTTGGAAACAACGGACGATCCTCGACGAGCGCTGCTCTACTCTGCGATCGCATCAGCAGTTTTCGTCTTTGGTGGCGGCCTCTGGCTCGAACGAAAGCGGCGTAGGGATGAGGCTGCACATCTATTGGCCCGAGAGGCAGTGATGGCTC
Organism: uncultured Acidimicrobiales bacterium; assembly: GCA_938040365.1. GTDB lineage: Bacteria > Actinomycetota > Acidimicrobiia > Acidimicrobiales > SHLQ01 > SHLQ01. The sequence continues at coordinate 11,610 of CALHXU010000275.1, forward strand.
GGGATGTGACAACCGAGGCCGGTCTCGCCGATGGAGCGACCGAGGAAGAGTTTCAGGAGATGCTCGAGAGCATCCTCGAAGAGGGCTCACCAACGGACGGATTCGAGCCATAACCACCGAGACTCTTGGTGCCCTCACGCGGTCGAAACCAACAATCTGAACGGCCTGATCCTACGAGGCACGTTTCGGTCGGTACCATCTTTTGTTATGTCTGGACCACGTTTACCACGACGTACGCGTCCACCTCGGTGGGCTTTCGTATTCGTCGCACTCGCACTCTTGGCCGCCTCATGTGGAGTGCCCGATGACATCGAGACGGCCGGCGATGAGATAACCGTCGAGACGTTGACGCCGGTGGCACCCGGCGCGGCCGAGGCCGATGAGCGCGACGTCGAGCTCGAAGAGGATGACGCCGAAAACGATACCCAAGACGTCGAAACCGAAGATACCGACACGAGCACCGAGAGCGAAGCCGACAACACCGAATCGAACGACACCGATTCGGACGACACCGACAGCGAAGAAGACGACGAATCTCAATCGGACACGGTCGAGCCTGCCGATGATGGGGCCACCACGACCACCGAGGCACAGACGACGACCACCGAAGAAACCAGCACCTCTGAGGCAGTGACCAACACCGATAGCGACGTCACGACGACCGGGTCAACCAACGCGACCACCACGACCGAGACGACAGTTCCGGCAACCACCACGACCGAGGCGGAAGCGACCACAACAACGACAACTACCACGACAACGACGACCGCAGCGCCAGCCGCTCCAGGTGCGCGACTCCTAAATCAGATCGAACTCGACCTCGAACTCGTCGCTTCGCTCAGCAGCCCGGTTGCGTTCGCGACTCGACCCGGGACTTCAGACATCTTTATCGGCGAACAGAGTGGACGCATCGTCCGACTTCCAGGTGGCGCTGCGGGCGGTGCCGACACCACGCTCGACATTCGTGGCGGGGTGAGCCGGGGTAACGAGCAGGGACTGTTGGGCATCGCATTCGCGCCAAATGGGCAGCGTCTCTATGTGAACTACACGAATCCTGCCGGCTCGACTGTAATTGCCCGCTACGACATGTCGGGCAACTCGGCGACAAACCAAGAGATCTTGATGACGATCGCTCAACCGTTCGGGAATCACAATGGCGGACAGCTCGCTTTTGGCCCGGACGGATTGCTCTACATTGGCTTGGGCGACGGTGGCAGCTCAGGTGACCCGCAGAACAACGGACAGAACCCCGATTCGCTTCACGGTTCGATCCTTCGGATCGACGTCTCGGGGCAATCCGGATACACGATTCCATCGGGCAACCCATTTGCGAACGGCGGCGGAGAACCCGAGATCTTTGTATGGGGGATCCGAAACGCGTGGCGGTTCGGGTTTGATTCGGCCAACGGCGACCTCTGGATCGGCGATGTGGGACAGGACCGGGTGGAAGAAGTCACCGTGCTGCGATCGGGCACCGGAGCGGGAGCGAACCTCGGGTGGAATGCATTCGAGGGTGGCGAGTCATTCCGCGGCCAAGACGCACCACCGGGTCACCGTGGACCAATTCTGACTTACCGCCACGGCAATGGACGTTGCTCGCTGACCGGCGGCGAGGTCTATCGAGGCAGTGACATTCCTGGCCTTGCAGGAACGTACTTCTACGGCGACTTCTGTTCGGGTGAGATCTTTGGCTTCCGTACAAACGCGGCGTCGAATCCTCAGCAGATGGACGTGCAACGCGTCGACCGATTGACCAGTTTCGGCATCGATCTCAACGGTGAACTCTACGTCCTCAGCCGGGGCGGCGGAGTCTTCAAGGTCGTCGAGGCGTAGGAGATACCGCTGTTTTGGTGCCGGATCGGCCTGGAAGGTAAGCCGCAATGCCCAAATTTGGTGATCTGCGAGCCATCTGACCTATTCGACTTCTTACCTGCGGGTCGATTCTTTGTTTATGGCCAAGATTCTCGTGACCTGTTCAGAATGTGCAGAAGACATTCCACTGACCCCAAAGCGCGTGTCCAGCCGGATCTGCGTCGATAACGGTGATGCGGACTACCGGTTCTCTTGCACGGCGTGCTCGACCATCAACGTCAAGCCAACTTCTCCGCAGATGATCGAACGCCTCGAGGCCATCGGAGTCGAGATCGAACTGTGGAGCCTTCCCGCAGAGTTGCGTGAGCATCACAGCGGGCCGATGCTCACCCACGAAGATCTCTTGGACTTTCACATCCACCTGAGCGACGACGAAGGTGTCGCTCAGGCGATTGAACAGCTGCTGATCTAGCTGAACAGCTTCTCGCTGGAGCAAACCAGATCTCGAGGTTTGGGAGCAATTAGGCTCACCTGTTGTGATCGATCGAATCCCAGAGTCCGGCAAACAACGCGCGGTTGAGCTTCTTCGCAGGACTCCGCTCGATGGGCCGATCAGAAGCGCATACGAGAAGGTGCGTGTCGCATCGGGCAAACCTGGAACCTTGTCCGCTCCCACGGTCATCGATGTCCGCGACCTTTCAACGTCGTCTGTTACGTTGTCGGCCGCTGACGATCTGATCCTCGCCGAAGGTTGGGTCACAGAGGTAGGGCAGGATCTTCCCGAAGGTGTGTTCGAACTTCGTTCGCCCGACCAGAGCGTGACGACCTTTCCAATCACGAACTGGCACGTCGAGCGAGGTGCCGTGGATGTCTCCTCCCCGCACTTCTTTCACGTCACGGTCGATCACGCGGCCCGCGCCGGAGCGACCGAAGGACGAGTTGTCTTCCCCGATCATTTCACGTCGGCGTGGGAATCCTTGCCGGTCACGAACATGGTCGGGATGGCCGCGTCGGAAATACTGACGAGCTGTGATGCCTGTGGAGCCGACACGTTCACGTCGGTCGGGCGGCGCCACAGCCTCGAAATGCAGCGTTGCGATAGGTGCGGACTGGTATTCACCTCACCTCGCCCATCACAAGCCGATTCGCTGATTCGCTACAGCGAGTCGTACTTCACGAACGAGTACTTGGAGAGCCAGACCGAATCCCCCGGGCAACTCCGCCACTGGAGCAATCTGCTCGACCGGGTCGATTCGTACCGGTTTCCCGGGGCGTCGCTTTTCGAGATTGGCTTTGGGGCAGGCGGTTTTCTCCAGGTTGCGAAGAAACGCGGCTGGGTGGTGTCGGGCAGCGACGTAAACGAGGCGGCCGTCGACTACGCAGCCGCCCGCGGTCTCGATGTACGTCTCGAGAACATCGACGACGTTTCCGACCTCGGCGGCACCTTTGACTGCATCATTTCAGAGATGTCGCTCGAACATGTCCGCCAGCCTCGACACGGCGTCCAGGTGAGCGCGCACGCGTTGAACCCTGGGGGAGCGCTCCTGTTGTACACGGTGTGTGCTGAGGGTCAGTCCTTCCGTCAAAAGGGCATGGCGTCGTACCTCGTCGGGCCAGCTGAACACCTCTTCTTGTTCTCGGCCGAGTCGCTTACCCGTCTCGTTTCTGATGCCGGTCTCGAGATTCAAAGCGTGTGGGTGGACAACCACGGCGATGACGTTGGCATTGTCGCTACCAAGCCGTTGCGGTCCTAACGGCGCACGAACAACTCCGTTAGGCGTCAGCTCGGCGCTTTGAGCGAAGGTAGAACCCAGCACCGGTGGCGAGTGCGCCGGCGCCAGCGACGAGCGCTCCAGCTTTCGCGTGGTCGCCAACGCGCTCTCCGAGCGACATGGTCGTTGAGAACGACCTGACTTCCCACCCGCGCTCTTCTGCGACGCGTGCAAGACCTCGGTCGGGGTTCACAACGATTGGGTATCCAACGGCTTCGAGCATTGGAATGTCGGTCACCGAGTCGGTGTAGGCGTAGCACTCGTCGAGGTCGAGATCATGTTCGAGTGCGAGTGCCTCCATGGCATCGACCTTGTACGGCCCATACGAGTAGAACTCGACGTCGCCGGTGTACTTCCCGTTTCGATCGGTCGCCGCGATCGTGGCTACGGCACCGTCTGCACCGAGGTAGCGCGACAGTGGAACGACGATCTCTTCGGGCGATGCCGAAACCATAAAGACCTTGTGGCCAGCCGCCTTGTGGGCAGCAATTTCGTCGACCGCTTCTCGGTACACGATCGGATCGATCACGTCTTCGAGCGCTTCGTTGACGATTTCAGCCATGTGCGCTTGATCCCACCCGGTGCAGAGACGAAGCGCGTTGTTTCTCATGTCCTCCATGCGGTCGTGGTCGGCGCCGAGGTACTTAAAGACAAGACGTCCCCAAACCGCACGAAGGATTAAGCCAGTGTCGAGCAATCCGGCGTCGCGAAGGGTCGAACCGAATGCGAACAAGGCCGCATCGGCAATGGTTGTTTTGTCCAGATCGAAAAAGGCCGCCGCGCCAAGGGCGGCCGTGTCTTGTGGTTCGCCCATCTCACCAATCTATTGCGCTTCGCCACGAGATCTTGGTCAATGAGTGCGATTGAGGTCACTGAACGGGTCGGTGTTCGGTGTGAATCCCACGTCCGGTGTGGTGTGCCGAAACGGTTTCTTCGCAGTTGACGCGGCTCTGGACTTGTCGATCGGCGTAATTGCGTGAGACCGTAAGGGCCTCGGTAGCGTGTGTCTGTCGCTCTTCTCTGGCCCGCGTGGCCGAGCTCTTTGCTTCCCCGGCATCACTTCCCCCAAGGTACTGATGCGTCTGTGTGCGCATGGGAGAAGTGGTTTTGTGTTCTGGTCTTTGCATGGGGCAAAGGGAGGTTCGGGAACGTCGGTGCTTGCTGCGTCGTTGGCGCTCGAACTCGCCGAACGTGAGCCGTGGTCGAATCGTCACGGCGTGATCCTCGTCGACTTCGACGGTGACCAACCCGACATCTTGGGTATCGACGCGGCCGACCGTTACGGGGTGGTCGATTGGTTAACCTCCCCTGATCCGGTCGAGGTTTCGGCCCTCGAAGGTCTGCTCGTTCGAGTCTCGCCAGGCATGAGCCTGCTGCCCGCCGGACGCCTGCGGCTGACAAACGAGGTCGGGTCGATCGATGCGGTTCGCATCGCCGAACTCGTGACCGGGTTGAGTGCAATGGCGACCGTCGTTGCTGACCTCGGGGTTATTGGTTCAGATGAGATGTCGCCTCGAGCGATGATCGGTGCGGCGAGTGATCGGCGTACGTTGATCGTTCGGCCGTGCTATCTCTCGCTGCGTCGAGCATCTCAGGTGCCGATCAGCTTCGACAGTCTCGTCGAGGTGTACGAAGACGGCCGTGCATTGCGCACCCTCGATGTTGAGGCGGTGATGTCGATGGCGGTATGTGCCCGGATCCGGGTCGATCCGTCGGTCGCGCGAGCAGTCGATAG
>CALHXU010000276.1 GCA_938040365.1 uncultured Acidimicrobiales bacterium
CTTCGTGCCTCAGCTCGCGTCTCGGCAATGTCGATCATTGATTCGGCTTCTCGTTCGGCTGCAGCGACGATCTCGGCGGCCTTTTTATCGGCATTGGTGATCGCTGCGGTCTCAGCGCTCATCGCTGCGGTCTCAGCGGCACTCGCTTCGGCTTCGGCAATGATGGCCGCCGCTCGTGCTTCTGCATCGGCAATGACACGCTTTGCTGTTGCTTCGCCTACGGCGTCGCCATCACCGGTTTGGGCAAGATGTTCTCGTACGAGCTGGCGTTCGCGCATTTCCGCCGCGATTTCGCGCAGAAAATCTCGAACTTGGACGATGTCGTAGCCCGCGCGGCGAGACATCTTGAAGGGTTGTCGATCGATCTGCTCAGGTGTTAGGTGCATAACGTTCCCCCATGGTGGAGCCTCATTTGTGAAAGCGCAAAGTGACCAGACAGTGAAAATGTGTTTCGTTCATCTCACCACGAGTGTGCGGTTGGCGCGGTGATCACCGCCGCATTTCGATCATTACCTTGGCGTTTTTCGATCGTTGCACTGGCGAACGCTCGCAGAAATTGCGAATGCATGACGCGAATTGGGGCATCAGCGGAACTTGTTGCAAGATTCGCTCATGAACGTCCACCTCATCGATGGCACCTACGAACTGTTTCGCTACTACTTCGCGGCACCGAAACATGTCACCAGTAGCGGCCAAGAGGTCGGCGCAGTACGAGGTGTGCTCGGGTCGATGGTCCAGTTACTCGAGCAGGGCGCCACCCATATCGGCATTGCAACCGACCACGTCATTCCGTCGTTTCGAAACGAGCTTTGGGATGACTACAAAGATGGCTCGGAGATCGAGGAGGGAATCAGGTCGCAGTTTCACCTTCTCGAAGATGTCCTGACCGCCGCTGGCTTTGTCGTCTGGCCAATGATCGAGTTCGAAGCCGACGATGCGCTCGGCGCAGCGGCACACCTCTATGCACAGGACCCTGCGGTCGATGAGGTGATGATCTGCACACCCGACAAAGACTTAGGCCAGTGCGTTTCAGACGAGCTCGGTATTGTCCAGTACGACCGCCGCAAACAGGTTCGCTATGACGAACAAGGCGTTCGGGAAAAGTTTGGCGTCGGCCCCGCTTCGATCCCGGATTACCTTGCGTTGGTCGGCGATGCCGCCGATGGATTCCCCGGCCTCTCCGGATGGGGTGCAAAGTCCTCGAGCACCGTTTTGGACCGCTACCAAAAGATTGAGAACATCCCGCTCGCCGCTGGACAGTGGGACATCACCGTTCGCGGTGGCGCCAAGCTTGCGACGACGCTCGCCGAGAACCTCGACCTTGCGCTGCTGTTCCGCGAGATTGCGACGATTCGCCTCGACGCTCCGGTCAGTCCGTCAGCCGAATCACTTCGATGGTCGGGAGTAACTTCAGACTTCGGCGCGCTCGCCGACTCGATCGATGCCGAGCGAATTGCGAGCCGAATCGAGAAGCTGGTTCGGTAACACGTTGGGTCGTTCTGACCAAATCATCGGGAAAGACGTGACGGTGCGGAGCATGTACCCTACTATTAGTGGTGGTCGGCGTGTGTCGTGGTGCGGGGAGATCACTGAAGGTTTTCTTATGCGCTATATCCAAAATCTCACAGATGTTCACACGTGGGGTTTGCGGTTCACAAATGCCGAAAAGATCGATCACGTTACCGATGCGATCCTTGAGGGATACCGCGGACGTCCCGGTCAGCTCCCGCTCGTCGTCACGCCCAACGTCGACATCCTCATCACACTCGAAGATTCGTCTGAGTACGTCCGTAGCAGCGTAGAGTCGGCGGCCATCGTCCTCGCCGACGGTCAACCCTTGGTGAGCTTTAGTCACCTCGCAGGCGAAAAACTGACCGCAAAGCTCGCAGGATCTGACCTGACCGAAAGCATGTGGCCTCGCCTGATCAGCGACGACCTCCCTGCGTTCGCCGTAGTTTCAAATGCCGACGTTGGTATCAAACTCGCAACCGAACACGCTGGCTTCGGCTGGACCGAAGCGCCGATCCTCCCGGCCGAAGAAGGATCGCTTATCGACCGATTCGCGTGGGATTGCATTCACAAGATCTCGATGATGCAACGGCCACCTGCATTCATCTTCGTCGGCATTGGCTTCCCAAAGGACGTCCTCCTCGCCCGTTCGATCATCGAACAGTGGCCTAAACACATGGGCCAGGTTCCACTCGTCCTCGCCGTTGGGGCTTCGCTCGAATATACGAGTGGCCAAAAGAAGCGGGCACCGAAGATCTTCCAGCGCCTCGGAATCGAGTTCGTGTACCGCATGTGCTCTGACCCGCGGCGTCTGGTGAAGCGCTACCTCGTTCGCGACAGTCGCTTTCTTCTCATTCTCGGCCGACATATCTTCCGGTAGGGAATGCACGTGGCTGGAGACCGAAACTTTCTTAGCGCGCCTGACGTTTCGGTCATCATGCCCGTTGGAGGAATTGATGAGGCCCTGCGCGGAGCACTCAAAAAGCTCGACGAACAAACACCGCCGTTCAGCTGGGAGCTAGTCATTGGACTCAACACCGATGACTCCGATGCGCAGAGCCTGCTCGAATCGCTTCTCTCGGTCCGCTCGCTCAACGCCCGGATAATCGACGCCAGCACAAAACGGAGCGCATCGTTTGCTCGCAACACCGCAGCAGCGGCTGCTCGCTCATCGCGTCTGGTTTTTTGCGATGGTGATGACGAGGCCGAACCGAACTGGCTCGAAGAGATCGTTGCGGCTCACGAACCGGGGACCGCAATCGGCGGCCACCTTGCGGAGGATCGCCTGATCGTGGAGGGACAAGAGGATTGGCGACCGCCGGCGACGCCGGGTTGCTTGCCTTCATTTCTTGACGCGCCATATCTCGTCTCTGCAAACATGGCGGTCTGGGCTGACGACTTTGCATCGGTCGGCGGTTTCGACGAGGGCCTTATCCGGGGCGAGGACATCGACTTTGCATGGAAGCTGAGCGAGATCGGTGTCGACCTTCGCTACTGCCCGACCGCAGTAATTCATTACCGGCATCGGGCAGGTCTGAGATCGCTCCTCCAGCAGCACTACCTCTACGGGCGCGGTATGGCACAAGTATTGGCCCGCCGTGAGCCGCCGGGCACCGAGAACGGCGGAAAGTCTCGAATGCTCAAAGCAAATGGACAAAAGGTCGAGAACCAGAGCGGCATTCACGTACTGCGACGGGGCGCAATTGCAGCTGGTCGCCTTCGCGGGCTGTTGGATAGCTAAGTCTCTAGATAGCCCGGGCGCGAGAACCTTCGAAGAGCGAGACGAGCCGTCCGGCTTCGGTATCGACCGAATGCATTGCCTTGGTTCGTTCCGCGCCGACTCGGCCCATTTCATCGAGGCGAGCGGCTGGCGTTTGCAGCGCCTCGGCCATCGCGTCTGCGAGGAGCGTCGATTCTCCGGCAGGGACCAACCAACCGCACTCGTTTGGAATCACGAGCTCGGGAATCCCAGCGACAAAGGTACTGATCACCGGCCGAGCCAACGCGAGCGCTTCCATGATGACGACCGGCAGGCCCTCGGCAAAGCTCGGCAGCACGAGTGCTCTACTGTTCACGATCTCTGCGCGAACCTCGTCTTCGGTTGCCCACCCGGTAATCCGAACCCGGTCCGACAGCCCGGCGCTGGTGATGTGTTGCTCGATCTCTGGGCGCAATTCGCCATCGCCGACCAAGGTCAAGTTGAACGAAAACCCTCGGGACATGAGCTCTTCGGCCGCGTCGAGGAGAATCCAGTGCCCCTTTTGCTCGGACAACCGCCCAACCGTGACAAAGTTCGGGTCGTCGCTGATGTTCGCCACGTCGGCGTCGAAGAAGCTCGGCTGCAGGCCGCAGTGAACAACGTGGATGTCGTCGCGACGGTCCGCTGGCGCAAGTCGAAGCAGTTGTGATCGCCCATATGAACTAATCGCGCACGTGAACGCCGCGCGACCCATCTTTTCGGTCAGGGAGAGCCCGACCTGGCGATCGAACTCCTCCGGGCCATGAACGGTGAAGCTGTAAGGCGGGCCGCCGAGCATGTTGCAGAGCATCGCGACCGCAGCCGAATTCGTGCCGAAGTGTGCGTGTATGTGCTCGATGGACCGTTCGTCGCAGAGCTGACGCAGACGTGCCGCTTCGGCAACATAGGCAGACCAATACGCCGCCGACTTTTCAGAAGTCCGAGAGAAGTTCACCGCGGCTGCGGTCGTGGAACTCAAGCGTTTCGGATTTTTGATGCCTTCGGTCATTAGCGCGTCGACAAGGTCGTTCGCTTCGCCGTAGAGCACAGTGGTGCGTTCGCTGTGTGCAATGTCGGCAGGGTCGGAGAGGTCCGAAGACCATGGGCGTATCGAGAAGATGTCGACATCGACGCCGAGGCGTTCGACCGCCTCGATCTCTCTTCGAACAAAGCTATGGCTGACCTTTGGATACTCGTTGATCAGGTAGCCGACCTGCATCAAGCGGCTACCTGTTTTTGGTTGCGTAATACACCGTCAAGAACGTTAATTAGGCCAGCCGCCGCTGCTTCGTCGGTGCAGTTGGCGTTCGCGAACGTGAGGGCGTTCGCATCGAGGCGGGCGGACAGCTCGTCGTCTTTCCAGACAGCTTCGATGCGATGCGCGAGGCTCTCGGCGTTTCCAGGAAGAGCGAGCAGCGCGTTCTTTCCTTCGAACAGATAGTCCTCGATACCGGCACGCGTCGTCGAGACGATGCCGCGCCCATGACGGAGGCATTCGACGATGGTGACCAACCCAGCAGCAGCACCTTCGGTTCGAAGTGGGATCACATTGACCGTCGCGTGACGGACGTGGCGGCGAATCTCGTCCTTTGGCATCTCTTTGATGATCTGCACATTTGGTGGCGGAACAAGACCGTTGAGCGCCCGCGGGCTCGCGAGCACGAGTGTTTTGTATCCGAGCTTGCCGACCGCTTCGAAGAAGGTCCGGTAGTCGCGCTGGCCCGAGCCGGTCGCAAACACGTACGGTTCAGAAATTGCGGGCCGTTCGGTTTCGATCTTTGCACCGTATTGCAGTGGCACGAAACTGAAGCGGTCCTCGTCCATGCCGAGCAGCGACGAGTAGTACTCGATCTCCCACGTCGAATGGACGACGAAGCGATCGACTCGGTCCAACGTGACCGCACCCACTCGGCGTCGCCATTCTTGATCGAACGGAGTGTTGAAGAACCAACTGACGATCGGACGGTCGTCGCGTCGTATCCGACTCGTGATCGAAAGCGCCGCGGCGAGCTGAGGAAAAATGCCGATGACGCCGTCGCTCGGCTCTGCAAACGTGTTGTGGGCTTGGTGCATATAGCCCTTCCACTCGCTGAGCGAACTGGTAGCCGACCGTCGGCTGTGCCAGTGTCGGTCGTCGCCAAGGACGCTGAGGACTCGTTCGAAGCGGTAGACGTCGTCGGGGATCGACGAATCGATCCAACGCACTGTGTCTCTTGTGAAATATGGGGACGCGACACGCCAATGCGCGCCACGGGTCCCGAGAGGATTAGCCATACAAGCTTCTATATCGGTCAACCCATATTCTCTCATAAGCATTATCTGAAGGGTTCGATAGGCCCTAAAGCATTCGAGAGTAAGTTCGTACTATGAAACGTAGGGTCTCGCACTTTTTGGAGCCCGATTCGTGACAGAGTGTTTATAGAAGTGCGCTCGTAAAGGAATTGAAACCGTGGAACTACGATTTGTTACCTTGGCGCTCAAGCGTCTGTGGTGGATGCCCGTGATCTTTGGGCTCCTCGGCCTCCTGATCGGCGGGCGGCTTACCCAATCTGGCGGCGACGAGTTTGAATCGACAGCGCTCGTACTCGTACAGCCCTCGGACAACCTGGTAAGCCCAGCGCAGGCCAACGCACCCGACCGCTTTGTCGCAAGTCAGATCTCGGTACTCGAAAGCAACCAGATCGCCGAACTCGTGGCTGGGACGCTCGGTGGCGAGGAGACAGCCTTCACCGTGTCCGAGGCGTTGGAAGTCACGCAACAAGAAGAATCCGACGTCGTTGAAGTCACGGCGACGACGGACAACGCCGAACGGTCACAGGCAATTGCCCAGACAACGGCGAATGTGTACATCGCAGAACTCAACCGACGCGTCGAGACGCTCTTCGCCCCCGAACAAGATGAGTTGGCCGAGGAGCTAGAAGACATCGATGACTCGCTCGCCGACGTCAACGAGCGTTTGTCAGAAGCTGCAGGACCGTTCCTCGCCCAGATTGGAGAGGACGCTCCTCTCCCAATTCCAAGCATCGAAGTACTCGACCCCGCCGCGGCGACACAGCGCTCAACGCTGCTCGCAGAGCGTGCAACAATCACCGCCCGCCTCGACAGGCTCGCCGGTGCTGCCGAAAACGCGGTCAACTCCGAGACGCTCCAAGAAGCCGAGCTTCCCGAAGAACCGATCGGCAACGCGCTCGCGCCACTTCGCTACGCAATCGCAATCGTCTTTGCGCTCCTCGGCGTCGCCGTCGCCCTTCTGGCTACCCGCTTCTCGGGCACCGTGATCGACCAACGAGATATCGAGACGTCGCTCCGTCGCCCAATCGAAGCTCGGCTTCCAAAGAGCCAGTCGCTGTCGGGCACGCTCAGCAATGCCTTGACTATCGATCCGTCCGAAACCGAGGTCACCCAATCGCTCGACCGTCTCGCTTCTCGAATCGAGCTCGCGACCGACATCCGTGGGGCACGAATCATCGGCGTTGGCGGTTCCCAAAACGGAAGCGGATCCAGCACGGTCGCAGCGGCTCTTGCAGCGCGTTTCAGTCAGCGAGGAAACCGCACGGTTCTCGTAGACGCAGACGCGCTCGATGCCCGAATTACCCATGAGCTCGGGGCTCCACCGATGCTTCACCGCACCGACTTTGAAAGCGCAACAGCAGCTGACTACGGCGAGACCCCACATTCGAACCTGATCACGCTCGGTATCGACCAGTCGGACCGAACCCGTCGAATACGAGCGTCGGCTTTGGGTCGCGGCCTGCGGGCACGAACCGATGTCATCGTGATCGATCTCGGCCCGATGCTCTCCTCGACGAGCGCAAGCCAGCTCATGGACGAGATCGACCTGCTCGTCATCACCTTCCCACAGAAGCACCAGCCCAACGCCGGGCTCGAACAGATCGCTCGAACCTTCAGCGGAGTCTCCGACAAGATTTTGCCGGTCGTTGTCGATGCTCCATCCTCACGAGGTGGCTCGTCGGGAAGCTCGACTGGTCCACTCGCCAACCGCACTACTTCAGCTGTACGTCCAGGGCGGTCGACCATTGATGCGGCCTAACCATGACGCAACATTCTCGATCTCATGACGTTGGCGTCGTCGTTATTGGACGCAACGAAGGTAAGCGGCTAGAACGCTGCCTTGCCGCACGAGGAATCTGCGGTCTGACGACGGTGTATGTCGATTCGGGTTCTACCGATGGCAGCGTCTCCCACGCCGAGTCGCTCGGTATCCACACGATCAAGCTCGACGATGATCGTCCATTCACCGCAGCTCGCGGCCGCAACGCCGGCATCGAGTTTCTCGTCGACAACTACCCCGATCTCGAATACATCCAGCTGCTCGACGGCGACACCCAGATCGACGACGATTTCATCACCTTCGCCGCACATGAACTCGACAGCGGGACGACCATCGGCGCGGTCTTTGGGCGCTTGCGCGAACGGAATCGTCATGGGTCGAAGTACAACCGCTTGTGCGATATGGAATGGAATCACGAACCCGGTGACAGCGAGGCGTTCAGTGGGAACGTGCTCCTCCGGGCAGTCACATGGAAAGACGCTGGCGGCTACGACGAAACGCTCATTGCCGGCGAAGATCCCGAGCTCAGTCTTCGGGTTCGGAACAAGGGCTGGACAATACGCTCGATCGATGCACAAATGGGTCTTCACGACGCCGACATGCACACCTTTGCGCAGTGGTGGACTCGAACGACTCGCACCGGCCATGCATTTGCCGAGGGTGCCGACATGCACAGTGGCGTCGGCCACTACAAGAAAGAGGTGCGCAGCATCGCATTCTGGGGCGGTGTCCTTCCGCTTGGCATTGGTGCGAGCGCGGCCGCTGGATTCTCCAAGCGATTTTTCTGGCTCGGACTCGGCGCTGCGCTGATCTACCCGATTCAGTGGTGGCGGATTCGCGGCCATCGCCTCGCTGTCGGCGACGACACCGAAGATGCAAAGCTGTATGCCACCCACGTCATGATCGGTAAGTTCGCCGAACTCCGCGGCATTTTCCAATACCGGCTGAACAAGCTGCGCGGCACTCGGAAAGATCTTGTCGAATACCGTTCGGTCGAGTCAACGGGTTCGACCCGAGACCCCAAGGGAACGCGAGCCGCGTAGGTCGTGGAACTCGAACGCTTCGTCGCAGCCTTGGTCCGCCGCTGGTGGATTATCGGCATCGCAGGGGCTCTTGGCGCGCTCTTTGGATTGCTCGCAGAGAACTCTCGATCGGACTTGTTCGTCGCGACCGCAACGATCGAGATCGCGCCCGATCTCGACGTATTTGGTTCCGAGTCAGTGCTGAACCGAATCGTGCTCAACGAAATGGGTTTGATCGGCAGTTCCGAGCTCCGACGGTCGGTGGTCGAAGAACTCGACGCTGACGATGAACTCGACGTCGACCGTGATTTTGCGCTGCAACAGGTAACCGACACCGACCTTGTCAACGTTTCGGTATCGACCCCAGACGAGGCGTTGTCGGTCGAAGCGGCAAACCTCTGGGCCCAGACATACGTCGACCTGATTCGAGATCGTGAACGCAGCGATCTCGAACAGCGGATCAGCACGGCAGTAGATGAGCTGCAAGCCGCCCGTGACGACCGACTTTCTCTCGATACCCGACTGCGATCTTCGGTTGTTGTTCGCGACACCGGCCTTGTCTCGACCTACCTCGAAGCTGTGCTTCGCAGACCGGAACTTTGGGATGAGATCCTCAAGCTCGACCAAGAGATCGACCTACTCATTGCTGAACGCTCGGTAGCACAGATCGAGCTGTCGACGATTCTGGATAGTTCCGTCGTGGCGAACGCGGTTGGGCCAATTGAGCCGACCCGTACCGGTAACGGCCTCGGACTCGTCCAGGGCGTGTTGATCGCCATATCTATCGCTGCTGCTGGGGTTGGGCTGACCGCTCGAGATCGGGTTTCGCTTCGAGCTGCGGATCAATTCAGTTCTTCGGTATGGCCAACGAGTGTTTCACTCAAGCGCTCCGGTTTCGCCCTGCCGCGGCGCCGGCGAAAGGTGCTTCACGATATTTCGTCGGTCGGAACCCAGATTCTCAACCGGCTCCCCGACACCCGTTTGCAGGTCGTCTCGTTCGCTGGGGTAAATCGTGACCGAACCCAGCACCTCAAGTCTGTGCTGGCAGACCATTTTCGCGAGCGCGGCTACTCGGTGTCGCTGATGGGCGACGATAAAGATGCCGGCGAATCACCTACCGTCGAGGGGATCCTTGAACTCCTCAGCGCGCAGGACAGTGTGATTTTTGCCGACCACGAAGAACTCCAATCGCAACGCTTCTCCGGACGTATCGTGACGGTTGTCGCGATCGATGAACATCGCGACCGTGAAGAACTTGCCGCGATGGCGATATCGGAGAGTCTCGAGGTCAGCGACTCGGTGTTGACGGTGGTCGCAAAATGAACGACCTGTCGCGGCCGTTTCGCAGTGCGAAGCGGCCGATCCTCATCTTCGTGGTCCTCGCACTCATCGCCGCGGCGTGTAGCGGATCGTCAGATAGTGACGTCCCACCTGCGGCGAGCGGACCCGGCGAAGCGGGAATCGTTGGAGACAACTCGCTCGGCACCGTCGACGATATTGACCGGTCCGGCCCGTTCACCGTTCGGGTCTTCCACGAACAGTCGACCCAAGCGGTCGACGTCAACCTTGTTGCGCCAACGAACGCCGCTGAAGTTCAGATTGCGTTCGAGCCAACATTTGCGAATGCTTCGTGGCAGTCGATTGCAGATATCGACGTCATGACCTTGTCGACCGGCGTGCAAGAGTTCTTTGTCCGGTATCGGCGCAGCGATGGCGAGCGAATCGGAAGCATCGACACGCTCGCGCTGTCTATCCTTCCCCCGATCACGCCGTTGACCGGACCCGACGCCAACCCCGAAAATGTCCGCGTTACCCGGGTTGCGAGCAATGTCTTACAACTCGACATGATCGTCGGCGAAGTTACCTTCGAAGAAACGGGACAGGCGTGGCTCGAAGGACCGAATCTTCCCGTCGACCGCTGGCTGCCCAACACCACGTTGGTAACCATCGACGGCAACGCTGTGGAAGTTGCCGAAGTGGCTCGCCAAAGTTGGCCGGTCGGCAATATTGGCGATTCGTTCGCCATGCGTCATCGTCTGCACGTGCGCCTCACCGAGCCCATTTCAGGTTCGGATGCGTCGGTGAGCCTTTCGGGCTTCGACGCCCCAAGCCTGGGTTCGGTCGCCGCCGATGCCTTTAGCCCTGCGGTTCGCTTGGGCGAATTGGGGTGGGGCGCTTCCGACCAAAAGATCGGGTACGTAAACGTCTGGACCGAACTCGAGCAGGAGGTCACCGATGTTGCCGGGACTACCGCTCGTGTGTTCGATATCGAATCTGGCGAAGAGGTCTTGTCCGTTGTCGGAACCGCGTTTGTCGGCCCGTTCAATGAGGGTGAGCTGTGGCGGGGGGATTTGTCTGGCGGACCGACGACCATCTTTGACTTCTCGGCTCTCGAACGAGCGGGACGCTATCGGCTTTGTGTCGATGACATTGGTTGTTCGACGCCGTTCGACATCTCGATCGAGGGGCCGTGGCAGGCAATGGCCGCAACGGTTGCACGGGCACTCTTTCATCAACGTTCCGGCATTGAACTCGAGCAACCATTTACTGCGTTCTCCCGTCCTCGCGGGTATCACCCCGACGATGGCCTCGTGGTCGAAACGACGAACCAAACGCTTGTCGAGGATCCGAACGGACGCGGCGAGGGCGAACCGTTCGTCGAGCTCGTGGCAGGCCGAACCGGCCTCAACATCGACAACGCGTGGGGCGGACATTTCGATGCGGGCGATTGGGACCGCCGGGTACAGCACCTGTGGATGGCGCGACGTTTGATCGATTTGGTCGAACTGTTTCCCGATACGACCGGGGCCCTCGAGTTGAACATTCCAGAGTCGGGCGACGAGGTCCCCGACCTGCTGGACGAAGCTCGCTGGACGCTCGACTTGTTCAACCGACTTCAGGACGCCGACGGGGCAATTCGAGGTGGCATCGAGGCCGAGAGCTACTCACTCGATGGAAGCACCTCGTGGACCGAAACGCTCGACGTCTTCGCGTACGCTCCCGATGCCTGGTCGACGAGCATTTATGCAGCGGTCGCAGCCGACATGTCTCATGTACTCGCCCCGTACGACCCGGCGGCGGCTGGCGAATATTTGAATTCGGCGCTCCGTGCCATGTCGTGGTCGGAAGCAAACCTTGGGACTGTTCCCGCCGGCGATCAGGACCTCGACGTACAGCGGGCGATCGCTGCGGTCAGCCTGTACCGGGCGACTGGAGATGAGCAGTGGCACGATCTCTTCCTCGAGTTGACGCCATTGGTTGACGACCTCGACCCCGAGCCGTGCGTACTGTCTTCATCGTGTGAGAGCAACTGGCGATACGCCACCCTGCCCGCCGAACTCGGTCGCGACGACGTCCGGGCAAATGCACGGTCGAGCATCATTCGTGTCGCCGATCAACTGCTCTTCGTTGGAGAGACCACAGCGTTCGGCTGGGCGCTCGAAGCGCCTGAGATCACGCTCATCTGGTCGAATGGTCCGAGCATCCCCCATTCGGTTGGTCTCATGCGGGCGTTCCTTTTGAGCGGAGATCCGAAGTATCGAGATCAAACGGTTCGCAACGCAAGCTTTGCGCTCGGCGGAAACCCAGCGGGAATCACCTACATCACGGGCGTGGGCACCGAGAATCCTCGACAGCCACTTCTCGTCGACCAGCGGCGTTCCGGCCTCGAGATTTGGCCGGGTACCCCGATCTATGGAATCTTCGCGTCGCATCGGCTTCCCGAGTGGTACCTCAACTTTTTCTTGCGGCCCGCAGGCGCAACTCCAGACCCGGGCGGATGGCCAACCCTGCAAAACTTTATTGACCAAGGCGTCTTTGCGGGGCACAGTGAATTTACCGTGCAGCAGAGTCACGCCGAAGCGATTTGGACGTTCGGCGCATTAGCCGGAACCGTCGGATTTACTTCGGAAGACACATTGGTGGCCGAATAGATGAGTGTGGTATTCAACGCAAAAGGCGCAAAGACCGAGCGCCCAATCGAAAGGTCGATGGACTCGATCGACGGGGTCCAGACGTCTGCTGGACCGATTGCGTTCTTTGCCTGCGCCGTCTATTTCCTGTTCGGTGTGCTCCTGCACTTCGAGGCCGTTCCACACCCTCCTTTTGCCGCCGCCGCAGTCGCTCTCATTCCGATCGGTGTGTTGTTCCTGCTTCGTGCTGAGGTCATCAAGACGCTCACGATTTCGCTTCCGCCGATCCTGCTCGCAATCTGGATCTTCCTGTCGTTGTCGTGGACCGAAGACCCCGAACGCACCGCATTTCTCATCCGGCTGCAGCTGCCGCTTCTGTTGGGCTTCATGATTATGGGTGCAGTGCTCTCGGACCGTGATGTCATGGGTTGGCTGCTTCGGGCGGGACAGTTCGTCCTCGCCATCAGTGTCGCTGCGACGGTGGCAATTCCGTCGAGCCGTGCAGGCGCGCTGCTGAACGGCGAGGTGCTCGAAGGTTGGCACGCGCTGTTCCCGCACAAGAATGACCTCGGCCCCTTCCTTGCAATCCTTTTCGGCATCGTGATCGTCGCCGATCGAAATCCGTGGACGAAGTGGCCGACCGTAGCCGCAACGTCGGTGATGCTCATCGGCAGTCAATCGATCACCGGCCTCACCTCGGCAATGGTGGCGGTGGCTGCGTACGCGTGGTTGCGTGCGAACGAACGGGCTGACGACCGCGTGATGTCGATCGCCGTCGTCGTGACGACCGTGGTCGCGGTCGCAGGAGCATTCGGCGCTCGCACCGGCCTGACGATCTTCCTCGAGGCGACCGGCAAGGACCCGACCTTCAGTGGCCGCACCGACATCTGGGCTGCGGTATGGGGGGCCATTACCGAACGGCCGATCCTCGGGTACGGACGCGGCGGATTGTTCTTTTCACCACCCAACGACATTTCGATCGAGCTGTGGCGTGAGATTGGTTTCCGCGCACCGCATGGCCACAACGGCGTGCTCGATCTGACGTCGCAGATCGGCGTGGTTGGCCTTGCACTGTTCGGCGCGCTGTACCTCTCGACCTTGTTCGCATCACTCCGGTCGTACCGTCGAGGCGAACAGTTTGGAACCTTCGCCCTCGTCTTTATCGCAACGCTCACGGTCGCGTCACTCTCTGAACCGGTGTTCCTCGGCCCGTACCTGAGCTTGCTCGCCATGATTCGCATTGTCACCATTCGTCTCGACCGAGTCGCGACTCTCAACGAGCTTTCCCGCTATGCACAGCCAAGGGCGGGAGTAACTAACGCGAACCTCAGCCAGCTCAATGGGACTCGGTCGTCGAAGTCATGACCGCTACCCACGAACCAAATTCAGATGCTCCACTAAACCCCGACGAAGACGACGCCCACACCAAACGCAAGGACCGCCTTTCGTTTGCAAACGATGTGGTCTGGTCGCTCGGTTTCGATGGTCTGACCGTCGTTGCAAACATCGTTGCATTCCTCCTGCTCATCCCGATCTTTGGCGACGAGGGTTACGGCGCCTACATCGGCCTGTTCGGCATCATTGGCCCACTCGGCGGTTTGGCTTGGGCTGGCGTTGGCCTCGCTGCACTGCAGCGGATCGTCAGAGACGAAAAGGATCCCGCGGCGGTAACGCGCGCCATGTTGGGCCAGGGCCTTGCCCTCGCGAGCGCTGGGTCGATCCTCGCCGTGTTGGTTGCGCTCGCCACCGTTCGGACGCTGTCGCTTCTCGAAATTGGCTCGATCGTGTTTGCCGAGTTGATGGCGCTGACGGTCGTGATGATCTCCTCGTTCGTCTTGCAAGGCGTGAAGGGCGTTCCGGCTGCGAGCCGACTCCGGATCACGGTCGTCCTTATCCGCATCATCGTCGTGGTCTCGCTCTCGGTCAGTGGCCAGCTCACGATCGCCAACATCGGTATTGCAACGAGCGTTCTGTTCTCGCTGCTCACGATCTGGGTCCTGACACGAACGCTTCCCGCTGCGGGCCTACGGGTGTTGCCCGGCGGTTTCAGCAAGGACGATCGAAACATGGCGTTGAGCTTTTCGGTTCCGATGGTTGGATCGAACCTCCAACTCGATGGCGACAAGACGGTGCTGAACGCCTACGGGATGGAACCTGTCGCCGGTGTGTACGGCGCAGCGTTCAGAGTGATCAACATGGCGTTCACACCAATCCGTGCGCTGCAGAGCGCAATGCACAACCGCTTGCTCCCTCACGATGCCGACGATCACGGCCTCCATGTGCGGCGCGCCAAGAGCTTTGCGTGGCTGAACATGGCAACGATTCTGCCGATCGGCGTCATCTTGTTCTTTGGCGTTGAACTATTCGAACCGCTTCTTGGCGAGGACTTCGCCGAGAGTTCTCGGATGGCGCGTTGGCTCCTCATCTTTATGCCCATCAAAGCGCTGAGCGGTGTCCCGATCGGCGCACTTCTCGGCCTTGGCCGTACGACGACCCGAGCGTGGGTCATGGGCATTTCCGCTGTGGTCAGCCTCGCGCTCTACATCGCGTTGATCCCAAGCCTGTCGTGGGTGGGGGCGGTCATCGGCACCGTGGTTGGCGAACTCGTGTTGCTCGTACTCGGCACCGAACGGTTGCTCACCTGGCAGCGACGATCTGACGAGGGCACCCTAGAAACCTATTCGGCATAACCGAAGGGTTTGTGCAGTACGCCTAGGGCGGGTGCCAGCTACGCGACTTGTTGTTCTTCGCTGGCGTCGCTCGACCACCACGACGCAATCGACGAGGTGCAAAGAATGTTGTCGATCGCCTCAACGTCGGACTGATCAAGGCGCTCGCGCCAGAGATCGACCCGCTCGTGCTGGTCCTTGCTCACCGGACCAAACACCGAAGTGGATCGCTGCGCTTCGATCGTTGATCGAACCTCGTTGGGGAGCGGCAATCCGAGGTGATCGTAGATTCGCTCGATGGTGCCGCCTGGATCACCGACCATCTCTTCGTAGACGACTCGGAGATACCGAGGCGACTCGGCAGCGCGCAGCTCGAACGTCTCCATTTGGTAGATCCCAAACCATGTCTCGGCCTCAGCAAGGGTGAGGTCGTCGACCGAGCCCATGCGATCCTTCATGCCCGGTTCGGTGGTGAGTTCGCGAAGTTGTTCAATCTTGGCGATTCGGGTCGTTTCGGCGCCCGCGTGAGCAACATAGCGACGCAGAAAGCTCTCATGGCGGGCGCCCGGGTGGCGCACGATCTGCACTACGGGCACCTCGGGACGATTCTCGAGTACCCACGTGGCCCAGTTGTAGCTTTGGACCAACTTCACGATGGTGAAGATCTCGGGATCGTTGAGGTTGCCGACCCACCGTGGCATCTTCCACTCGCCGTCGTCCCACGCCCAGATCGCTCGTGATGCAAACTTGCGAAATCGCGGCCGAGCCGACAGTTGGGCAATTCCCAAGGCTTGGGAAATCGGGTGCACGAAGGTTTTAGGGTTGTTGAGCCGGTGATCCCGCTCACCCATGTGCGTTGCGGTATGTTCGATCACCTGATCCCACCATTGGCTGAGCGCGGCACCGTCGGCACCGATGCGCCATTGGTTAACGAGCCGGTCAAACTGTGAGGGCACGCACTCGTTTGGTTCGTTGCGGCAGAACGTAATTGGCGACGCGTCAAGGCTGTCCATAATCCAGTTCGTCCCTGAACGTCCCTGACCCAGGACCAAGCCGTAACGGTGAGGCATCACAGTAATTTTATCGACAGAGAGTCACCGGGTGTGAGCTTTCCCCGTAGCGTTCTATGGTGCCGCCAACAAAGACTGCGAACCGCGACCTGCGAACCAGGGCGAAAGGCCGTGGCGGCCCCATCCTTGCCTTTGCGGTGCTGGCGGCCGGCCTGACCGGTCCTGGCCAAACGATCGGCGTCTCGGTCTTTATCGACCACTTCATCTCCGATCTCGATATCTCGCGCGAGGCAGTCTCGGGTGCGTACCTCGTCGGGACGCTGAGCGGCTCGCTGTTCTTGCCGTTCGTGGGACGGTTCATCGACCGACATGGGGTACGCCGGTCGCAAGTCTTGATCGGGCTGGTCTTTAGCCTTGCCCTAGCGAACATGTCGCTCGTGTCCGGGTTGGTGAGCCTCGCGATTGGATTCATTGGCATCCGTCTTCTCGGACAAGGCTCGTTGTCACTCGTGAGCAGCATGACCGTTTCGCTTCGGTTCGATCGTGACCGCGGCACCGCGCTCGGGTTGTTCTCGACGCTGTCGGCTGGGCTGCTTGCGACTGCGCCGATTCTGCTCGGTTTCGCAATCTCGGCCTACGGCTGGAGAACCACGTGGTTGATCGCTGCCGCGGTGATTGTTTCGACGGTGGTTCCACTTGCATGGTTTGGTCTTGCTTCGATGCCACGAAGTTCGGCTGACGCACAACGTGGGCCCACACCACAGGATGGATTCGACGGCGAGCCGGTCCTGGAGGGTTCGATGTCGCGCGATGAAGCTGTCCGCACCCGCGGGTTTTGGATCCTGGTTGCGATTAGCGGTGCAGCATCGATGTTGACCACCGCATTGAACTTTCATCAAATCGATCTCTTGACGAGTGCAGGTTTGAGCACGACGGCGGCAGCTGCGATGTTCTTACCGCAGGTGGTCGGTTCGAGTATCGCCGGCTTTGGTTTCGGCGTCTTGGTCGATCGCGTCGGCGGCCGGTTGTTGCCAGCTGCATCGGTGAGTTTGCTCGCCGCGGCTCAGATTCTTGCGGCGATCGTTGCTCCGGGGCTCGTTGTGTTTGCCTATGCAATCATGCTCGGGGCTGCGAGTGGGGCGATCCGCACCGTGACCACAGCACTGCTGCCAGCGTGGTTTGGGATTCGCGAACTCGGTGCGATCCAGGGGGTGCTCACGACGGCGACCGTTGGTTTTTCCGCGATCGGCCCGATCACCCTCGCGTTTCTCGAGTCGGCAACGGGTTCGTATGCGCGTGCCGTGTTGATCTTGGTTTTGATTCCGGTGGCGACTGCCGTGTTCTCGTTGGGAAGCCCGGCCCGGCGGTAACTGGCCTCAAGCCAGCGGTAACTGGCCTCAAGCCAGCGGTAACTGGCCTCAAGCCAGCGGTAACCGCTAACCCAAAGTCACCTTTGTGACGATGCCGTCGTCAACTTCGAAGTTGAGGCGGCCAGGATTGAAGTCTCGGGTCACGGCGAACTGCT
>CALHXU010000277.1 GCA_938040365.1 uncultured Acidimicrobiales bacterium
GAGTTGTGCCCAAAGTTCTGCGCTCGAGAGACGGCCGAGGCTCGCAACTCGAAAGGCGTCGTTGATTTCTTGGAGGGATGCCTTGCTGCCGCGCTCGCGGGCGAATGGGATGAGTCGCGCTCCCACATCGTTCGACTCGTCGTACAGCACGCCGCGCGCATCGATGACGACAAGTTCGAGTTTCGGTGGCCGCTCTCGTGCTGCAGCGACTGGCTCGGCAGCGATCTTTTCTGGGCGGCGCATCTGGACAACTTCTTCACCCCGATCGTCGACCCGGCGTCCGCTAAAGCGGGCGAGGATATTGAAGATGACGAGCGTGAACAACACGCCGAGCGCAACCAATGCAACCGCAGCCCAAATCCGGGGAAGCTGATCTTCGATGCTCGCAGACACTTCGATGTCGGTTGCGAGTCGGTCTTGTGGGGTCAGCGACCAGGTCGCTACTGCACCATCTGCGTCGGTCGTGTTTGCCTGAACCGTTGCGGGAAGGGTGATCGAGAAGTCGAGCGTGACCGTCTCGCTAAGGGGTCGACCAGCGATGGCTTCCAACTCGCTGACCGAGAGCCCGAGCGGACTACCGACCAGACCGGTGACCGTGTCATCACCAAAGGTCGTCAGCGGGATAAGCGGATCGACGACCCCGGTGACCTCATAGGTGGTCCGGGCAAACGAGCGGGTGCGCTCGACGGTGAAGTCAGAAAAGAGTGTGTTCGGGCCTGCAATTTCGCCGAGCACCCCGTTGAGGTCATCGGCGGTCGCAAAGTCTTTCGTGGCTCGGACGACGAGTGATTGCGGTGTGTCGACCAGCTCTTCGATGTCCCACCCAGCAGCAGCGAGGTCGTTTGTCTGGAGCGAGTCGGAGAGCTCTGGCGCATTCGCGATGACGTTCTCGTCGAAGGTGGTCGTGAGTACAACAGTGCCCGAGCCATCTTCTTCGACGGTGACGTCGACAACGGCATCGATCTGGCATGCGCTGAGGATCAACGAGACGACAGCAAAAAGGAGTATTCGCAGAGGCCTCACGGCGGTCCACGCTAGGCGCTCACCGCGCCGCAGGTGAAATCGCTGTACATCGGTCACAGCCCTGTTCTTCGATCGATAAGCAGTTCACGAGAGCGAGCTGGCTCAACGGTCGCAAGGAGATCTAGTCGAGCGCAGGCAAGCCGTCGATCGAGACCGTGTTCTTCTCCGCCCGATACCGGTCGAGTTCATCATCATCTTTTGCAGCGAGGGATTCTTCGAGGCGTGGCCGGTCTTCGATGTAGTCCATGAAGGGCACGGAGTAGCCACACGATGTCGAGGTTCGGTCGATGTCTGCTACGACGATCGCTCGAACTCCACTATGGTGCGGGATCCTCTCGAGAAGACTGTCGAACTCGGGGTGGCCCGGCTGCACATGGCGGCCGGACCCATAGAGGCGCACGACGTTTGGCTTTCCTTCGAACGCACAGAACATAAACGTGATCCGGCCATTGTCGCGCAGGTGCGCAATAGTCTCCGCCCCACTCCCGGTTAGATCGACATAACAGACCTGGTTCGCCCCGAGCACTCTGAAGGAGTCGTAACCCTTTGGAGAGACGTTCACACGACCGCCCTCGCGCGGTGCAGTAGCGACGAAGAACATCGACTGCTCCGCAATGAAACTCATCATCGCATTTGTTATCGACCCATAGGAACGTCCCATGTCGCAACTCTGCCACACGAAAGACAACGGTGGGCAGCGACGCACACCGATAAAGCACACTCAACAGAATGGACACGCTCCGTTGCAAATCGAGAAACTATTTTACTGTTCGAGTTGAAACAGAACATTTGTTCGATATAGTGAAGTTATGGCCATCATTGACCACACCGACATTGAGACAGCACTCCAGCTGCTCGCCACCGCTGTGTCTGACATGGCGCCATCGGCTGGCGTACGATTTGCGCAGAAGGCACAACGCGAATTCGCCGCCATCGAAACCCGGCATTTGGCCTCATTGGATGAACGCGACCGACGACGCGCTAGCAGTGCTGGCGGCACCCGTTCACGCAAAGAAACCCTCAAAGCTTCGAAACGCTCGGAGACCGTCGCCCACAACTCTTCGCTTGCCGACAAACTCGCCAAGGGCCATATCGGCACCGAGCAACTCGACGCCATCGCCCACGCCACCGAAAAGTCAGGCGCCGAGGCAGCGTCAGATTCGAAGTTGATTTCCGATATCGAAAGCTCGAAACCCGACGACGCCAACAAAATCACCCAGCGGTGGCTCGAACAGCGCGAAGAGAACGCCGCCCAAAGCCGCTACGACCGACAAAACCAACAACGCAAAGCAGTCGCAGGCCACGACCCCATAACCGGATGTGCCACCCTCACCCTCACCGGCCCCCAAGAACGCATCGCGGCAATGAAGCGCCGGGTAGAACAACGCGCCGACGAGCTCTACCAAGCCGACGGCGGACGCGACCTCCCACACCACGAACACCCACGCACCCACCACCAACGCCGCTTCGACGCCGCCGAAGAAATCATCCTCGGCAACAGCACAAACATGAGTGCTTCCAGCACCAACGGCAACGGCGACACGAAGACTCGTGTGTCAGCGCCGCACCCCAAAGCAATGATCCACGTCAGCCTCATCGTCGACGACACCGCCGCAAGCGAGATCCGAGCAACGTGCCCAGACGGCAGCGGTTATCTGCCAGAGTCAGTCCTCGAACGCTACGACTGCGAATCGGTGATCGCCGGAACCGTCTACAACGAATCCGGCGACGTGCTCTGGTTCGGGCGGCAACGCCGATACGCCACACCAACACAATTCGCAGCACTCATCGCCCGCGACGGCGGCTGCGTACTCTGCGCCCGCAACCCAGAGTTCTGCGAAGCCCACCACCTGCTCCCCTACAACGCCCCAGACAAAGGCGAAACCAACATCGACGAACTCGCCCTCGTCTGCAAAAGCTGCCACCCCTGGCTCCACGACACCAAACGCACCCTCATCTGGACAAACGCACCACCAGACCAGACACCCACGAACGACCGCGCCGGACCAAACCAACCACCCAAACGCATATGGACCACCCGGCCAGCAACCCCAAACGAAATCGCAGCACACCAACCAACCGACCAAACCGGCCGGACAAACAAAGCTGCCTAGAGTCCAGGGCGGGCCGGCAGGGCCCGAGCGGTCCGTCGCCGAAGGCGCCAGTGAACCCGTCGGTTCGGGGCGGGCGAAAGAGCAAGGAGTCGAGTCCGTTATGCGGGTCGCTCGGCGACGAGGTCGATGAGGGCAGCTCGCCCGACGTGGGCGTTGCCCGAGTCCTGGATGCGGTCGTAGGCCGCGAGCCGCAAGATGTTCCAGTCCCCGAACGCGTCGGCCAACATTTCCTCGGTATACATGTTCTCCGCTACTGGCGGACCGCCCGTTCCATACTCGATTTGCTGAAGTGTGAAGCCATGCAACATCAGCCGGCCTCCCGGCTTGGTGGCGGAACGAAGGTCGGCGAATTGCTGCGGTCGCTGGTCGGGTCCGGTGTATTGCACAAAGATCGCAACGGTGAGGTCGAAGCGCCTCGACCAATCCCACTCGTCCCACTGCGAGACAGACGCATCGATGCTCACGCCAGCGGTTGTGGCGAGATCGTTCGCTCGGCCAATCGCTGTTGGTGAGAGGTCGAACGACGTGACATCGAGACCTTGTCGTGCAAGCGATACCGAGTTGCGCCCCTCCCCATCGGCGACACACAGGGCAGTACTCGCTCCGTTAGCGATCCAAGGATTCTCCCGAAGCACATGTGCTGGCTCGGTGCCAAAGAGGTAACGATCATCGCTGCTATATCGGTCTTCCCACATCTCGCGAACCGTAGCGTAGGCGACAACAACAGTGGCCAGCCCGAGAGCCCAAGCAGAGGACAATGTCAGTGGCAATGTCAGTGCCGAACCCCAGCTCGACTCCGTCGTGGCGTGTTGATGCGACGGAATCGAGCTGGGGAGGCCCGCACTTTCTCACTACCTGGGTAGCTGGCTAAGCCCGATGCACCCATGGCAGTCCTTTCGGCCACGCTCCCAAAAACTCTG